>CAZQKO010000109.1:0-9146 GCA_964593945.1 uncultured Pirellulales bacterium | reverse complement strand
GTTCGACTCTTTCGACTACGCTCAAGACAGGTTCGCTCACCACAGGTCGCTCAGGACAAGATTGTTTTTTGAAAGAAGGCGCAATAAATTCTGGAATTAAACGTCTATATTTTATAGAATAAATGTTTAATACTCCGCCGCAATTCTACGGGTTTAAACCCGTAGATGAAGTTATCCGCCAAAGGCGGACAGGCAAAGCTTGTTTCGGCAAATTCTACGGGTTTTAACCCGTAGTTGTTTAATTTTGCATCGATAATAGTCTATTTTTCAGGAGAAATTTCACAGTGAAAAAGTCTCGGATAATAACTATTGCAATTCTAATAATATTGCCTGTGCTCCTTATTGTCGGGGTTGTGTTTAAGGCCAAAAAGACCGCTTCAGGCAAGTCCACAATAGTTCGAGTTGAGAAACCTGAGCGTGGGGAGCTGGTAGAATTTGTCAGTGCTCCAGGCGAGATCGAGCCTAAGAAGAAGGTAGAGATAAGTGCGAAGGTCTCGGCTCGAATCGTTGAATTGCCCTACGATGAAGGAGATCGGGTAACTCGCGGCGACCCCAACGTGAATCCGCCGATTCCGCCTTCGGTTCTGCTGCGCCTGGACGCAAAGGATTTAGAGAGTCAGTTGCTGCAGGCCGAGGCTTCCCGCGCGGCCCAGGCGGCGCAAATTGAGGTAGAAAAAGCGCGTATAGCCAGTCAGCAGGCGAGTCTTCTGGGTATTGCCGCGTCGCTTAAACAGGCTGAGACTGATTTCACCCGCCAGAAGGGATTGCTTGAATCGAAGGATATTAGTCAGGCTACATTTGACCAGACCAAGCTTAAAGTTGATGAGCAGAAATCCAAGTATGAGGCAGCGAAGCACACACTGGAGTCGGCACAATTGAATTTGCAGGTGATGCAGCACAATCTTGAAGCAGCTGATGCAAGGATTGACCAGGCCCGCGAGGCTCTTAGCTATACGACTATCACCTCGCCTATTGATGGTGTAGTAACCCGTATTAACGCAGAGGTTGGCGAGGTTGTGGTTTTCGGAACAATGAATAATCCTGGTACCGTGATTATGGAGGTGGCGGACCTGTCGCAAATGCTGGTCATGGCACAGGTGGATGAAGCAGATGTAGGCAAACTAAAGGTTGGCCAGAATGCGCGAGTGCATATTCAAGCCTGGCCGGATAAGGTCTTTTCGGGAACCGTGCGAACCATCGCCCTCAGTCACAAGATGGGTAACCAGGGATCGAAGTACTACGAAACCGAGATATCGCTCGAAGAGCCGGACGAGCAGATTTTCACAGGCATGACGGCGGACGTGGACATTGAAGTGGCTGACCACAAGGACGTCTTAATCCTGCCGAGCCAGGCGGTCCTGGGGCGAAAGGTAGATGAATTGCCGGTAGACATTAGAGATCAGCTTAGCGAGGAAGAAAAGGCCAAGACATATGCCACGGTTGTCTTTCGCTACAACGACGGCAAGGCCGTTATCGCCCTGGTTAAGATCGGGCCGAGTAACATGACGCATACGGTTATCGAGACCGGCCTCAAGGAGGGACAGAAAGTCGTCGTCGGGCCCTATAAGGAGCTCGAAAAGCTCAAGCACGACCAGAAAATACAGGACGAGCGCGAGGTAGAAGCAAAAAAGAAGAAAGATGCTAAAACAAAAGTTGATGCAAACGAGCCGAACGAAGTGAAAAAAGATGACTCAGAAAAATAATAGGCTGATAATTCGGCTTAAAGACGTAATGCGGATTTACAAAGTCGGTGTTGAGCGTATCCATGCGCTTGACGGAATTAATTTTGAACTTAGCGAGAACGAATACGTTGCAGTGATGGGTCCATCCGGCTCGGGAAAGAGCACTCTGATGAACGTTCTGGGCTGTCTGGATCGGGCCACTTCGGGATACTATGAGCTGGATGGGCAGGACACAACAAAGATGAGCGACACGGCACTGGCTCATGTCCGCAACGAGCGAATCGGTTTTGTTTTTCAGTCGTTTGAGCTGCTTGGGCAATTAAATGCACTAAAGAATGTCGAGATGCCATTAATTTACTCGAAAGACGGCTGGTGGTCTCGGCATAAGCGTGCTAAACAAGTGCTTGAGCGAGTAGGGCTGGCAGACCGCGTGAAACATAAGCCGAACCAGCTTTCCGGAGGTGAGAAGCAGCGCGTGGCTATCGCCCGTGCACTTGTCTGTAATCCGAGTATTTTGCTTGCTGATGAGCCGACCGGCAACCTCGACAGTAAAACCAGCGATGGAATCCTTGAACTGTTTGATCAGCTTCATCGGGAAGGCCAGACCATTGTCATAGTAACCCATGAAGAATACGTGGCGCATCATACCGAGCGAATGATTCACATGAAAGACGGACGCATTTGCAGCGATGTGAAAAATAACCGGGATCCGCGGAAAAAACCTGTGGCAGCCAATACCAATAATAGGCAAAAGGAACTGACATGACCGCTTTTATACGGGCGTTTAAGGCTATTTTTCGTTTTATCTATCAAGCTCCCGCTGCTGTGATACGAACATCTTTGGCTTTTTTGCGTCTTTTTTATCAGAGTGTGTTTCTTGCGTTAGGGCAAATCTGGGCAAACAAGACAAGGTCGATACTTACAACGATTGGCATCGTGATTGGGGTGGCTTCTGTAACATCGGTGATAGCTGCCTTAACCGGTTTAAAAACAAAAGTGCTGCGTGATTTTGAGTCCTTTGGTACGAATAAGATCTATGTCATCCCCCACTGGCCCCGGACCGGACGGTTCAAGAGCGCATCTTGGCGGATCATTCGTTTTCGGCCGGAACTGTTTGAAGGACTCTTGGAGCGTTGTCCGTCTATAGAGAATTATACCCTGATAACGGAGAGGAGCCAGACGATTGGTTATGGTATTCATGGTATTGACGGAGCTCGTGTATACGGCATTAATCCCGCATGGCACCAGATCGAGAATCGCTCCGTGGTCATGGGAAGGCCGTTCACTCTGACGGATGAGGAGAACGGCTGGCAGGTCTGTCTGATTACGCCTACGGTGCGCGATGAGCTGAGGCTCGACCAGAACTGCATCGGCAAAAGGATTGTCGTAGGCTCCCGCAGTTTCAGGATTGTGGGAGTTGTAGAGAGGCGTGTGGAATCGTCGATGTTTGGTGGGATGGGTTCTTCCGAAGAGGTTTTCATCCCCTTTTCCACCGCGTGGAAGCAATGGAATCCCTGGATGTATGTGATAGCGAGTTGTCGCAAGCCGGAGCTTTCCGAAGAAGCCCAGGCGGAGCTGCGGTTTTTCCTCCGACAAGCCCGTCGTCTGAAACCAGGTGATCCGGAGACGTTCCGGCTGGAGGTGATTGAGGCATACCTCCAGTCGTTCAACAAGATGGCTCTGGCCATCACTGCTGTCGCCGGCGGCGTTGTGGGCATCTCCTTACTGGTTGGCGGCGTAGGTATTATGAACATCATGCTGGTATCGGTTTCAGAACGAACTCGGGAAATCGGCCTTCGCAAGGCCGTTGGGGCCAGGTCCTCGGCTATCCTCTTTCAGTTTCTTGTGGAGTCGGTCGTGCTGTGCCTGTTCGGTGGGTTGATAGGAGCTGGCATCGGGCAAATGCTTACGAGCCTGATTGCCAGGATTCCTCACGCCAGTCTCGATTTAGCGTATGTCCCCATTTGGGCGATAGCGCTTTCGTTTGGCTTTGCGGGTTCGGTGGGCATCTTTTTTGGAATGTTCCCGGCAATTAAGGCCGCCAGACTCGACCCTATTGAGGCGCTTAGACATGAATAAACAATTATCTTTAGTAAGTTATTGTCTTATAGTTTTTATTGGATTAGCAGTAATTTGCATATCCGGCTGCAGAAAGCAATATGCGCGTGAGAAGTTTTATGAAATTAAGGTTAAACCTGAGAAATTGCGACAAGTAGAAACACTTGATTTAAAGCAAACACGGGCTGAGCCAAACAAACCTCCAGATGTACCTGTGGCAGAGCTAAACGAAGTGCCACCAAAGGAGCTTGAGCTGACACTGGAACAATGTCGGGCAATGGCTTTGGAAAATAATCTTGACCTTAAGGTTGAGCTTATTAATCCTGCCATCGCTGCTAAGCGGGTCAGTGAAGAAGAAGCTCGCTTTGAGTCTGCGTTTACATCCGGCTTTTCATTTTATAAATTCGACACGCCGGTGGCATCAAGTCTTGATATTAGCGGCTCAAAGAGAGAATATGTAAACACGGAGCTTGGCGTCGATGTTCCTTTGCGAAGCGGTGGAACCGTCAATTTTGATATGGCCGACAATCGTAGCAAGACCGACTCCACATACTCGGTATTTAATCCTTCTTACGGCTCAAACTTTTCGGTTTCGATTAGCCAACCGCTGCTTAGAAATGCCGGCAAACGTGCTAATACCCATTCCATTCGCATTGCCAGATATGAACAACAGATAACCGATGCAAGAACAAAACTTGAGGTAATAAGCGTTATCGCTGCTTTGGACCGTGTGTATTGGCGGCTTTATGCGGCCCGGCGTGAATCGGAGGTACGGAAAAAACAATATGATTTGGCCAAAGCTCAGCTTGAGCAGGCTCAGCGTTTTGTTGATTTGGGTGAGAGAGCGCAGGTTGAGGTAATTAGGGCTGAGTCCGGCGTAGCGCAGCAGCTTGAGGCTATTATCGTAGCTGAGAATAATTTACGCGATCGGGAGCGTGAGCTTAAACGTGTAATAAAAAAAGCAGGTCTGGAAATGCAGACACCTACAGTGCTGATACCGGCTACTGTGCCGGATCCGGTGCACTACGAATTTCAAGGAAAGCAATTAGTAGGAAAAGCCATTGATAATCGCATGGAAATGCTCGAGCTGGAGCTGCAGATTGCTGAGGACATCAGCACAATTGATTATCTGCGTAATCAGGCGCTTCCCTTGGTTACAGCGGATTACACGTATAATATAAACGGTCTTGGAAAAACGAGGAGTGATTCGTTTGATTTGCTTTTCGATAAGAGGTTTGAGGACCATCGAGTCGGACTGCAGCTTTTAGTACCTTTGGGAAATAATGCAGCCAAGAGCCGATTGCTTCAGGCTTTATATCAGCGAAGGCAGCGATTGGTCACTCACGAGAATCGTAAGGAGCTTATTGAGCTTGAGGTGCTAAATGCAATAGACAAGCTTGAGGCGAACTGGCAGCGTATTCTGGCAAGCAGACAGAGTGCGATTCTGGATGGACGCCTGTACGGGGCCGAAAGGCGGCAGTTTGAGCTGGGATTAAGGACATCTACAGATGTACTTCAGGCACAAACAACTTTTGCCGATGCCCAAAGCGCAGAGATTCTCGCCTTGGCGGAATATCAAATAGCGCTGGTTGATTTGGCTTATGCAACCGGCACTCTTTTGGGTGCTGCGAAGGTGCAGTGGGAGCCAATTGTGCCGGAATATGATGTTAGATACCGTTAGATGACGGATCAGACGTAAGTGTTTAGCTACATATTGTTGAAGGCCATCCCCAAGCTTGGACCCTGCTCCGCAGGTTCCTGCGTTTGGGGCTGCCACTCTCTGTTTATCAATTTTGTTGGGTGGCAGCGTCAATCCGGAATGGCGGATTTATCCGACATGGTGGATTGGCGATGGTTTTCCCCAGCTAAACACGTACGATCAGACTCCGAAATTGGTACCAACGGCAAGAGCTGCTTGTATAAGGTGATGGTTCTTGGGAACAGTCTTTATCCTGCCGGCAACCTTTGAAAGTGGAATACTTGAGAGTTTGCCATTCTTCAACACTACCAAGTGACCTTTGATGCCATTCATCAAAAGTTCAATTGCAGTATAACCGAAGTTCGTCGCCAGAACTCTATCGAAAGGCGTTGGTGTCCCTCCGCGCTGTATGTGTCCGAGAACAACCTCCCTGCAATCAAGACCCGTTCGCTCATTGATTTGTGCTGCCAGCTTGACTGCCACACCTCCCAGCCGAACCGGGTCGGGACTGAATGGCAGCTTTTTTGCGACGACCATTTTGCCGCCCATTTCTTTGGCTCCTTCTGCGGCTACTATGATGCTGAATCTTCTGCCCCGTTTTGACCGGCTGATCACGAAATCGCAGATTTTGTCTAAGCGATACGGTATTTCCGGCAGCAGCAGGCAATCCGAGCCGCTGGCCACGCCTGCGTGAAGGGCGATCCAGCCGGCGTATCTACCCATAACCTCGACAATCATAACCCGGTGATGAGAGCTTGCTGTTGTATGGATTTTATCGATCGCCTCAGTGGCGGTAGTGACAGCGGTGTTAAAGCCGAAGGTAATATCCGTGCCGTAAAGGTCGTTGTCAATCGTCTTGGGTACGCCTATAATGTTGACGCCTTTTTTAGCAAAGCCGGCTGCCGAGGCCATGGTGCCGTCTCCGCCGATACAGATAAGCGCATCGATGCCGTGACTATGGAGCACCTCAATGCACTTGTTTGAGACATCTCTAAGCCGTCTTGATTTGCCCACGATTACCGGATATTTAAACGGATTTGCCACATTAGACGAACCAAGAATCGTACCTCCAACCGTCAGAATATTGCTCACATCGTCGTATCTGAGCACATCCATTCGGTCTTCAATGAGGCCTAAGTAACCGTCTTGTATGCCCCAGACCTCAAGGCCGAACTTGGTTATCGCAGTTTTGGTAACAGCCCTGATGACGGCATTTAGGCCCGGGCAGTCTCCACCTCCGGTCATTACCGCTATAGATTTGATGGCCTTTTTCTTCATCGTATTCTGTTTTTTTGGGCGGCGTATTAGTATTCTATAACACGTAGTATGTAAGGTTGTCATTGCGAGGCCTACGAAGTAGGCCGTGGCAATCTAAACCCGTCACGGATTTTGAGATTGCTTCGCTCCGCTCGCAATGACAATAAACAAGTGCGATAGCACCAAATCATTGAGCTTTTGCAAAGCATCAGGTTATCACTTTCTTTGCAGCGGTGATAGCATTTTCGACCGTAATGCCAAACTTCTCAAAGCAGACCTTGGCCGGAGCCGATGCGCCGAACGAAGACATGCCGATAAAGATACCTTTGTCGCCGAGATATTTGTGCCAGCCTAATTCGATGCCGGCCTCGATGCCAACTCTTGCGGTGACATTCGGTGGAATAACCGAGTCCTTGTATTTTTGATCCTGCTTTTCAAACAGCTCCCAGCATGGCATACTGACCACCGAAGTTTTAATTCCTTCTTTTTCCAGTCCTTCAGTCGCACACAGTGCCACAGAGACTTCCGAGCCGCTTGCTAAAAGAAGCACATCCGGCTTACTCGTACCGACCAGCACATAAGCGCCCTTGCTAAGATTCGCTGCGGAAGTGTATTTGGCCTGATCTAAAACCGGCAGTCCCTGTCGGGTAAGAAGTAAAGCTACAGGTCCATCTTTATACTCAAGAGCAAACTTCCACGCCTGTGCGGTTTCATTCGCATCAGCAGGGCGGATCACAATCAAGTTTGGTATCGTCCGCAGTGCTGCTAAATGTTCCACCGGCTGATGCGTCGGGCCATCTTCGCCTATGCCGATGCTGTCATGAGTAAATACAAATATGGTTGGGTATTTTGAAAGAGCTGCAACACGAATTGCTCCCCGCATATAGTCTGAAAAAACAAGGAACGTTCCGCCGTATGCTCTGGCTAAGCCGCTTACCGAGATTCCATTCATTATTGCCCCCATCGCGTGCTCTCTAATCCCGTAGCGAAGATACCTGCCATCTCTCGCATTCTTCTGGAAGTCCTTTGCGCCGTCAAATCTGGTATTGTTCGAGGGTGTCAGGTCAGCCGAGCCACCTAATACCAAAGGCAGCTTCGGCATTAAGGTGTCCAGCACTTTGCCGGAGGCCTTGCGAGTAGCAACAGAGCTGCCCGCCTCAAACTTCGGCAGAATCTCATCGAGGTTGATGGGTAGCTTCCCCGCTGCGGCGTCACGAAGTTGCTTAGCAAGCTCCGGATATTTTTTTGCATATTCTGCAAATAATTTATCCCACGCTGCCTCGACTGATTTGCCTTGCTCAACGGCTTTTCGTGTATGGGTAAGCACTTCATCCGGCACATGGAAAGTCTTGTCGGGGTCCCAGCCGAATTTCTTTTTCATCAATTTGATTTCGTCTTCGCCGAGCGGTGCTCCATGTGCTTCAGCAGTATCCTGCATATTCGGGCTGCCGTATGCGATATGTGTGCGGAGCTTTATAATCGTCGGTCGCTTTTTTTCTTTTTTTGCATTTTCCAGGGCCTTTTCAAATGCAGCCATATCGTTGCCGTCACCTTCAACGACCTGCACATTCCAGCCGTAGGCCTCGTAGCGCTTGGCTCTATCTTCCGTGAATGCGAGGTCGGTACTCCCGTCAATGCTGATGCGATTGTCATCATAAACAACTATCAGATTATCCAGACCCAGATGTCCCGCCAATGAGCTGGCCTCCGAAGAAACTCCTTCTTCCAGGTCGCCGTCGCTAGCGATTACATATACTTTGTAGTCGATGATGGGAAAACCGTCTCGGTTAAAATAATTAGCCAGATGTTTTTGCGCTATAGCCATCCCAACGGCATTGGAAATCCCCTGTCCCAAAGGCCCGGTTGTCACCTCTACGCCGTGGTCCGGGTCGTATTCCGGATGGCCGGGTGTCTTACTGCCCCATTGTCGAAAGTTCTTTAATTCGTCTAAGCTGATGTCAAAACCAGTCAAATGCAGCATTGTATACAATAGTGCGCTGCCGTGACCCGCTGAGAGAACAAAACGATCTCTATTATGCCACCTTGGGTTAGCGGGGTTGTATTTCATGTGTTTAGTCCAAAGTATATACGCTGCCGGCGCCATCCCCATCGGCATACCAGGATGCCCGGATTTTGCCTTTTGGACAATGTCTGCTGACAAAAAACGGATGGCTTGAATACAAAGCTTATCAAGTTCCGACAAACCTGGGTTCTTTACAGATTTTTGCATTATTTACTTCCTGTTCATAAGACAAAAAAATCAAGTTAGAAGGCTACGAAAACGAATGCAACAGAATAGCAGTCTCGCAGTCGTTTCGCAAGTATTTTTATGTTTAGGCACTTTAGGCAATCCAAACTTTAGTTCACTTTACTTCTTCACAAAGCGATGAAACTATATAATACTCCCCAAAAACTGGGCGCATAATTAAGGTGGATTTGTCGCCTGAGAC
>CAZQKO010000108.1:0-9174 GCA_964593945.1 uncultured Pirellulales bacterium | reverse complement strand
ATCTACGCACGCCAAGTGACTGAGCGGCCGGCCTGACATCATGTGCTATCGGCCACAGATACGGCTGAGCAGCCGGGTGTCCCTGCTGCTTTTGCAGCTCACCTTTATCATCGAGGCTGTAAAGATTTCCGCCGGCAACATACACAGCTTTTCCTTCGATGGCTTTTGCAAGTGACACTAATGCGCTGGTAATATTCTCTTCGCTCAAATTCGGCCAGTCGCCTGATTGTGGCAGCTCCAGATTCGCAAATACTTCGCCGACGGTTTGCTTGACAACATCGAGAGCAACCGGCCTGACTTGCTTATCCACAAGCTCCGCCCAGAAAGCGGGCCAAATCAGTTTATGAGGCGCAATTTTGGAGCCATCCCCAAGCTTCGCTTGAGGCTGCCACTCATACTGTTTGGCGAAAACAGGAGCTATGATATGTGGCAGCACCTCATCAGATTTATTTACATTCGGCGTCCCCAGGCGGTGGGCACGCGATGTCTTTGTAAGTTGCGTCTTTTTTCCTGGCCACGGCCCTGAGTGACACGCTGTGCAGGTAAGCTTTTCAAAGTGGATCGGCGGTATGCCGGGGTGCTTAGGTACCGGTGCTCCGAGTCGGCCGGCCTGGTGACAAGATTCGCACGAGATTGCAGCGGCCAATGGATTCTGTGATACCGTGCTTTCTTCTTCGTAACCGCGAATAATGTTGTGGTCAAGACCATTGCGATGACAGTCAACGCAAGTCAGGCCTGCTTTTAAGTGAACATCTTCATCCGTTGACCATTTTTCAGTTTTTTCATTGTCACCCAGATCTTGGCTGTCGTCAGACAAGTATAGATTGGAATGGCAGTAATAGCATCGCTTGGCAGGAATCTCTCTGACAATATTGAAAAGCACCCGATTCTCATTATCGAAAGCAGCTTTGTGGTAGGTAACGACTGGGGGAGATTTTTGTCTTTCTTTAGCCGACTGGACCTCAAACGGATCAAACGGGTCGTAGGTATCTGGCATATCTTCAGCTGAGCCTGTCACGGAAGCAAAGCCGGATGAAGCGGCGGCTGCCCAGCGGAGATTGCCGCGAGCTACCTGTATAGCGTAACCGTTCGTTCCGCCTTGGTCTTGGCCCGGATCTGCGTTGTGACATGCTAAGCAATTAGCCTCTAATTTCCCTGAGACGTACTGGCGCATCTTCTGTGCTGTGTCTTCGGCATCATGCTCACCCACGCCACCGCCGGGCGTATGTCTGCCGAAAATTTTTGTGAACTTGTGGTTCGTCAGGCCTACTTGCTCAGGTCTAAAGGTACCCGGCCACGGCCGGTGCGAAAGTGGAATCTGCGTAGCTAAGCGAGCGTCAAAATATATCCACGGCTGGCCTGGCCGTCCGGGTAGAACATTCGGATCGGCAGCATTGAAATGCCAGCCTTTGTTGATGATATTATAGCTGTGACATTCGCCGCACGTCCATTTCGTTGAAAAAGGCAAAAGGACCTTTGATCTTTCATCAATGTCGGGGTCAATTTTGTCGCCTTTGACAAATTCAAAGGAAGTGGGATCAATATCTTCGGGTAAAAGCTCTATAAGATGATTCGGCTGAGCCCTGCTGCCGTCACTTTCGTCGCCAAGCAGTGTCCCTGCCGGCTCCGCTGCGGCAGACAAGCTCGGCGCGATAAGCAGCAAAGCTAAAGTTACTGTCAATCCTATTTTCAATGTATCATCGGTCCTTCGATAGAGGAAGACCCCCCAAATAAATTTGGGGGCTAAATATTTTTAGCCCCACGTTTTACGTGGGGTTTCCTAAACCTTAAATTCATCCGTTTGAAATTCAAGTTTGCGTGCGGCTTCGACTGCTTCGTTTACCTTTAGTACGGTAACAGCCGTTTCGTATCCGATCTTAGCGGGGCAGCTCAGTTTCGCCTTGCCGCGAATCGCGTCAAAGAAGTTCTCCAAGTGCGGCTGATGTGCAGGTTTATCCATCGTCACAGGCAGCTCATATTTGGGCGGAGGTACGGTCGCGCGTGCATCCAGAACAGCGGTTGTCTCAACAGGCTTTTCTTCTTCCTCGACGAGTCCTTTAAGGTATCCCTTTTTAACCCACGGCTCCCATTTCTCAGCCGGCAGCCAGCTCTCGCGATAAACGCCGTCCCAGGCCCCGGCAGCCTCGGAAATATTTATCATCCCCTCGTCCCCCATAAAGGCTTCATAGAAACCGGCTCTGCTGTTTGTTGTTATTGTCTGGTAATATGCTCTGACAGGCCCTTCTTCGGTTTCGTATTCGTAAATGGCCATAACATTGTCGTACCATTCGCGTCCGAGTCCTCTCCAGTAGTCAAGAGCCCCGCTGGCAATCACAGACTTTGGATTCGCTCCGAGGAACCAGCTATAGATGTCAATCTGATGTGAGCCGAGATCGACAATAGGACCGCCGCCCAATCCTTTGTACCAACGCCAGTTTTTGAACTGTTGCATGGACTTAAATCCATACTTTTCGAGCGCAGCTTGGTCAATAGTAGCTTTTTCGGGCCAGCCGAGGTCTTCACACGCTGCCTTGCTTCTGTTCCACTGACCATTGATGGTGGTAATCCGTCCTAACAGTTTCGCCTCTTTGATAATCTTTTCAAAGCAGTGAATATAACGCGGATTGCTGCGACGCTGATGGCCGATCTGTAAGAGCTTGCCGGTCTCTTTTGCCGCTTCAACCATCTTGCGGGCGCCATCGAGCGTATTAGACATCTCTTTTTCACAATAGACGTGCAGCCCGGCTTTTAGACAGGCAATAGTATGCTCAGCGTGCCAGAAGTCGGGCGTCGCGATAATCACCGCGTCGAGGTCTTTTTCTTTATCGAGCATTTCCTGATAGTCGACGTAGGCGTTATTCTTATGGCCGTACCTTTGCAGCAGTCTTGAAACCCGTCTTTGGTTATAAGCTTCCCAGATGTCACAAACAGCCTTAAAGCGGATGCCAGGTATTTTTAGGCAGGCGGTCATCAGGACCTGTCCCTGCTCACCTCCACCGAGCAGAGCCACATTTATATCATCTTCTTTCTTTGTACCGGGTCCTCCAGAGGCGGCTGCCAAAACCGTTGGATTCGACAAGCTCACCACAGGCGGTGAAAATAACAAACCTGCACCAACTGCTGCGCTCGAACGCAGGAAACTACGTCTGTCTATATCTTTTTCGGATCTTTTCTCGGTCATCGCAAATTCATTAACTCCAAAAAATTAGTAATCTAAATAGGGTTTTCATTATATGAAATTGCTGCGGTTTTACAAGCAAAATCGCCAAGATGCCTGCACAGCATCCCTTACGGGATTACTTAAGTATGGGTTTTAATATAATATTTCGGTACGCTACCGGCCCGTGATTGCCCTGGAACATTAGCGGCCCGGTTGGCGCTTCCTTGCCTGTAACGCCACCCGGTGTAGGCCCGGGCATTTCGAGGTTCTCGTGTAGAAGCTGGCCATTAAGCTCCACTTTGAGAAATTTTGCATTTTCGGTTTTTTTGCCGTCTGAGTCAAATTTGGGAGCTTGAAACTCAATGACATATTTTTGCCACTCGCCCGGCTTTTTACAGGCATTGACCGGCGGCGGAGCAGCACCGTAAATCGCCCCCATGTCACCCTGTCCCATCTTCTGCTTACCGTAGCTATCCAGCACCTGAATCTCGTACTCACCCATTACATAGATACCGGAATTGGAACCCTTCGGAACCATCAATTGTAATTCAATACGGCAATCGCCGAATTTTTCCTTAGTGTATATGTCGATGCTGTCGCCGTGCTCGCGGGCCAGATTAAGCATTTCGCCGTGACCACCCATATCAGCCAGCAGCTTTGGATCGTCGGGCGACATTTTCGCGGTGCCGACAGCCCATTTGCTTTTTTCCTTGTCGCCTTTGTCCTGCCAGTTGTCGAGGTCTTTGCCGTTAAATAATAAAACAGCATCACCGTATTTGGGCTCTAAGTGTTTAATGCAAATATCTTTGAACTCAACGAGCATAGGCGGGCCGATATGTATTTGAAGTGCAAGCAGACCTGCTCTTGCGGCGCCCTTGTGGTCCTTCGGGTCATTCGGATCGGTTAGACGGTCGTTATCAATCAGCTCAATCGTCTGGTAACCGTTGAGATAATGGACGATGTGATTGCCCTGGGCGATAATAGTGTATTCGTTCCAGTCCTTTTGGGTTCCCGCGAGGCGGGGTCCCTCTTTATAGTAGCCGTCCTTTATCAGCTCATCTTTGTCGGCGACTTTACTGATAACATTGTTTTCACCATCTTCATCAATGACTACAAAGTCACCAACCTTGACTAACCAGCCACGTCCAGCCTCATGGTAGAGGAATCCAACCTTGCCCGGCGTGTTCTCGACCTCAGCCTGGTAGCCGGTGACACGCCATTTGTCGAACTCTTTGCTGCGATATTGGATACCGGAGTTGCCGTTACGGATTCGGAACTTGATTTTGAGAATGAAGTCTTGTAGTTCGCTGCCACGCCAGATGAGAAATGTGTTATGAAGAGTAAGTTTGGTAAGAGTGGTTTCGCCATGAATGGCCCCATCTTTGACGGACCAGAAACGCGGGTCACCATCCCAGCCGGTTAGGTCTTTTCCGTTGAAAAGCGTTTGCCAACCATTCTGGTCATCAGCAGTTGCTCTCGTTAAAGGATTTGTGCAGAAAACAAATATCAATAGCGCGAGGATAATTTTGGTTACATTATTCATTTTTCCTCATCCTTAAAAAAGATTTCGAGAATCAAGATTTTAATTCCGTCGCCGTGCCGGCGACGGCTAAACACGGGTCTTGGGTTTTATAATGACCAACCTTTGCGATATTCAGGTTTAACAAAGGCATTAGCTTCTTCGTTATTCGTGATTTTCATATTTTCGCCGTCCCACTCCAGCACCATATTCGGATTGAGAACCGCGAGATTGCCCATAACCACCGTTTCCGTAAATGGACCTGCATAGTCAAAATTACCGCTCGCGGCGGGACCGCCCTTGCAGGCTCTTATCCAGTCCAGCTCGTGTCCCTCGCTGCCCTTTTCAATCCGTGGCAATGTTTGAGCCGGCTGTTTGTACTCTTTCATCTTTGTCTCCGGAATTATTCGAGGATTTTGGGCGGAGGAGCCACACATTATCTTGCCCTTGTCACCTACAAAGATCGTACCACCATCGGGCATCTTGCGCCAAGCCTCCAGCTCCTCAGGGCGCTGCGGCAGTAATCCGCCGTCATACCAGTTTAACTTAACCGGTGGCATACCCTCACGAGCAGGGAATTGATAATGCACCATAGAGGCTCTGGGATAGGTTTCTTTATTGTCAAATCGTTTCCACATCTCACGGACATCGTAGGAATGACTCGCCTCCACGCTTACGGGATATTTCAATTTAAGGGCCCAGAAAGCTGCATCCATAACATGACAGCCCATATCTCCCAGGGCACCTGCTCCGAAATCAAGCCAGGCCCGCCAATTGAACGGATGATAAGCGGGATTGTAGGGGCGCTGCGGTGCCGGACCAATCCAAAGATCCCAGTCCAATGTACTGGGTACTGACGGCGTATCCTTGGGCCTATCCATTCCTTGGGGCCAGACAGGCCTATCCGTCCAGCAATGGACCTCCCGCACATCTCCTATCGCCCCATCCCATATCCATTCACAAATCAAACGAATCTCATTGCTCGAATGACCCTGATTGCCCATCTGGGTTGCCACCTTATATTTTCTGGTGGCCTCGGTAAGCATACGTGCCTCCCAGACCGTCCGCGTTAACGGCTTCTGACAATATACATGCTTACCACACTGCATTGCCGCCATTGTGATTACTGCATGTGCGTGGTCCGGTGTGGCGACGATTACGGCATCGATATCCTTCTGCTCGTCCAGCATCTTTCGAAAGTCTTTCCATTTTCTGGCATTAGGATATCTTTGGAAAACCTCGGCTGCGTACTTATCGTCCACATCGCAAAGCGCTACAATGTTTTCACTTTCGCAAGCTTTCAAGTTATTGGCGCCCATACCATCTACACCTACACCGATACCGGCGATATTAATCTTCCCACTCGGCGGGACATTGCCGGCGCCTCCAAGCACATACCGAGGAACAATCGTGAAAGCTGCTGCCGCAGCCGCGCCACCCAGAAATTGTCTTCGTGTAATATTTTTCTTTCCCATCATTTGACTCCTGATTCGTTACATTAAAGCGTCGGTTTTCCAGCCATTATAGTGTCCAACCTTGGCGATAATCGCGTCGTAGAAACTCGTTTGCTTCAGGCATATTGGTAAACATCATTTTTTTGCCGTCCCACTGCAACTTTGTGCGGGTCAATTTCTCCCTTAGTTCCGGGCGCAAAGCTACGTTACCCAACAGAACTACTTCGGTCAGCGGCCCAGCGTGATCGAAATTAGATCCGGGGGCTTTACCATCCTTGCAGGCCTCAATCCACTCCACGAAGTGTCCCGGCGAGCGAGGCAGCATCTGTGGCGGCTTGCCATATTCTATACGCCGTGATTCCGGTATAAGTCTGTGGCCGAGCATCTTGCCTTTATCGCCTATAAAGAGGGTGCCGCTCGTGCCCATTTGCTCATCCTGGTCCATTTCATCCGGCCTTGGTGGTCTCAATCCGCCGTCGTACCAGGTTAGCCTGACCGCTGGCAAGACAGGCCGGGCGGGGAACTCAAAATGCACAGTAGAGGCAACCGGATAAGTCTCTTTATTGACTAAAGTGCAAGAGGCTTGCATACTCGTGGGGTGGCCGAGCCTCAAGGCGCGGAATACATGGTCGAGACTGTGACAGCCGATGTCCCCTAATGCCCCGGTTCCAAAATCCCACCAGCCACGCCATTTAAATGGCAGATAACAAGGATGATATGGCCGGTATGGTGCTGGCCCAAGCCACAAATTCCATTCAAGTTTCTCCGGCACAGGCGGTGTTTCTTTGGGCCGGTCGATGCCTTGCGGCCAGTAAACATCATGCAATCCTCTCAGGGGTCTATCAGTCCAGACATGGACTTGCCGCACCGGGCCGATCGCACCATCCCAGATATACTCGCACATCAGCCGGGTTTCTTCCGATGCCTGGCCCACGTTTCCCATTTGTGTTGCCACCTTGTGTTCGCGGGCCGCCTCAGCAATCACGCGGGCTTCGTACACGCAGTGCGTCAGAGGCTTTTCGCAGTAGACGTGCTTGCCTCTTTTAATAGCTGCTATCGAGGCTACCGCATGGATATGGTCGGGAGTAGCGACCATCACCGCGTCGATGTTCTTTTCCTCTTCATCCAGCATCTTGCGGAAATCGCGGTATTTCTTTGTGTTTGGATAACGCCTGAATGTACCTGCTGCATATCCCCAGTCCACATCGCATAGAGCAACAATGTTCTGACTTTCCAAGCTGCGCAGGACATCTGCCCCGCGACCACCGATACCTATGCCGGCGATATTGAGTTTTTCACTCGGGGGTGTATTGCCGGGGCCTCCCAACACATACCGCGGCACAATTGTAAACGCCGCCACCGTTGCCGCGGCGCTTCCGAGAAAATCGCGTCTTGAAATTTTTGATATTCTGTTATGCTTCCCCTTCTTCATATTCGGATTATATTTTACAACTAACAGTTTAAAGTAACTAAATTTTGGAGTGACTAAAGCGTCTAAAAATATAAATTATAACTTTAGCTCACTTTAGGCACTTTAGTTCATTTTAGGCACTAAATGGGGCAATCTTGATTACGTCTCCAGAGACCATCCCTCGCGATAAGTCGGCCTGACGCATTCGTTCGCTTTCTCATCGCTGGTGATCTTCATGTTTTCACCGTCCCATTCCAACTTTTTGCCCGGATTGAGCATAGCGAGATTTCCCATAACGACGGTTTCTGTAAGCGGACCTGAGTAATCGAAGTTCGAGCAGGCTGGTTTGCCGTCTTTACAAGCTCGGATCCAGTCACGTTCATGGCCGTCACTGCCGGCATCTATCCTGGGTATCGTTTTTGATGGCCGGTTATACTCTCTCATCTTTGTTTCGGGTATCAATCGAGGACTGCCGCCATAACAGCCGCAAACTAACAGGCCTTTGTCACCCACGAAGAGAGTTCCACTGCCGTCGCTGCCCAGGTCTGTAATCTGCTTGCCAGGCTCAAGTCCATCCGGTTGTTCCGGCAATATTCCACCATCATACCAGTTTAACTTGACCGGTGGCATACCCTCACGAGCAGGGAATTGATAATGCACCATAGAGGCTCTGGGATAGGTTTCTTTATTGTCAAATCGTTTCCACATCTCACGGACATCGTAGGAATGACTCGCCTCCACGCTTACGGGATATTTCAATTTAAGGGCCCAGAAAGCTGCATCCATAACATGACAGCCCATATCTCCCAGGGCACCTGCTCCGAAATCAAGCCAGGCCCGCCAATTGAACGGATGATAAGCGGGATTGTAGGGGCGCTGCGGTGCCGGACCAATCCAGATATCCCAGTCTAAAGATTTCGGTACCGGTGGTGTATCCTTTGGCCGGTCAATTCCCTGTGGCCAAACAGGTCTATTGGTCCAGCAATGCACCTCGCGCACATCGCCTATGGCGCCGTCCTGGATCCATTCACAAACCAGGCGAGTTCCTTCACCGGAATGGCCTTGATTGCCCATCTGAGTTGCGACTTTATACTTGCGGGCTGCCTCGGTCAGCATACGAGCCTCATACACCGTACGTGTCATTGGCTTCTGGACATATACATGCTTGCCGCGCTGCATCGCCGCCATCGCGACTACAGCGTGATTATGGTCCGGGGTAGCAACAACCACCGCATCAATATCTTTCTGCTCATCCAGCATCTTGCGAAAGTCTTTCCACTTTCTGGCATTGGGATAACTCTGGTATACTTTGGCTGCATAAGCATCGTCCACATCACAAAGCGCCACAATGTTTTCGCTCTCGCATGCTCTAATGTTATTTTTGCCCATACCGCCTATGCCGACGCCGGCTATGTTAAGCTTTTCGCTCGGCGGGACATTGCCGGCGCCTCCAAGCACATACCGCGGCACAATCGTAAACGCCGCCGCTGCTGCCGCAGCGCCACCAATAAACTCACGTCGCGAAATTATTTTATCCTGTTTTTCTGTTGTGTTTTTATGATCTTTCATGTCTTCATTCCTTCTTAAACAGTATGGATAATTGGTTATTGAATTACAATTTAACCAATTA
>CAZQKO010000107.1:3018-9201 GCA_964593945.1 uncultured Pirellulales bacterium | reverse complement strand
CGAGGCATTAAAAGCTACAGCTACAGCGGCGAGCAGCATGCCTGTTATCGCCAAAACAAGCAACAACTCGACAATGGTAAAACCAGTTTGGCATCTGTTATTTTTCATTTCGCACTCTCTAAGGATTTCGTCAATCGGTTGCGGTTGCGCGACTCGTCACGGTTACGTTTCACGTATTACGTTTAACGAAACGAGCGGCGCAACCGTAAAACGAAAGACGAAATTAGTACCGAGCACGAATCCAGCTTGTTGAGCAGATTTGCTTCGTGTTTAAAAGAACATTTACAGTCACTCTGACAAAACTGGTGCTATGGTCACTGACAACCTGTTCAAAATTGCCAGGATTAACATTTTCAACGAACACAAGCTGGCTGAACGCGGCAAAATCGTTCAAAACATTTCTATTAGCATCAATCGGCGGAGAAAAACTCGCACCATCAAAATCATCCAAATCATCATAATAAGTCAAACCTGTTTCTTCCGGTCCAAAGGTAGCAGTGCCGGTCTGAGGGTCGACCACCGGCAGCAAGGTCATAAGCCCCCTTATCTGCTCAATGAGAAATTCAGCGGTTGACAAATCTGCGCCGGCGCTGTTGGCTATCGTGAACGAGCCATTGGCCGCCAATAGAGCTGTAATTGCAAGACCTATCAAGATAGTTGCAATCAACACCTCAATAAGAGAAAAAGCAGTTTTTTTCATTTGCGATTTCCAATTTTCAATTTACGATTTTTACACACGGATTTACACGGGTCTTAATTTTTCAATCGGCAATCGTAAATCGACAATCGTTTTTATTTGCCCGTAACAACCTGAGACATCTTGAATATCGGCAAAATAATACTTGTTGCGATAAAGCCAACCAAAACACCCATCACAACTATCATTATCGGCTCTATCATTGACGTTACCATCTTAATAACAGTTTTAAGCTCTCTTGCGTAATAGCTGGAAACGTCTCTGAGCACATCACCCACATTGCCCGAATCTTCCCCGCTTCTTATCATTTGCACAACGCTGCTGGGCATCAAACCATACTGGATTAGACTCGACGCAATTTTTTTGCCCTGACGAACCTCTTCATAAACACCGAGCCACATATTTTTATAGAGCGCATTTCCCGCTATGTGTGCTGTTATCAAAATCGTATTCAGGATCGGCACACCCGCCCTTGTCAGGACACCCATCGTATGCAGACTTCTCGTTATGTACAGACTGCGGCATAGGGTCCTGATAAGAGGCAGCGTCAGCTTGGTCTTATCCCACCATAACCGGCCGGAACGGGTATTTATAAAGTACCAGAATCCCCATATTGATGCGCCGATGGTTGGTAAAACGAAAATCCAATAATTCCGCAGTAACCTGCTGGCAGCCATCAAAATTATAGTCGGAAGGGGCAGTAGATGCTCCTTTCCTGCGAATATCGCTGTAAACCTTGGCAAAACAAAACACAGCAGGAAAATGGTTACTGTTACGGCCATTACCGCGATTATAACAGGATAAACCATCGCCCCTCTAACTTGCGAACGGGTTTCAGCCTCCTGGTCTAAATACTCCGCCAATTTTTGCAGCATATCACTAAGCGAACCCGAGACCTCCGCAGCGGCAACCATGTTTATATAAAGATTACTGAAGACCTGGGGGTGCTCAGCAAGCGCCTGCGAAAAACTCTGCCCCGCCTCGATACGCATTTTTAAATCGCTAATGACCGCTTTGAATTTCTGCTTCTCGACCTGCTCTGCTATGGATTCAAGGCAATCCTGAAGGCTTATGCCAGCTCGAATCATAACCGCAAGCTGATTTGTGACATTTAAAATTTCTTTCTTACTCGGTCCGAATTCCACCTTGAAATTCTGTATCTTTTTCATCATTGTAGTTTGGCTCTTGGCCTTATCACAAGGCCGTGGAATTGCCGATGGATGATGGACTATAGATGATGGACGATATTCGTCCATCGTATCTAAAACTGCCCCCCCAGCCGGTTTGCTTCGCAAACGCGAAGCAGCGGGGGCGGGGGCACCTTTATGATTCTGTGAAGATTCTTCAATCATAACTGTGCTTACCCTTCTACGCTTACTGCTCCAACGGGCTGGGCAGCCTGGAGCTTCTCAGCAGGCACAGCAAGCATCTTTTCCATTCTGCCAGGATTGCTTGAACGATTGATCGCTTCTTCTCTATCTATATAGCCCCTTGAATACATCAGGGCAATGCTGTAATCCAGGGTCTGCATACCAAGTCTGCGTGAGGTTTCAATAATATTCGGTATTTCATAGATTCTGTTTTCACGAATGCAGTTCCGTGCCGCCGAAGTGCACAGCATTACTTCAGTACACGGTATCATACCAGGCTCATCTATACGCTTAAACAACGTTTGTGAGATAACCGCCTGCAATGTGTTGGCGAGCATCGTGCGAATCTGGTTCTGCTGATTCGCGGGATAAATATCTATAATACGCTCAATGGTCTGAGGAGCATTAATAGTGTGCAGCGTGCTGAAGACAAGATGTCCCGTCTCAGCGGCAGTAATGGTAAAACTTGTGGTCTCCAAATCCCTCATTTCGCCGACCATAATGATATCAGGGTCCTGCCGCAGCACATGCCGCAGTCCCGTCGCAAAATTGGAACAGTCAGAGCCTATCTCACGCTGCTCTATCACACTCTTATCATTCTTAAACAAATACTCAATGGGGTCTTCCAGGGTAATTATATGCTTGCCGTACTTAGAATTGATAAGCCCTATCATTGCAGCAAGCGTGGTACTTTTACCAGAGCCGGTATGGCCTGTCACGAGCACTAAACCCCTCGGCAGATCCATCAGCTCCTTGACTATCGGCGGTAGATTCAAATCGTCTACCAAAGGAATATCATTTGGAATAACTCTGAATGATATGGCAATCATGTCACGCTGATAATGCGCGTTAACACGGAAGCGATAGCCACTATCAATCATTGTCGAGAAATCAAGGTCTCTATTTTCCTGGAACTTGTTGTACCTTTCCGAGCCAACCAAAGAGATAATCATCTGTTTAGCATCTTCATCGGTAACCGGAGGAAAATTCGTATGAATCAATTCCGTGTTCTTTCGCAGTATTGGTGGCATTTTGACATTAATATGCACATCGCTTGCACGGTTCTGGACAGCCATTGCTAATACTGTTTTTATATCTACCATCTTGTATACCCTTCAAAAACACGTTTTTAATCCGCCCCTAAGGGGCTTTACCCCATATTTTCAACGAAGACTTCCTCTTCGGTCCTGCCATATACTTCGGTCACACGCAGCACTTCCTCAATCGTAGTCAGGCCTCGCTTTACCTTAGCAATACCATCATCAAACAAGCTCGGCTGGCCGCTCTGGTGAAATGCACGCCTCATATTATTAACCGAAGGATCTTTGTTAATCACATCCCTGAATTTGTCATCGATAACCAGCAATTCATAAATACCGACTCTGCCCGCATAGCCTGAGCCTCTGCAGTAGTCACAACCTTTACCGTGGAAAAGCTCTTCCGGCCCGACTCCAGATTCCCGGACATATTTGCGCATCTGTTCGGGGACCTCATAAATTTGCTTGCATTTCGGACAAATCTTTCTGACCAATCGCTGGGCCAGCACTGCATTTAATGCGGCGGCTATCAAATACGGATCGATACCGATATTGACCAGCCTGGTGATACTGCTGGCGGCATCGTTGGTGTGCAGCGTAGAAAGCACCAGGTGGCCGGTCAACGCAGCCTGGACGGCTATCCGAGCAGTCTCGTTGTCCCGGATTTCTCCTATCATTATGACGTCGGGGTCCTGCCGCAGTAAACTTCGAAGCGCCGAAGCGAAAGTAAGTCCGATTTTTTCATTCGTCTGGACCTGATTGCAAAAATCCAGCTCATATTCCACGGGATCTTCGACTGTGGAAATATTTAGTTTATCACCGTCCATCTGCGACAAGGCCGAGTAAAGGGTGGTGCTCTTGCCGGAGCCGGTTGGGCCTGTCACCAACAAAATTCCATGTGGCAGAGTTACCTGCTGGTTGAAAGCCTCGCATACCTTAGGTTCCATACCTAATTGCTCAAGGCCTTGCATAATCGATTTGCTATCCAGCACACGGACAACCACTTTCTCTCCACAATTAGTCAGCAGTGTAGAAATTCGCAGGTCAATTGTTCTGCCGCTCACGGAGACCTTGATTTTGCCATCCTGAGGCAGCCGCCTTTCGGAAATATCAAGGTTGGCCATAATCTTGATACGCGAAACAACCGCAGGGTGCATCTTCAACGGCGCCTGCATTGCCTCAAACAGCATCCCGTCTATGCGACACCTTATTTCGGCAAACTTTTCCTTAGGCTCGATATGTATGTCACTGGCTCCCTCGTGCACGGCGTTGCTGATTAAATAATTAACGAATTTAATAACAGGTGATTGACCCGCCATCTCTTCAAGGTCTTGAAACTCTTCTTTCAGGTCCTGAACAACCTCTACATCCGTCATATCACTGATGATATCATCAAGACTATAGCCCCCGATTGAATCGGCTGAGCTTTCAGATTCAAACGAACTAATTACTGTTTGAATATCCTCTGGATTACAGACTACAACCTGCGGAACCATCCTGGTGTGTCTTCTTACCTGCTCGAACGCAAAGACATTTTCCGGCTCACTCGTGGCAATTACCAAAGTGTCCTTTTCCAATCCTGCTCCGGCCTTCGTCGAGACGAGTGCGATGGGCACAATATTGTTTCTCTTCATAAAATCAACATCAAGCCCCGATAAATCGAGGGCCTGCTTTTGCACATCTTGCGGTGTAATGTGGCGAAATTCCAGGCCGCACAGCTTAGCTTTAGCCATCAGTATATCGTTGGCATTGACTAATCCCTCTCTCAACAGCCACTCTGCGGTATCGAAAACAGGCCTTGTTCCATCGTTGCCGGATTCGTTCCGTTTGCTTATGATTGACTTATGCTGCTGAGGAGTTATCTTTCCCATCTCCAGCAGGACATCAGCGACGCCTCTTACCTCTGATTCGCCTTCTTCCGGAGAATAAAGGTCACTTAGGCCGCGTATCAAAGTATCGCTGGAGTCCATTCCAGACAAGCTGGGATTCGCTGCTTCATTGACGGCTACATCATCCGGTATGTTCTCAGCCGACCTTGAATTCCCCTCGGCCCTGCTCCCTTCGGCTACGCTCAGGGCAGGCCTGTCTTGTTCCGGCTTTCGCCGAGACGAGTTTTTTTCAAATGGAAAAGGCAGCTTCATTCGGACAACTTCAATATTACTTCCAATCTGTTACCGGGAACCGATTCCACACTCGAAGGCTCAGAGTTAGCTCCGGCATCCCACCATTCAAGCTTAACGAAATTATCACCGATCTGAGTGACCTTAAAACCATCTATTAAATCTCCTTTATGAAGGTCTTTATTGTTGATCCTGCAGCAATTAAGCCGGTCGTCTTGCATCTTTATAATGCTTTTTAATTGCAGATCCTTTGCCTTTTGTCTTATCTGCTGTTGTCTGAACATTCCGGTGTTAATTTCGAAATCATCGCCCTGCAGATCAACTTTCCCCTTCAAGTTGCTCAGGAACAGCTCAAGCTCAAACGGATTTTTTACAAGCTCATTAACCTTCACCTGAAGTACATTCGAAGACTCGTAGAATTTATTAACGATCTGATCCATTCTGCTGAACATTTCTGAGCTGGCGCCGGTGAGCCGGGCGATAGCAATTTCGATCTGCGTTTCGTCCTTACCGTTTGACGACGCTGATGCTGTTTGTGGTGCGCTGTTCTTTATCATAAACAAAAGACATAAAAGACCTATTCCAAATAGAACAGCGAACGCCGAAGTGGTCCTGCGGACATTTTTACTATGAGCCGCTGTGGTGAGATATTCCTGAGCTTGCGCGTTTGCTGACACTCCTGTGTCGGCTCCTTCAGCCAATCCCAGTCCCGATTCTATTGGGATATCACCCTTCTGCTCACGTAAAAAAGACAGCATAACCAAACTCCATCAGGTTGGTAATTGGTAACTGGTAATTGGTAATTGAATTTTTCATTTAATCAGTCCCTAAGGAACCAATAACCATTTAACCAATAACCATTTAACCGGTAACCATTTAACCGGTTTTACGCTGGAAGAATATGCTCACTATAAAATCGGCTGTTACCAGGCCCTCGTTTTGTTTTTGCTTATTTAACT
>CAZQKO010000107.1:1577-2918 GCA_964593945.1 uncultured Pirellulales bacterium | reverse complement strand
CTCACTATAAAATCGGCTGTTACCAGGCCCTCGTTTTGTTTTTGCTTATTTAACTCGATCTCGCGAATTTTCATTATGCGCGGCAGATTTTCGAGCTCTAAGAGAAACGAATAAAACGAATTAAAATTTCCTTCCAATTCCATCTTTAACGGCTGCTCCACATAGCCGCTATTATCCTTTGTCTGAAGCGTTCGAATCGTCTTGGGTTTCAAGCCCCGCTTTTGGGCAATTATAGTTACGTCATGGAGTACCTTATCAATTTCACTTGTCGGTGGCAGCTTGCTCTCGAAAAATCCTATTGCATCTTCCACCCGTGCAAGCTTGCTTGAGAGGCTGTTTTGGGTCTGAGCTTTAATTTGTTGTAGTTCGAGCAGCTTGGCCTTCTTCGTGTCTTTTTGCTGCTTTTTTTCTACTAAGTATCTATTAGCCGGCCTAATCATATATTGGTAACCAACAACAATTGTGCCTGTCAGCAAAATAAAAAACACAGCCTTTCTGAAACTGCCTGTCATTGTTTTGTCCTCACCTTAATCAACGGTGATTGGTAATTGGTTAAATGGTTAAAAAGTCACCAATAACCAATCACCAGTTACGATGTGACTATCTAAAAATTACGTGATGTATTTTCATATTCCGCCTTAATACTATCCACATCTTCCTTAGTGAGCTGAATATTACCTCTAAGCACAGCCGTCAGCTTGAACTGTCTGAATGTGGTGTCTTTGATCTCGTGTTCTTTTGATTCCACTAAAGCTACATTCTGCAGTAAATTTGAATTACTCAGGCGCTCAATATAATCAGCAACCTGAAGGTCACTCGGAGCTATACCGCCGATATCCATATGCGTCTCGAACAGTTTCTCTGCAAAGCCTGCCTGCTGAGCTATGTCCGCCTTTAACTGATTGGCCTGAGCCGTCTGGTACTTACTCGTCGCTGCCGTTGGACCAGCCACGGTGGACTTGTGCTCTTTCTGCACTATATACAGTCGTAACAATGAAACCCCTGCGGGCAGACTATTTGTCAACGATGCCAACAAAACACTTCTGGGAACCGGCTCAAGCAGACTAGCGGTAGTAAGTGCGGTCTTCACCATATCTTTTTGCTTAACATGCAGCTCATTAAGCTTCTTTAGGTCTTCTTCCTCTCGGGCCATTTCAGCATCTATGCACGCAACCTCACGGCAGAGGACACGTTGTCGTATCTTGATTGTGACAAACAACCCGCCCAATGCCGCCATCACCACTGCAAGTAACGCGAGATATATCAGATTTGTTCTCTGTGATTCGCTGCTCTGAACGTAATCATCAGGTACAAAGTTTATACTGAGCATTTTATTAATCC
>CAZQKO010000107.1:0-1477 GCA_964593945.1 uncultured Pirellulales bacterium | reverse complement strand
GACAAGCTTAGGCCAAAGGCGGTAGCCCAGCTTGCGTTACAATCTCTTCTGTCTATCCCCAAATGATACGGATCAGAAATCTGTACTGCTGCTAAACAATCCCCCACCTGAGCCTGGATATTCATTTGCTTTGCTATCGTTTTACAGATACCTGTACCGACAGCAGGACCACAAAGAAAAACCAGCCGTTCTATTTGAGTATCCGGGTGCATGGACGCGAACCGACTTCTACAGGCATTTAGCTCGAACACTAATCTCGTCACCATCTTCTCATCGTCAAGCTGCTTTGCTCCTATCGGTATCGAACAGGCAAAAAGCAAACTTTTGTGACGACAAATGACAAGATTCGTACAGCATATCCCCACATCCAGGAGCATAACAATAGCTTCAAGATCGACGTTTCGCCTGCCGAAAAACTTTGTATAGCAGTTAGTCAAAGCTATAGGCCAGGCACCTATAGACTTAACCGTCAAGCCTGCTTTTTCATATACCGCCAGGTGTCTGTCGATAATCTTACGCTCAGTTGCCATAACCAGGACATTATCCTGCTCGGTGGGAATGTACTGTATCATCGCATCATCCGGTTCGAAAGGCAGTTTCTGTTTTATCTTCGATAAGACAGCCTGCTCCGCCTTCGGCGGAATTTCGAATTTTTCCGACGACTGGGACTCCATTTTCACGTGCTCGATGAACACTTCGCCTGGAGGTACTGCCGCTATAGCATTTCTGCCATGAAATCTGTGGTTTATCATCGCCTCCCGTATAGCATCCACGGCCCATCTTTGCCAGGCGGCACTGCCGGGTTCCACACTGTCAGGATGGCTTTCACTTCTACCGGCAAGCAAGCCTACGCCTTTTTTGGTATTTGTAAGCTGAGCCATGTTCAGACTGTCGTCCCCAAGATCTACGCCGATCAAATATGCTCCGTTTTTCAAAAACCAAAACATGCCAATTTCACTTCTATAAGAACAAACGATAACATACTTCAGGTGTGTCGCGCCTGTATAGATATTCAATCAAACCGCTGCCGCGGATTGACAGGCCTTTTCCTCCCACTCCCATTATCCTTCCTCATTTAACCATCAAGGCACCCTTATCCATCGATAAGCTTCTTGCCTATTAAAATATATAAAACAAAAGGCCTGCCGGGCAAACGCGAATAAATTTGCCACAGCAATCCGCTACGTCGGATGATTGTGGCCGACCGATTCGTGTTCCGATAAAATGGTGGACTCAAAACATCCAGCTCGTACATCGTCCCTAAGAGACTTCGCAGAGTAGTAATAGTCAGGACTTACAGATGGGATAGGCTTTAAAAAGATAAAATTTTTTTAAGCCCATACTATGGCAAATGATAAATTTCGACAATGGTCCAATAAATCCTAAAAAAGGATTTGTTATCCTCCCCATAAAGCGAATTCACCCCGCACCAATTGTCCCACTTCGAAAGTCCAGATTTGATGAGGATTTTAGAATG
>CAZQKO010000106.1:0-9252 GCA_964593945.1 uncultured Pirellulales bacterium | reverse complement strand
GTTTTCATTCTAAAGTGCCTAAAGTGAGCTAAAGTGCCTAAAATGAACTAAAATTGTAATTCATAACTTTAGGCACTTTAGTCACTCCAAATTTTAGTTACTTATCTTTTTCAGCCGCCTAAATAAACAATATGTGTAAAAGTTCTGCCTTTTCTAATAATGCCCATCGAGTCATATAATGTGAAGGTGAACTTGATAGCATTTGTGCTGATGTCGCCTGGTTCGTCTTCCCTGTTCCGGCTCCACACAATTTTGTCCGATTCGTCCTCCGTTTCCGCAAATTGTATGGTGAAATTATCTGCACCTTTCGCCAGATACATTACGAATTGTTCTTTCAGTTTATTGGGGTCGATAAAAGGCCTTCTTACCCAGTCTTTCCCATCAGTGAATGGAGGATCAGTCCTCCATTGCGATAAAGATTTTATGTAATATTCGCCGCGCGGGTCCGAGCCTTCCTGCGGCGCATCGAAGGTTAATATCGTTTGTCTTCGCAGAAGAATCTTATCTCGCGGCTTAGTTGATCTGCTGAAGGAATTGGGATCAGCCGGGCCGTAAAATATACATGCGACATTACCTGCAACTGTTTTGCCCGTATATTGACCGGTCGATTGAAAATCACCGGTTGCAAAAAATGCGATACAATCAGAGTTTATATTCGTGGTTTTGCTTTCAACGGTATATTTATCTGTGTTAAAACTAATGTAACCACCATAGCCATAAGCGACGCTTTTGAAGTCTGCATTTATCTGGTCGGTAATGGCCCGCAGTTTTTGCATAATTTCGGCATTTGCAATAGCCGTGCGATGAGAATCTATGCTGACCCTGAAGATAACGCTCGCAAAGGACAGGATCATAGCCAGTATCCCAACAGCTACCATAAGCTCAATTAAGGTAAAAGCCTTTCTCATCTTTTTACACGGTCAAAATCTAACTATCTTCTGATATATTGCTATATTTGGATTTTTTCCTCCAGCCAGAGGCGGCGGCACTACCCAGACCCAGCCGGTCTGATCGCCCTGCCAGGGACGGTCGAGCCTAAACCGGTCAGTTTGGTTAGCATCTCGTTCGATTACTCGATAAATCTGGCCGGTTTTATCATCTACCACAGTACAACCGTCGTTTATCCACGATATTTTGTCGGCCTCTGTTATTGTTAGCCGGCTTTGACCAATAATGCCGGAAATGTCAACCTTCATTGGAATAGGTCTTCCTTTCCCACCTTGATATGAAGCTGCGGCATTTACCTTCCTGCTGATAAAAACTGTTATTTGGACAAGCCTGCTATTCGAGGCTGAGCCTGCACGTCTGCAAAGGGCAGACCAGTAATATTGCTTTTGCGAGGCGTCTGTATCGGTCGAAGGATATGCAAATTCGTTCGGGTCGATGGTGCTCAGCTCTTCAAAGGATTTTAATTCGTCGGCTTCCAAATCTGTTGGATTTATGTTGTAGAGCATTATTTTTGCAAAAGCCTCGTCGGTAGCTATTGCTGCGGTTGTCCGTTCAGTAGCTATTGTCGAGAAATAGAGACCGGTCAGGAATGTACCGGCGATAAAAAGCAATCCGATACTAAGAGTGCCGACGGCCAGCAGTATTTCGATGAGAGAAAAACCTATATATCGTTGCTTTTTTTTCATAAGAATATCAATCAGGTGAAATTATCGTCCCTGTATAAGGATTGATATAAATCACCTGGTCAGCCAGCTTAGTCAAATAATCCGACCAGGCTCTGCGTTTTTTATAAGCTTGGATGAACTTTTTCTTATCATAAGCAACAAAGCTGCTTCGGCTTTGCTCCGGCCCCAATCCAAGGTCGGGATAAGAGCTTCCAGTCTGGCTGAAGTAGTCATCCTGATAGAATGTTCCAATTCCGGCGTCAACTTGTGCTTTCTTATTAAAAACATCATCGGAACTTTCAGATTTATTGGCGGCCGTGTCCGGATATCCATCTTTGTTTCTTACTCGAATGCCATGAATCACTAATTTCCCGCTCGGGGAGAAGATAATGGAAAACGTAGTGGTATCTGTGAGCTCACGGTCCTCGTCGATAAGGTTGTCCCTTTGCGTATCAGAAAGTGTCGGGTCATCGAGTCGCACCTCGGTCGGATTTGTTGGATTTACGATATTGCGTTTGGTGACGACCGTCAGGTCCGACACGGTCATGGAGTCAGGCAGCTTAATTGGTTTGAGACCCGGGACTGCACGAAAACCATAGGCCATCATATCCGGGTCATGCACAATAAAAATCATATATTGAGGAGCTTCAAGTGGATTTGGGGTGCCGTCAGCTTTTTGAAATCTGATGCCGGCATATCTTTGATTCTTCGCAGCGATGGCTCGCCCTGTTGCCAGTGCTGCACTTATCATGCTCATTGTGCTGCCCTGAGATTCAAAGGAGTTAAAAAACGCGCGCATAGCCGGCAGGGCCAAGCTGACAAGCAGCACTATGGTCGCTATGACAACCGTTATCTCCGTCAGTGTAAAACCATGTTGTTTGAGTTTTGTTTGCATTTTATTTTTTACTGCTTATGTCATCTGTCGTGCCGAAAATCTTATCCGGTCCGGCGGATATCAGCTCCGGGAAGGTGTCACCCTGGACGTATCTATAATCCAGGACTTTGCCCCAGGGATCGTATACCTTCGGCGAGGTGCTACCGGCCTCTGTTTTACTCTTCAAGAGCGAATCGCTGATTTTTTCCAGCACCTTCCGAGAGCTTGGTATCGAATGGAGCTCTGAATAAAGAAACTCCGAATGCGCAGCGGCCTTTGTAAAATTCTTTTCCACCTGTTCCGGGAACTTATCTGTATATTCGTGGTATTCCTGCAGCGCACTTTCAAGTAGTACAAAAATGTTCGCCAGGCCTTTCTCTTTAGTCCGATTATCAATGTGAGATGCGATACCGATTACCATAGTGGCCAACAGTGCGACTATTCCTACAACGATGACCATCTCGATAAGAGTTACGCTATTTGCTGCTCTGCGAAGCACGAGTTTGCATTTGTGATTTTTCATAGCGTTAGCCTGCCCCCATTTCTGTCTTCGACAGAAGACGGGGCTTGCCCCTCCCTAAAGGGGGTTTGCTAAATACGGTGTGGACTGGCGCTTAATTTCCAAAGTTACGGATATCATCACTTGTCCCGTAAAGGCCGTCCGCCCCCGCCGAAATCAATATGTATGAATCAGGTCTGTAGGGCCAGAGCTTTTGCTGGTTTGTTGAATCAACTATAACTTTTGGATCTACCACACCACCAACCGAAGAGTAGAAGATATCCGAATTCGCGAGAGGGTGTGGTCTGCCTTCGTTTATCGTTCCCCGAGCAATAAGAACTCCGTTGTCACGAATATTGTAAATATTATTCCCAAACATACTTACATCATTGACAAGAATTTTACTGGATGTATTTGCCTTGTAATAGAGAATTGGAGTCCCGGCCTTGACGCTCTCAGTGGCCGGTTGTCTTGTAATTGGGTCAATCCCCTTATTTATAATCACGCTTTTTCTTCCAAAAACATCGGTAAGGACAAATCTATCCGGGTGCAGAGTTCCTGTATTAGCAAAGAGGCCGTCATGCTCGTTAGTTTTACCTAACCAAAATGCACTTGTGGTGGCAAGCTCAAGATAGGGACCCTTTCTCTCATCTAACGTATCCGGGTTGTATATGGTCGAGCCGCCATTTTCATCCAGTCCATCTGCCCGCCAGGCCGATCCTGGATGAAATCCCATAAGGTCCCAGCCTACAAGTGCCTCAGCAAGTTTCTGCGCGCCGCAGTAACCGAAACCGGGAGCAGGTGGAGGGGAGGGCGCGCCCAGCCAATAGTATGACGGCGGATAATCACCATAATCGTTCTTGAATGCCTCAATGGCCAATGCAATGGTCGTCAACTGGGCTTTTTGCTTGGTCTCTTTGGCGATACGCCGCACAGCAGTTAGGGACGGAACGAGCACCGCGACCAGTGTTGCTATTATTGCAATAACCGTTAATAGCTCTACAATCGTAAATCCTGTTTTTCTATGGTTCACAGCTATCCTCTTCTATTTAAAAATGCAGAACTTAGAATTCTTCATTCTTAATTCTAAATGCAAATTTTTAAGGTAGATATTTCCAGTCAAAGTTGCACACATCGTCGGGTGTGCCGTATTCACCGTCAAAGCCGGCTGAAATCAGGATGAAAGAATCTGCCCTGTAAGGTCTGGAAGCCGTAGTGACTTTGTCGTTCTTCGTGTTTTTATAAAATCTTACCGGGTCAGCAAGCCTATGTATTTGGCCTGTGGGCGGCGGATCTGAGGGAATGCCAAGCTCGATCAGCCTTTGATTGTCCCTGTAGTTGTATATGTTGTTGGGATTATCCGGTTCGGAAGAATCATGTAAGTTGTTTGCAGTGTCGGCCTTATAGTAGAGTATGGGCATGCCAATTCTTTTTCCTGTGGCGCGGTTTGTTACGGTTTTATATACGTCACATAAGACAAAGTGCTTCGGATAAAAAACGCCGGTATTGGAATATATATTCTTTAACCAATAAGCGTTAGCGCCTTCGAGGGGCAAATATGGCCCTTTTCGTATGCTCAGGTTGTCCCTGTATACTTCGGCAGATACGGTATTGGCGTCAGGGTATAGCGGCCTGGTACGGTCCGTACCATCGCCCATGAAGATAGAATCCGGGTGAAACCCCATCAAGTCCTGGCCCATCATAGCTTCACAAAGCTTCATTGCGCCACAATATGGCTGGTCGTCAGGGCCCATCTCGCTCGAATCCGGGTAACCACTGAACTCGGTGTTGAAAAGCTCTATCGCGACGTCAATACTTTTGAGCTGGGCTTTTTGTTTTACTTCCCAGGCATATCTTCTGACCATATTCAGAGCAGGCACCAACAGGCCAATAAGAATCACGATGATGCTCATAACAGTCAGTAACTCTACAATGGTGAACGCAGCTTTTTTATTGAATTGGTTGATAAACGGCTTCATTTTTTTTCTCCTTATAATAATTGGACGTTTGATTTATTAGTACAGTTTCTATGCTTGGGAGCCTAAGGTTGTAATAATTTGTATCATCGGCAAGAATACTGCCAGGACGATTGTCATAACGACAGTGCCAAGCACAACAATTATGACCGGCTCAAGCAGGTGCATTAATGAGCCGACCATCACGTCGACCTGCTCGTCGTAGTTGTCGGCCACTTTCAGGAGCATTTTATCCAAGTCACCTGTTTCCTCGCCCACGGCGACCATATTGGAAATGATCAAGTCAACGGTTTTGGACTGCCGCAATGGACCGGCAAATGTATCACCTTGTCGAATGGAATTGTGAACTTTGTTGAGCATGTTGGAATATACTTCGTTTCCTGCTGTCTCGCGGGTCACGTTAATGGCATCCAGGATTGGCACACCCGCGCTGATTAATGTTCCCAGCGTTCTTGTCCACCGGGTAACTGCGGTTTTACTGATAAGCTGGCCCATAATCGGCAATCTCAACTTGATAGTATCCAGGATCAATCTACCGATGCGAAACCGATTTGCAGTTCTAAGCAGAAAAACTATTATAAACGGCGTTGCTATCAGGACAGCCCAGCCGCCAATCTTTATCTTCATACCTACAAACGGTATCGGTATGGTGGGAAACCAGGCAGGGCCACTGGCGATCCAGTCGCTTACGCCAAGCACTATTCTCGTCAATCTCGGAAGTTCTTCACCCTCCGACATCTCGATCAGCACGGAGCTAAATGTGGGTATCACTTTCCACATCAATAACAGCACGATACAGAACGCCGCGCTCAAAACTACGGCTGGATAAATCATTGCACCTTTGACTCGGGATTTGAGTTTCTGAGCGCTTTCCATAAAGTCGGCCACACGAGCCAAAATCAAGTCAAGCACACCACCTGTCTCGCCGGCTGCGATCATATTGACAAACAGCCTGTTAAAAGCTCTTGGAAATCTTGACATCGCTTCTGAAAGGGTCGAGCCACCCTCAATATCATCGCCTACGTAACCGATGATCCTCTTGAACGCTCCCGACTTTTGCTGCTCCTGCAGGATACGTAATGAACGTAAAATAGGAAGTCCTGCATCCTGTAGCGTAGAAAGCTGTCTGGCGAACTGGGTTACATTTTTTACCTTGACCCTTCCGCCGGCACCAGGTCTTCGCTTGGGCTTTGCAGTAGCTTTTGCAGCTGCTTTCACTACGGTTTGCGAGCGGACCTTCGTGGGAAAATAACCCATATTTCGTATTTTGCTTATGGCTTCTTTCTCGCTCAAAGCTTCAATGTCATCTTTTATTTCAACGCCGTGCGGGTCCAGCGCTATATATTGAAATACAGGCATCTTAAATACCTCCTTTGGAATTAACGAAACCTGCCATTAGCACATAACCTTTGTCGAAAATTATAATTATCCTTCAATAATTGTTTCTTTTACCACTTCATCTATGGTAGTAACGCCGTCATAAAGGGCGGCCAAACCATTGTCGCGTAACGACGTCATGCCGGCTTTTTGAGCAGCTATACGCAAGACATTCGTCGAAGCTCGATTCATAACCAGGTTGCGTATTTCGTCATTGAATACCATTATCTCAAAAATGCCCGTTCGCCCTTTATAGCCTGTACCATTACACCGGTCACAACCTCGGCCGTAATAAAACTTCTTGCCCTTGATATCATCCTCTGTCAGCCCTAACTCTCTTAGTTGTGTTTCGTTCGGGTCACACGGTGTTTTGCAATTGTCACATATTTTTCTAATTAGTCGCTGACCGACAATACCTTCGATAGTAGCGGTAAGAAGGAATGGTTCAACGCCTAAATCCAACAACCTCGCTATCGAGCCTGGAGCATCGTTTGTGTGCAATGTAGTAAACACAACATGGCCCGTCAGAGAGGCCTGTGCTGCAATCTCCGCGGTCTCTAAGTCACGAATTTCACCAACTAATATAACATCAGGGTCCTGACGCAAGATCGACCGCAGGCACCTGGCGAATGTCAGTCCTATAGCCGGTTTCATTTGAACCTGGATAAGACCGTCAATATCGTATTCTACAGGGTCTTCCGTTGTGATTATCTTCGTTTCAACGTCGTTAAGCTCGCTCAAGGCCGAATATAATGTAGTAGTTTTACCGCATCCGGTTGGTCCCGTAACGATAATAATGCCGTTGGGTCTGTGAATGAGCTGGCGGACCAATTTCTGACCGTCTTGCCTCAAACCGAGCTTACCCAAATCAAAGGAGATTTGCGATCTGTCCAGGACACGCAATACGACACTTTCTCCGAACATTGTGGGCAAGACACTCACACGCAGGTCAACCGGATTGCCCTGAACGTTCAATGAGATTCGACCGTCCTGTGGAAGTCGTCTCTCAGCGATATCCAAATTTGCCATGACTTTTATACGTGAGCTAAGTGCTGCAGCAATGTACCTCGGTGGAGGAATCATTTCATAAAGCACGCCGTCGATACGATATCGCATCTTATATTCATGCTCAAAGGGCTCAAAATGGATATCCGAGGACTTATCGCGGATTGCCTGCAGCAGAACCAGGTTCAGCAGTTTCTTGACAGGATTTGACTCAGACAGCTCCTTCAGCTCATCCAAGTCGATACTTTGATTTCTACCCTCGAATTCGGCAAGAAACTGGTCACTCTGTATTTCATCTATAAGCTCGTTGATGTTTTCATCTTGTTGTGTCTCATAGTACTTCGTCAAGGCGTTTTCCAGCGCCTGTGGATCGGTTATTTTCGCATTGACTTTAAAACCCATCAGTGTGTTCAGGTCGTCAGTAGCTCTAAAATTATTGGTACTATCAAGCACGACTATCAGTTCATTTGCTTCTTTGTTATACTCAATTGGCACGATATGGTACGTTTTTGCCATTTGCGCAGGAACTTTTTCTATTACATCCGGAGGGATGTCGATGCCGTCTATGTTTATATATCCCATTCCTCGCTGAGCGGCTAAAGCGATCTGTAGCTGATCTTCGTCGATCAATCCCAACTCAAGAAGAATCTGGCCTGTTTGTACATTCCCATGTCGTTGGTTCTGGATTTTCAGACATTCATGTACTTGCTCTCGGCTAAGAATTCCCATCTTCATAAGTATCCTGCCGAGCGGCCTGCCTCTCAATTGTTCGATCGGAGGTATCTTTTGTGCTGTTTTCATCTTGCCCATTAAAGAATTTCCTTATGATAAACCAGAATTTCTTTTGTCTTTAGTATACAACATTAAAGCCTTTTTCACAAATAAATTATGAATTGGACATTTAGTTGTTGGGACAGATAATATTTACAGATTTTCGCTGTTTTTTGGACCGATAATGGGTTAAGGAAGCTCCTGGTATGTCTTTTAGTATGAGAGAGGAACCAAACAGGCCCGTTTTTTTTCTGCAGGTTCTCCTCCAAAACCAGCTTTCCGTATACGATCAGGTCCTTAAGATTGGTCCCAAATCTTCCAATTCCTGCGCCGTCGCTGCTTTTTTATCTGCCTTTTTTCTTCCCTTTGTGGCTTTCATTTTAGTTATAGCTTTATCTTGTAAGGCACCTGGCTGGCGGCTTTTTTCAAGCATCTCCTCCAGCGTAATTTTGCCGACGTCATAAAGCTGCCAGAGATGCTCATCGAGAAGCTGCATTCCCAGTTTTTTGCCGGTTTGAATGCTGGAATCGATTCGATAAGTCTTGTTTTCACGGATAAGATTGGCAATGGCAGGTGTTACAACCATAAACTCATAAGCTGCAATTCTTCCTCTGCCTAAAGCTAATGGACAAAGAGCCTGGCTAAGAACCGCTATCAGGTTACTGCTTAACTGAATGCGGATTTGCTCTTGCTGGGTTACGGGAAAGACATCAATCATTCTGGTAATCGTTCCGGCAGCGCTGGTTGTGTGAACTGTACTAAAGACCAAGTGGCCAGTTTCAGCAGCTCTAACGGCTGCTTCGATAGTTTCCAAATCGCGCAATTCACCCACCAAAATCACGTCAGGGTCCATTCTTAAAACCCGTCTTAACGCCTCGCTAAAACTGGGGACATCAACACCGACTGCTCGCTGGTTAACAATAGATTTTTTGTGCGAATGATAATATTCTATCGGTTCTTCGATGGTTATAATATGGCGGTCAAAGTTTTCGTTAATATAGTTTATCATACAAGCCAAGGTGGTCGTTTTGCCACATCCGGTTGGACCTGTAACTAAGAACATCCCTCTGGGTCTGCGGCACAAAGCAGCACAAATCTTGGGCAGGCCGATTTGCTCAAAGGTCATAATTTTTGATG
>CAZQKO010000105.1:0-9263 GCA_964593945.1 uncultured Pirellulales bacterium | reverse complement strand
GGCCAACTCGGAAAGAAACTTACATAGCCCCCCCTAGGATATTATTCAAAATCCACTCATTAAATCCAGACGATATGTTAGCCTTCTGTTAATTTTTTCTTAACACGTCAGGCAGAGCTACAAAGTTAAACTCAATTTTTATCCGTAGGCAGCAATGCTTAAGACCAATATAACAAATTACGTCTTGGTTTGTTTCCTCATCCGACTGTAGTAAAGTTTAACATAGAAATCACACAGAGGCAAATTGAGAAGCTGATTTTTTTTGTTTTTTTTTGGAAGTCGATGTCGCCGTGCCGGCGACAGCTAAACTTCTCAAATCCAAATACCTGTGCTTATATTTCTTCAATCTTAGCTTTATTTTTTAGCTGGTCTACGAACTCATCGACAGCCATTTGACGCATCCTGTCTGTAAGCTTCTCCACTATTTGTTTTTTTACTTCTTTAAGGCTGGTGATCATCCCTGGTTTTCTTTCATAGACCTTTGCTATATGAAAGCCATAGCGAGTGCGAAAAACGTCACTTACTTCTCCAACACCCAGGTTAAAAATCACATCCTCAAACTCTTCTACATCCTCACCCTTTGTGAAATAATACGAAATGTTACCGCTGTTGGGATCGTCGGTATATTTATCAATAACCACTTCAAAAGGTGTGCCCTTCTCGATTTCGTCCTGGGCCTGTCTTATGGCGTTATGGGCGACTGCTTCATCGTTCCGCCAGTTCACATATTTGACTATATGAGCTGCTCTGACCCGGTCGGGACTTCTGAATTGCTTTTTATTTTCCTCATAGAACTTTTCAATCTCGGCCTGTGAAGGCTTAGGCAAATCCTTATAGAGCTCACTGAATCTTTGCTCGGTTTTTAATATGAGCCCTAAAACCTCTTTTAGTTTGTCATCATCTTCGGCATCAAAATCTTCGTAGAGCTCTTGTTGGTTTTCGTATTTCTCTTTCAGCCTGTCCAAGATAGTCTCAAGATGGTCTATCGGTATTGCAGCATTGATATTTTTGATTTCCTGTTTGAGCAGGATTCTTTCAATGACATTTTCTTTTGACCAGTCGAGAAGCTGAGTTTCCCGCTCTTTGGAGTCCATATCCACGAAGGCTTTTTCATAGTCCGGTCTTAATCGCTCGACTTCTTTTCTTATTACCGAATCCTCAACTTTTTCACCATTGATAATTAAGGCCATATCTCGTCTCTCACAAATATGGTTATTGGTTAAATGGTTATTGGTTAAATGATTAATTCCATAATCAGTTACCAGTTACCAGTTACCAAACTTTAGCCTCTGGCTTTTGCGTACCAGTCCGGGTCCTGCGCCAGTTTTTCTTTAGCCTGCTGCGTACACATAACAAAAGCCGGATGGGTGCTCTGCCAGGAGCGTTGAGTGAATGGACTTTTGCGCATCTTTTCCACCTCACGGACAACCTCGTCGAAGTAGCTGCCGTAGATGTGCAGAGAATCGCTTATATCGACGTATCTGCCGACTTTCACTGGCTCGCCCCTTTTTTGCGATATCCGCTCGGCGATTACTCTTTGCAGGTCGGTTATCGCATAAACATTCATAAACCAGGCCTTGTAGAGGTCTCTGCTTCGCCAGTGTGTGTTCATATTAAGTGACAGCTCTCCTGTCTCATTTGCGGCCAGTCTGCACCAGATTCGCTGAAGACAGGGTGGGTGTTCCGTGTCCGGGTCTGCGGTCGGCATCCATGTTATCGCCTGGGCACGCCTGCTGTGGCCGGCCTGCGACAGGCAATCGACAATATACTGAATCTGATCGACTTTCTCGATACTCGATGATGTGCAGTATGAAAACAACCTTTCATGGTAGGTATATGTCCACTTGCCCGCAGCAGGATCTATCCAGTGGTCGTGAATGCCATTGACAACTTCCTGCCGATAGGCTTCAAGCTCCTCAGGCCCGCCGGGAAAGTTTTTATGAATCCGTGGCTCATTGAAAGGATCGTTGATGGTAATTATAACTGTGGCGTCTTTGCTTGGCGGGTCGTCAGGCTTATCGTATTGAGTTTTTACCTCGATACCCTCTTCCCAGACAGCTAAAACTGCTTTTTCCCACGCTTCCGGCAGACAATCGGCAGTGATTGAGATGACGGGGATCATCCCATTGGTCATGGTCATCGTCGTATCGGCTCCACAATACGGGGCTCGGTGCCTCGCCTTGGTTTTATGAATCGACTGATATCCAGCTCCTGTTTCGTGATTTTGTAGTTGAGGGCGTAGCGCTCCGAGATCTCTTCCAACATTTGCTTGGCCCTGAAGGCGTACCAGCTATCTGGCCAGCGTTCCTCGATCTGTCGGCAGGCTTTTACCATTAGGCCATATTGCAGGAAGGGCAGCCTGCCGAGGCTTCGTCCGGTAGTAGCCCAGGGCAGCAACTCTTGCGCCCGAATGTCCTCTATTTCCTCGAGCGGCTTGAAATACAGCGTGGTCGGCTTTATGATATCGCTTGGTAGGACGACACGGACAGTACGTCCGGCGGGCTGGGTGGGAGCCTGAGCGGGCTGCTGTGCTGGCTGTGTCTGCGTTTCCGGTACTGGTTCCTGCGCTTGCTCGGCCTTCTGCTCGCCAGCTGCTTTCGGTTCCTCAAGAAACTGCTTATCCCGTTCGGCCATGCCGTAAAATCCTTTCGGTTTCTCCCCCTGTTCAGACTGTGTTTGCCGTGCAGGAGCAGGTGTAGTCCTGCCTGAGCGGAACTTCCCGATAACTACGATAATGGCCACCACAACAATCGCAATCCCGGCTATTTTTAACCAAAGTGTATTCATTTTATCAGCCCCTGGATTTCAAACCCATATCAATTGAAGATTGATTATTGACGATTGAATACTTATAATCGATTTTAAACTTTAGCTCAAGTTTTTCAATAATAAAAAGCTAATAAACAACGGTCAATTTCAAATGTTTACAGGACTAATAGAGGCAATTTGCACAGTCAAATCCATCCGCCAAAGCGGTGGCGGCGCCACGCTGACCGTCGATTTGGGCGAACTGGGCCAAGATTCCAAAATCGGCGATAGTATCGCAATAAACGGCGTCTGCCTTACTGTCAGCGAACTTTCAGTAAATATTGCAACATTCCAATTAAGTACTGAAACACTAAAAAAATCCGCTCTGGGCAGTTTAAAATCCGGCTCTCCGGTCAACATTGAACGGGCTATTAAGGCAACCGACCGATTCGGCGGACATTTCGTCCAGGGCCATATCGACGGCACCGCAAATATTAAAGCGATTAAAAGGGCCGGCCAGTTTGCCGATATAGAATTCACAGCCGAGGCGGAACTTCTCGACCAGATGATAGTCAAAGGCTCAGTGGCAGTGGATGGAATCAGCCTGACAATAGCAAGCATGGATGACCGTAGTTTCAGTGTGGCTATAATACCTGAAACGCTGAAAAGAACCACGTTAGGTATGGCTAAAGCCGGTGATGTAGTGAATATCGAGACCGATATTATCGTAAAGACAATAAAAAAACATATAGACAAAATTATGCCGCAGAAACAATCATTGACGGTAGAAAGATTAAAGCAATTGGGTTTCTAAGCACTAAAGAAAGACGAAAAATGACAAGGGCCCCTCGAAATCGCACTATAACGCTAACCGACAAAGACAGGGAAGACTATCGCCGTAAGTTGTTAAATATAGATAATCCTCTCTCGCTGGGGCAAATTCTGAACAAGGTTATCAACGCGGATATTTTTAAAGCAGCGGATTTGCTGCCCTCGCGGTTCGTGGACCTTCTCTTTATTGACCCGCCTTATAATTTAACCAAGACCTTTAATACTCGTTCTTTTAAGCAAACCTCGATCGCACAATATATGACCTGGATGGAGTCCTGGCTGGAAAAGCTCATAAGATTGCTGAAGCCCAGCGCATCAATATACATCTGCGGGGATTGGCGGTCTTCCTCTGCGATTCATTTGCTTTGTGAAAAATATTTTATTGTCAGAAATAGAATCACCTTCGAAAGAGAAAAGGGACGAGGAGCCAAAAAGGACTGGAAACAAAACTGCGAAGATATATGGTTCTGCACGGCCTCCAATGATTTCACCTTCAATGCAGATGCCGTAAAATTAAAAAGAAAAGTTTTAGCACCCTATCGGCAAAACTGCATACCTAAAGACTGGACTGAGGAAGAGAACGGAAAATACAGACTGACTTACCCATCAAATATCTGGACGGATATTACAATTCCTTTCTGGTCGATGCCGGAAAATACGCTCCATCCGACACAGAAGCCGGAAAAGCTGCTTGCAAAGATTATTCTTGCCAGCTCAAACGAAGGGGACGTTGTCTTTGACCCATTCGCAGGCGTCGGAACAGCCGGCGTTGTTGCAAAGAAGCTAAAGAGAAATTTCGTTATGGCAGAGATAGACGAAGAGTATTGTCTTTACGCCGAGAAAAGATTGCAAATGGCAGAGAAAGACTCTACCATTCAGGGATACAATGATAGCGTTTTCTGGGAAAGAAATACGCTGAATAATATTAAAAGCAGCAATCCGAGAAGCAGAAAAAACGCATCTCCGCAATCCGTGCTTGTTGGCGCCTAAAAAGCTAACGAAGATATGATTAAAAGTAACAACCACAATTCGATATTTAGTCAGCCGGTCATCGGCGTAACGATGGGCGAAGCCGCTGGTATTAGTCCGGAGGTGATTGTAAAGGCACTGGCTGACCCCGGCATACGCCGTGCTGCAAAGTTTATCGTCTTCGGCATGAATGAGCAGCTTTGCTACGCGGCTGATAAAGCGGAAATCGAGCCTTTCTGGGTCCGGCACCAGCATGAAAAAATCAGCAGAGATTATCCATGTAAAGTTAGCGTGGCCGATTACGATGAATATTCAGTTCCACCCTGGATAAAAGGCCCCAGTAAAGTTGCCGGCGAGGCTTCAATAAGGTTCTGCCTCGATGCGATCCAGGCCGCTCAAGACGGCATAATAGATGCAATAGTAACCGCACCGATCAGTAAGACCGGTTGGAAGCTGGCCGAGGCTGAATGGCCGGGACATACCGAAATGTTCGCCAAACGCTGCAAGTCCCCCCGTAAAGCTATGATGTTTGTTAGCGGCCCGCTGAAGTTAGCCCTTGCCACCATCCATGAGGCGTTATTTGAAGTGCGGCATAAGTTCACTATCGGTTGCGTCTTCGAGCCGATAGATTTGTTAAATGACGCATTGAAAGAGTACTTTGGCCTGGAAAACCCCAAGATCGGCGTAGCTGCGCTAAACCCGCATGCAGGAGAGTCCGGCCAGTTCGGTGACGAAGAGCAGCGCATAATATCACCCGCTATCTTGCTGGCGCAGGAGCAGGGAATAAACTGTCACGGCCCCTTTCCAGCCGACACACTCTTTTTGCGGGCCAGCCGAGGCGAATTCGACGGCGTCGTCGCAATGTATCACGACCAGGGCATGATACCCGTTAAGCTGCTCGATTTCGAAAATGCAGTTAACATCACTATAGGCATACCAATAATAAGAACTTCACCGGCTCACGGAACTGCTTTTGACATCGCCGGCAAGAATATTGCCAATCCGAGCGGCATGAAAGCTGCCATCAATACTGCTATAAATATGGCAACAATGAAAAAGAATTTAGAATTGAAAATTCAGAATTTAGAAACGTAATTCTGTAGGTGCAAACTAAACGACAAATCAAGCAGCTACTCGCGGCAGCGGGTGTTCGTCCGAATAAACGGCTCGGCCAGCACTTCCTTATAGACCTTAATCTGATGCGTTTGCTCATAGGGTCAGCGAACATTCAAAAAAACGATGTCGTATTAGAGGTCGGCTGTGGTACAGGCTCTTTGACCGAAGGCCTGGCTCAGTACGCCGGAAAAGTTATAGCTGTTGAGCTTGATAAAACCCTTGCCGAGATCGCAAAAGAGCAACTCGCAAAAACCAAAAATGTTGAGATTCTCAACAACGATATCCTGGAAAATAAAAATACCATTAACCAAACCGTAATAAAAGCGATTGAGACAGCGCACAAAAAATATGCCGGCAGAATCCTATTAGTAGCAAATCTGCCTTACAACGTTGCATCGCCGGTAATGGTGAATCTGGTTAAAGGCCCAACAATAGCTGATGGTATGTTTGTCACGGTTCAAAAGGAGGTCGCCGACCGAATGACAGCCGTACCCGGCAGCAGCGATTACGGTATTTTAAGCATTTTCCTGCATGCAACCGGTGATGTAAAAAAGATAAGAGTCCTTAAACCAACGGTATTCTGGCCTCAGCCGCAGGTGGATTCGGCAATGGTCAGCTTCCGCCGTGACCTCGATAAATCCGCCAGAATCGCGGATATGGAGCTTTTTGGCAGGATCGTAAATCTCTTTATGTCTCATCGTCGAAAGACCCTTCTGGCAAGCAGTAAGCTGGACCGCAGTGAACTTGCAAAAAATTGGCCCGAAATCCTTAAAAAATGCTCCATAAATCCTCAAAAACGCCCCGAACAGCTCAACGCGGAAGACTATATAACCATCACTAATGAGCTCTAAATCCTCGATTTTAACCTTGCAGAGCGATAAATTTTGATATATAATAACACCACCTTAAGAATCCTATTAAAATAAAGCAGAATCTAAAAAAAAACGAACAGAAAGCCATTTATTCTCATCTAAATTAATGGCTTTGACGTGCCAGTAAAACATCGTTGTTTTCAATATTTTATTTTTAGGAGCGTGATTATGAACAAACAAAGAAGAGGCTTTACTTTAATAGAGCTTTTAGTTGTGATCGCTATTATTGCTCTGCTAATGGGTATATTGATGCCAGCTCTGCAGCGAGTGAGGAAACAGGCAAAGACGGTGTTGTGTCAAACCAATTTAAAGCAATGGGGGACTGTATTCAATATGTATTGCGATGACAATGATCGCAAGATGCCCGATCGTAGCGCTCCAGACATCTCCGGGCAGGGGCGTTGGATGTATTCTTTACGTGAATATTATAGCAATGCCAAAGATCTCAAGCTTTGTCCCCTGGTCAAGAAGTCGAGTACTGCCGCGGGAATGGATGCTCAGAGTTGGTGGGGGTCGACCTTTACGGCCTGGGAAATCCCTGCTAATGATGCAAGTGGAGGTCGCGAAGTCGGTACTTATGGCAGCTATGGTATTAATGGCTATTGCTATGACACCAAAGAGACGTTGATGGGATTTGCGACTGTAGATATGCATTGGAAGACTCCTGATGTCAAAGGAGCTCCCTACATTCCACTTTTTATGGATGCAATGTTTTGGACGGGATGGCCGCGGTCCATAAATGCTCCACGGCCTGAACCCATTATGGTGGGAACGCACATTGATGATGAAGATGGAATGCAACGCTATTGTCTTGATCGGCATAATGAACGAATCAATGCCGCGTTCTTTGATTTTACTGTGCGCCCGGTAGGCTTAAAAGAACTATGGACGTTGAATTGGCATAAGGGTTATAATCGAGCCGGCCCGTGGACTCGGGCCGGTGGTATAACTCCAAATGATTGGCCCGAGTGGATGCAGAAATGTAAAGACTATTAACAATCTTTAATAGATATCGAGTGAACGCTTACCATTGGGCAAACCGCCCCAGCCCTGTAGTTACAGGTGAACTTCAGTCAGCTCATCAAGAATTTCATGGTCGAATTCTGTTAGTTGCAAATCTAGCCTACAATGTCGCCTCGCCCGTGATAATGAATCTGATTACAGGTCCTATAACTATTGACGGTATGTACGTTACGGTGCAAAAAGAGGTCGCCGAGAGAATGACAGCTTCATCCGGCAGCAGTGACTATGGTACCTTGAGTATACACCTTGGTGCAACCGGCGAGGTTAAAACAATCAGGACTCTTAAGCCGACAGCCTTCTGGCCTGCCCCACAGGTCGATTCAGCGATGGTCGGCTTTGTTTACCAAAAAGAAAAGGTAAGCAGGATTAAAGATATGTCACTATTCAGCGAAACTGTAAAACTCTTTATGAGTCATCGCCGTAAGATGCTCAAGTCCTGCATAAAATCCGCCCCCCTGCTTTCTTGCCCGCTGCCCCGACTCGCGTCGGCAGGCGAAAGCAAAAAGGGGGGCAGACTTGCAGAAATAAACTGGCCGGAAATTTTTGAAAGGTGTTCCATCAATTCCACCTGGCGTCCCGAGCAGCTTTTGCCACAGGATTATGTTACAATCTCGAACTCATGCTGCAAGTTCTTTTCTGCCTTGCGATCATAAATTTGTGTATGTGGCTAACCTGCATTTCTCACAAACCGCAGACGCCGTCCTGAGCAAGGTCGAAGGAGATCGCAGGTTACGTATTTCGTTTATCGGTTGCGCTGCTCGTTTCGTAATACGTTTAACGGTTGCGCCCAAAAAAACATTTTACGTTCAACGCAACCGTAACGAGCTTCGCAATGGCGCGAGCCATGCTGTGCACCGCAACCGTTTAACGCAGACTCTCTGCCCATCATGCTGTCACAGATAACACCAGTCTCAATCAAGTGTAATTTTTTTATATCAAGAAGCTCTGCAATATCGGCATTCTCCGCTGTGATAAATACGGGCTAAGCCTGTCTCTATGCGAGCCTTCCTTATTATTCCTGCGGCAGTTTGGCCAAGTCCTCATCGGAGCCGGCGACCATCAAAATATCGTCCTTATAAATGACGGTGCCGGGCATCGGAACGTTTATAATCGAGCCTTTTTCGCTTTTACCGACTTTACTATCTTCGCCCCGCTTTACCAAAACGAGGTTCACACTATATTTTTGCCGCAATTGCAAATCCATAACCGTTCTGCCATCGAAGCTGGCGGGTGCCTTTATTCGGGCAAGACTATAACCCGGTGCAAAGTCCATCTTCTCTCCAATTTGCGGAGCGATAAGCTTATACGCCCATTTTTGAGCAGACTCGATTTCGGGATAAATAACATCGGTAGCACCGACTTTGGAAAAAACCTCACCTGCCAAAAGGCTTTCCGCCCTGGCGTAGATTTGCTTTACTCCCATCTGCTTAAGATTTACCACCGTCAACACCGCAGATTCGAAGCCCTGCCCTGTGCCCTGGCCTATACCTACAATAGCCACGTCAACCTTATCGACACCCTGAGCCTTTAGCGCCTCCTCATCGGTGCTGTCGAGGCGTACAGCGTGACTTACCTGGTCGCGAATAAGCTCAATCACTTCTCTATCTTTGTCAATGGCAATTACCTCGGCACCGCTCATCGCCAAAGCAATCGCCAGCTTCTGTCCGAATCTACCCAATCCTATTACTGCAAACCGTCTCATAA
>CAZQKO010000104.1:0-9383 GCA_964593945.1 uncultured Pirellulales bacterium | reverse complement strand
CTACTGAAAGATTTATCTTTGATGTAAAAAGTGCTCTTGAAGCATTTGGTTATGCCGAAGCCGTAAATTTGCCAATTTATGTACTCTCAGATGGCAGCAGCACGTTAAAAGGAATAGTTGCTTGTCTTAAGTCAGCGGGCCTGAATGTAAAGGCTGCGTTGCCACAGATTCAAAAAGTCAGAGCGCAGACAGATTTTGGAATTGAACAGCTTTACGAATATAGGGTGCCGATAGGTCTTGCGCTGATGGCACTTGAGACGCATGTCCTTCGACCCGGCTCAGTCCTAGGGACTCCTATCGGAGGACGGGCTGATGGTTTCGGGCTGTTTGATAGTTTGTATAGGCCGGCTGGGACAAAAGAAAAGAAAGCTATTTTGTATTCGCCTAAAATAGCAGGTGCGATTGCAGCGATAATGCTGGCCGCGTTTATTATTGTCTCTTATGTGATTGTTGTTATAACTCCGGGTGCGATAGAAGAGAGGTTGCAAACGACGGATTCGAGTGTGAATATCGATCTGTTGATGCAACGGCATAATCTTACTAGGATCGTTGCAATGGAAAGGCCGAATTTACTTGAACTTCTAAAACAGATCTCTGAGAGCGGTGACAGCAGTATAAAACTGGAAAGTTTTCATTTCAAAAAGGGTCAATTGGTAAGCATAACCGGACAGGTGCAGGGTCCTGATCAGCTATACAAATTCCAGGAAGCTCTGATGAATAAAAGTGGTGTGAAGGATGTAAAGATACTAAATCCATCGAGGGACAGTAAAACCAAAAAGCTCAAGTTTACTATGACTTTTCACTACAGGAATTTCACGAACAAGGGGACACGAATGTAAACTTGTCCCTTCGGCAGGCTCAGGGCAGGCTCTTAGCTGGGTCGAAGGATTCGAAAAAAAGAAGTTATGATGCAAAAGTTGGGTGAAAGAGATATACGGGCGCTGAAGATTGGTGCTGTAGGTGCAGTCGCCATTATCGTGTTTGTAATTGGATCAAAGTGGATTAACCATTGGTCACAGGCTCGAAGCTCGCTCGAACAGGTGAAAGCCAAATTGGAGCTTATCGATATTGACAAGGCTAAACAGGCAGGTTTATTATCGATTGTCCCTGTAATTGAGATGCCGCAGAAAGAGGAGACACAAACGCTTCTGTTTAGAAACAAACTTAACGAGCAGTTAAAAAGGGCGGGGATAAATAGTGAGTCATTACAGGTTCTTTCAGGCGGAAAAACGCCGCGGGCAGGGTATAAGTTAGTGCGGCTGAAATGTAGTGCCAAATGCCGGTTGACTCAAGTGCTCGATTTGCTCGCGGGGCTGAATGAAAATCCGTATTTGGTTGGGATAGAAGAGTTAAGACTGAGGTGTGATCCACAAAAACCTCAGGAAGTAGAGATGGATTTAACCGTATCGACATTTGTGAAGTGAGTTGGGAGGCTGATATGAATCTCGATTCTTTAGACTATCTAAAGGAGAGGAAGGAAATTGTGTCGGTTGTTCTGCTTGGGATATCGTCGCTTCTGGGAATTCTGATTTTATTTAAGGTCGGTGGTTTTTTTGTGGCCTCAGCTAAAGCGGAAGGCATAGTTGAAAAAGCTGTCGCTCAAAATAAAGCCGGCGCAAAAGATAGCGAAAAATATTTTGCTGAGTCCAGATCACTTGCAGAAGAGCTTAAGAAGAACAATTTGTTTGCACCGCCTCCGCCAAAGGAGAATCCCGTAAAACAGGTGGAAGGGATAATGGGTAGTGAGGCATTTATAAATGGAGATTGGCGCAAAGTTGGCGATAGGATAGCAGACGCACGAATTATCGCAATTGGGCCTACAAGTGTCAGGATCGAATGGGACGGAAGCGAAAAAGAATTCTATCCAATCATGTCGGGCAGCTCTGAAGGGCCGGGGGGAAGACCAGGATCTGAGAGAGAGGCAGCCAGGGCGGGAGGCGGCAGGCCGGGACGCGCTGAGATGGTTGTAGTAGGGTCCGAGGCAGGACCAGTGCCAGGCCGGGGAGGAATGCCTGGATTTGGTCGGATGGGCGGTAGAATGCCGGATATGTCCGAGCAGGATAGAGAAAGGGTTAGAACTGAGATGCAGGAAATGCGAGAGAGGTTTATGAATGCATCTCCGGAAGAAAGGCAAAGATTGAGAGAAGAAATGCGTCAAAGATTTGCCGACAGATTCGGCGGTGGCCGCCGAGGGAGCAGAGGCCAATAGAATAAGGTGAGGTTAATAAAATGAAAAACTCAGGGACAACAATAGTGTTTGTAATAGTCTGTATTGTGATACTCTTAGCTTCTTATGGAATTGGTCTGTTCATAAGAGAAGTCAGGTTCCAGCATGCGGCTGTAGCGTCGAAAGCAGACGCGCAGACCCAGGTGATCCAGGTGAGCACTGAGGTTCAAAAGCCGAGTGATACGGTTCAACCGGCAGATGAGCCTGCCGAGGCGGCCCAGGCTTCGCCTGAGGAAAGACCAGCGCCTGCTGCTAATGAAGCCAGAGCGCCAATGCCGTTCGGCGGATTATCTGAGGAAGAAAGAGCCAAAATGAGGGAGAGATGGCAGAATATGTCTGATGAAGAAAGGGCGCAGGAAAGGGAAAAACGCAGAGCTGAGATGCAGCAGATGAGAGAAAGAATGGAAAATATGTCTGAAGAAGAAAGAGAACAATTCAGGTCTGAAATGCGTCAGCGATTTGGCGACAGACAGTTCCCCGGTCGTGGAGGTAGTCGTGGACAGCAACAGGGTGAAGAATGAAAGTGACTGATAAAGTTTTGTTTAAAACTGAGGATTGTAATTTTTCGTTTTGCTCAGCCTAACCGGAATAATACATAGATATTTTTTGAGAATCATTAACGATACGAGGTAGATAAAATGGAAAGGTCAAAAATAATAATATCGATATGCGTTGGTTTTGCGTCGCTTTTCATTATCTGGAGGGTCGGTATTTACCCACCAGTTCCTGAACAAGCGGAAAAACCAGGTGAATCCCAAGTAGTTGGCCAAGCCGGGCCAACCGGTGGAATACAGCAGCCAGGCGATGCAAATCGTCCGGTTATAGCATCTGATGTTAATGTTCCTGAGGATGCTAACGAGCCAAGGGGCTTTGCTGATGCCGGTGGGCGTAGAGGCTTTAGAGGGCGGCCGGGACAAACGGAAGGTGGTGATTTGCGTCGCGCCGGAAGTGTGACGGATGTCAATGATGCGAATGAGCCGATGGAAAATTTGAACCTTAAAGATGTAAAAATGAGTGACATCATTAAAAAACTTGCAGAGTGGACTGGCAAGACAGTGATTCCGCATGATGAAGCAATGAAGCAGAAACTTACCGTTTACGCACCGAATCCATTGCCCAGAAACAAAGCCCTTCAGCAGGTTTATAGTGCTCTGCGCATGAAAGGCTACATTATCGAGCATATGGACGACACGATTTATATCAAACCTATAGCTGAGGGGAAATTTGGCCTGGTTCCCACGATTCCGTCCGATCAGCCCCTTGCCATGATCGAGGACAAGAACCAGATGGCTCAAAGGTTCTTTAAGCTTGCAAATTACAATCCTTCTCAGATGGGTCAGGTCATTCAGCCTTTGGTCGGCGAATACGGCTACGTCAGCGCCGATGAAACCACCAGTACTGTGCTTGTGGTTGATACGGTTGCGAATCTGATACGTATTGAGCGAATCATTTTAGAGCTGGATGTGTCACAGGCCGAGAAGATGGAGCAGGAGGTCTTTGAAATTCTTTACGGTAATCCTGAAGAGATTGTGCAGTTGTTACAAGTACTTGTGGGTGATGGTAGTGGAAGCACGACCCAGGGCAGGGGAGGCGGGCCGTCCCGAGGGTCGCAGAGGTCGAGCAGGTCCGGTGGATCAGGTGGGGCAACCTCCGTCACCGTCGGAAGCGGACAGACCCAGGTGACACTTATCGCTGATGCAAAGAACAGCTTGATAATTGCAAAAGCATCGTCTGAAAATATGGAGCAGATTCGCCAGTGGATTAAAAAGCTCGACAAATCGGTTCCTACAATAACGGCTGATTATCCGCTTACTGCTATTGAAAACAAAAATCAAATGATGCAGTACTTCTTTAAGTTACAGAATTACAGCCCAACGCGGATGGCCCAGGTCGTTACGCCTTTACTTAGCGAAAACGGATACGTAAGCGCTGATGAAAGCACTCGGCAGTTGCTGGTTGGCGATACGGTTAAAAATCTGATTGACATTGAAAGAGTAGTAAAGCAGTTTGATGTGCCTGAAGCCGAGCAGACCGTTCAGGATATATTTGAAATCCGTAATGGTGACCCTGGTGAGATCGTTCAATTATTAAGAATGCTTCTTGGCGACACCAGCAGCAGCGGTACGAGCTCCAGAAGTCTTACCAGGGGAAGCAGTTATGGTTCAAGCAGCAGCCGAACTTCATCAAGGAGTTTTACCGGCGGTGCCAGATCGGGCTCGTCAAGCTCGGTGCTAATTGGGCCAAGCCAGTCACCGGTGATATTAATCCCTGTTCCGAATCGCAAGTGGATTATAGCCAGAGCTTCGGCTGAGGATATGAAGCGGATTGAAGAGTGGATAGATAAGCTCGACGTACAGGAAGAGATCACAAAAGAATATGAAAGCATTCCCATCACGTATGTCGATGCCACAGAGGTAGCCGAACGTATTAATGAGGCTTTGGAGCAGATGCCGGGGACCGAGCTTCGGGCGAGTGTTCTTGTTCAGCCGCTTGCGCAGGCAAGGCAGATTATGGTTTTCGGCAGACAGGACCTGCGGGAAATGGTCAGGGCACTCGTTGCCGAGGTGGATCGTCCTCCCGGCCAATTCATAACTGAGCACTTCAAGTTAAAGTATGCCGACCCTGATCAGATCAAGACGAATATCGAGGAGCTCTATGCCCAAACCAGCCAGAGCAGCAGATACTCTTATACATTTTACTATGGTTCCTCAAGATCTACGACATCATCCGATACGGTGAAGGTCATATCATACATTTCGCTCAAGCAAGTCACGGTGATTGCCTCACCCGAAAATATGGACAAAATCCGTGAGCAGATTAAAGAGTGGGATGCTCCACTGGATATAAATGAGGTCAAGCCCAGAATAATTGAGCTGTATAATTCCGACCCCGTAGAAATGACCAATTTGCTAAAGACGCTGTTTAGCGAAGAAAGTGCCCAGGGCGTTTCATATTGGGATTACTGGTACGGTTCAAGTGGGGAGGATAAGCAAAAAATTGTCGGGCCGCTCTATGGCCAATTGACCTTTGAGGAGGTGCCTAGTACAAAGAAGATAATCATAATAAGCAAGATTCCCGAGGCTTATGACATCGTTGAAGCTCTGATACGTGACCTTGACAGTCAGCAAATGGCCGAGGTGCCCAGGATTGTGCAGATCAAATATGCAGACCCGGAGGACCTGTCTGAGCGGCTAAATGCCATGTTCAACGAGCCTGGCACTTCCGCCAGGATTCGCTACACTGCGCAGGGACTGGGTACTTACTCAATGGACCAGCAGGCATCGAGCAATCAGTCCAGCAGCGGCAGCCAAAGCGGAGGCGGAGGTACATCAAGTAGTGGTGATAGCACAGACCAGAGTTCTGCAGGCTCCTATACCCCGTGGTGGTCCGGCTCGGGTGCTCGCAGCACGACTACCGACCAATTGCCAATAAGCAATGTCATAGGCAGGATACGCTTCGTTCCCGACCCGCACAGCAAATCTATTCTGGTTCTTGCTCCGCCAGGGTATATCGACCGGATAGAAGAGCTGATTCACCAGCTCGATATACCCGGCAAGCAGGTTATGATAAAGGCGGTCATCATTGAAGTTGACCACAAAAGTATGACCTCTCTTGGATTGCAACTGGCATCGAACTCATCTGCATTTGGTACATTAGGTGAGAACTCTTTAACTCTTGGAAGTGGTACTGCTGGGAATGTCCTTCAGTTTCTGGAAAAACACGGCGCATTGGTATTCGGTGCCGGCGGCGACCAGGGAACCTCGATATCGCTCGATGTGGCTATGGATGTTACTGCATTAATTGATTTCTTGGTCAAGAAAGTCAATGCGAAGATTCTCAATCAGCAGACTTTATGGACGAAAGATAACGAGGAAGCGAGCTTCTTTAAGGGTGATAAAGTGGCATTCTCCACGAGCGCACAACAAGCGACGGTACCAGGTGGAACAGGTGTACAGAATTTCGAATTTCAAAGGGTAGGTATGACATTGGCGGCCAGGCCAAGTATTACACCTGAAAAGAAAGTTGACATGGTTATAAATATAATTCTTTCACAGCTTACCGGTGATCTTGTAAACAGCCAGCCGGCAAGAACCGAGATGGAGACAAAGACCAATATGATAGTTCAGGATGGTCAAACCATCATGCTCGGCGGCATCCTTTTTCAGAAGGATAGCGTCATAAAACGGAAAGTCCCACTACTCGGTGATATACCTTTAGCCGGTGGTTTGTTCCGCCATACAGAGACTTTGCTGGCAAACAATGAATTGATTGTGTTTATTACACCATACGTGATAGACGACGAACCTGGTGCAATGCTTCCTGAGACAACAGAAGAAATAGAAGCACCGAAGCGAAAGCTGGATAGCATACGCGGAGATTTAAAAGATCGTGTAGAGAAGCTTAAAGAGGAACTGCAAAAGGACATGGATGACTGAAAAAAAGATTAGATGGACCGAACAGCAGCACCAGGCCATTGTCGCACGTGGAAGTGACGTCTTAGTCACCGCATCAGCCGGCACCGGAAAAACAGCAGTCCTGTCCGGCCGATGTGTCGATATCATATCCGATAAATCTATATGTCCCGATGTATGGAGCATATTGGTATTAACCTTTACCGATATGGCCGCAGAGCAGATGCGCAGCAGAATCGCCGCTCAGCTCAGCCGCGCATTTACAGGAAGCAAAGACCCTGAACTTCGGCTGCATCTTCGCCGACAGATTATACTGCTGCAAGGGGCTGACATCAGCACTATTCATTCATTTTGTAAACGCCTAATCACAGAGTATTTCTACAAGCTGAGCTTGGATCCCACTTTTAAAGTGATAGATGCCGACGAGGCAAAGCTGCTCAAGACGGAAGTGCTCGAAAAAACCATTGACTGGGCCTGGCAGCAAAGCAACCTGCAGCAGGCACTTGAGCAGCTTTTGTATCGGCGGGACCTTCGTACAAATGATGGTTTTCTTGCAAAGATAATAGAGCTTAGCGATTTTCTGGATGGTGTAGTTTCACGACAAAACTGGTATGAAAGGGCGGCTCGGCTTATGGAAATCGCTAATCCCTTTACAACCGGCCTCGGCCAGAAGCAAAAACAAATTGTCGCGGACAGATTGCGGTATATACTCGCTCAAATTAGATATGCACTAAAGCTTTATGAAGGTGAAAATGTAGGCGGCAGCTGGGCAAAAAGATGGAAGGAAACTTTTGCCGAGCCTGTTGCTGAATATATCAAACTTATAGAATCTGGTCGGTGGGACAAGTTCACCGAAGAAATAAGAAACCATCAAAGGCCGACAAGGTATGAGTACAAACCAAAAGAGTTAACAGGGCCGGTCGCGGAGATTATCAGAAATGTCGCTGCAGGCGCCAAAAAATCTTTTGAAAGACTTTTTGACCTCGCAATATTAAATCCCGATTATCTCAATATTGTAGGCGGTTCTGTCAGCTTGCAGACAAGAGTGCTCATAGAACTTTTAAAGAAATTTGACCAGCTGTACAGCCAGGACAAGTGCGCGGTCAACTGCCTGGATTTCGCCGACCTTGAACATTATGCTTTGAGACTACTAACCGCTGAAGGTTCTTCAGAGGATAAGCCAATGCCTTCAGAGGTAGCTTTAGTTCTTCGACAAAGGTACAAACACATATTCGTCGATGAATATCAGGATATCAATTCCGTTCAGCGGCGGATACTTGATATGCTCAGTCCCGGCGGAAATATCCTTGAGGTTGGTGACGTCAAACAGAGTATTTATGCCTTTCGAGGGGCTGAGCCGGATATTTTCATCGAGCATCTTAAACGGTCTTCATCTGATCCCAAAAATGTACCTCACGGCTTGCGTGTCGCTTTAAATGCCAATTTCCGCTCAAATAAAGGAATACTCGATTTTGTAAATAAAGTATTCTCGCGGATAATGACAGCCTCTTTCACAAAGATTAACTACGATGAATCCGCTCATTTGAAACCGGCTCTCGAATTTAAAGATGGGCCCCAAGGCGGCCTAAAGAATGTGGTGGAGTTCCACATATTAGATGAAACGGGCAAAGACACAGACCTTCACGACAACAGTGCAACGGAATCTGACAGCGATGAAAATTTGAATGTTGTCAGCTCACGGCAACGCCAGGCTGCGATGATTGCACAGCGTATCAAACAAATGGTCGGTGCAGAGACCGGCAAGGCGGAGTTTCAAATATTCGATAAAGAGATAGAGCAATACAGAGATGTTGAATATCGTGACATTGTAATACTCATGCGATCGCTTGCCAAAAAAGCCAACGATTATGTCGAGGTTCTTCAGTCGGCCGGTGTGCCGGTCAGTTGTCAGGCGACAGCCGGTTATTTCGAGACGACCGAAATCACCGATATGTTATGCCTGCTGAAAGTCCTGGATAATCCTCAACGTGACATCGAGTTGGCAGCAGTATTGCGGAGTCCGTTTTTTAATGCCAGTGACACGGAGCTGGCAAAAATAAAAATACATAGTAAGGCAGATCAACAGCATAAAATTTTTTATGACTGTGTGCTCGAATACAGTAATCACGGAAAAGATGCAAATCTCGCCAAAAAACTCAAGGGTGTTCTTACTCAGCTTGAGCAATGGCGGACGCTCGCTCGGCGTGGTAATTTAGCCGATCTAATATGGCGAATCTACCGCCAGACGCACTTTTTGGCATTTGTTTTAGCACAACCTTCCGGCAAGGCTCGCAGAGCCAATCTTCTTAAGCTGCACGACAGGGCCATCCAGTTTGAGGGCTTTGTCACAAGCAGCGGCATACCTTCGCTGACGCGTTTTATATACTTTATCGAAAAGCTACAGGAGGCCGGTCAGGATTGGGCACCTGCTGAGCCGGAGGCGTCAGCCGGAAATGCCGTTCGCATCTTAAGTGTCCATAAAAGTAAAGGGCTTGAATTTCCGGTTGTCTTTTTAGCTGAGCTGAACAGTGGTTTCAATAAGAGGGATATTTACGCAGACGTCCTCGCCGATGCCAATGATACGCTTGGGCTTCAAATCATTGACCGTGCGTCGAACAGCAAGTTATGTTCACTGGCACATCAGGTCATCGCAGAGCAGAAGCTTGAAAAATTATTATCTGAGGAAATGCGCATCCTTTATGTTGCCACAACGCGAGCTAAAGACCGCCTTATTTTAACCGCTT
>CAZQKO010000103.1:7588-9399 GCA_964593945.1 uncultured Pirellulales bacterium | reverse complement strand
CCCTTCTTCGACCGTGACTTGCTTACCGTCAATTTCCAAATTGATTTTTTTCATAACACAACCCACCCTACACCTTTTGAATAACCGCCTCAAAATCCTTTGGGAAAAGCTCTAATGCCGAGAGCACCGGAAGTGGAAAGGCCTGGCCCATACCACATGTGGATGCAACGATGCAGGCCTTGCCGATTTCGCGCAATTGAGCCAAGTCATCTGCTATTCCCTCTCCGCGAGAGAGTGTATCGACGATTTCTTTCATTTTTGTGACACCAATTCGGCACGGTGCACAGCGTCCGCAGGATTCAGCACCATAGAATTTTAGCAGGCCTTTCAAAATATCGACCGCATTTCTACCTTCTTGGTAGACGATTACCCCTGCCGTTCCGATTCCGCTGCCTGCTTGCCGTATAGCCCGGCTTGTGAGCTTACATCCTAAAGAATCCCTGCCGAGAAATGCGCTGGTTCCTCCGCCGGGCTGAACGGCTTTTATAGGTTGACCGTTTTTTGTGCCTTGCCCAAGCTCGTTGATTAGCTCTTGTAGTGTCCCCGAACCCATCTCAAGCTCATATACGCCAGGTTTTTTAACATCTCCGGATAATGAAAAAAGCCTCGTCCCTGGGTCGCCCTCAACGCCTAACTTGCGGTATTTTTCTGCCGCCTCGGCTAAAATAACCGGTATATTAGCTATTGTTTCGACGTTATTAACGACTGTGGGTTTTCCAAAAAGTCCTTCTTCTGTTGGGTAGGGCGGTTTTAGTTTGCTCATTGCCCGACGGGCCTCAAGCGATGATATTAGCGCAAATTCTTCGCCGGCAATATAAGGTCCTCTACCTCTGACTACCTGCAGGTTGACTGAAAGCGTCGAACCAAGAATTCTCTCTCCAAGAAGGGTGGCTTTTTCGGCCTCACTAACAAGGTTTTCCCACAGCTTGGCCGTCTTTTCGTATTCGCCTTTGATGTAGATATAGGTTTGTTCGGCTCCGATAGCATAAGCTGCGATAAGAATTCCTTCGAGCACCGCCCAGGGGTCACCGTCGAGAAGGACTTTATCTTTAAATGTTCCTAGCTCGCCCTCGTCGGCATTACAGATGAAATATTTCGGCTGTTGTTTTACTTTTGCGGCCGAGGCCCATTTAAGTCCGGTCGGGAAACCTGCACCCCCTCGGCCGATAAGTCCTGATTTTTTAATCTCCTCAATTACCGATTCGGGTCCAATATCCAATGCACACTTAAGGCTCTGTAGGCCTCCCAGGGCCTTATAAGCTTCAATGTCCAGTGGCTGATACTTTCCCACCCGCCGAGTTAGGATTTTATTCTCTTTCATTTAATTATCTAACTGCGGAGTCACTTTGAAATCTCTATAGGATGTCAAAGCGCCGTAAATTCGGGCTTCTGCCAAACCGGTTTTTGACGCAAGGTCGCGGACAGCTTCTCTCGGTACATAACCGAATTCATCTTGAACCTTACCCAACAGGTTAAAGAGGTTTTCCTTCGTGACTACACCGGAACGTTTGATTAGATTTTGATAGGTTTGCATTTTGAATTGCTTCATAGATGGTTTTCGTCTTTCGTTTAACGGTTGCGCTACTCGTTTCGTCAAACGTTTTACGTTAAACGCAACCAAGACGAGCGGCGCAACCGCAACCGTTTAACGCAGTCTCCCGCCCGGCGCTGGGCAGGGCAAGTTTTCGGATTATACGCTACGTTTAGGATTAAAGCAACAAACGAATAAATCTTAAAATTTTCATTTGTGTATTTTTCTTGGTTATAGTAAGATTGCCCGGCCAAAATAAAGATCAAATAGATATAAAAAT
>CAZQKO010000103.1:0-7488 GCA_964593945.1 uncultured Pirellulales bacterium | reverse complement strand
TCTTGGTTATAGTAAGATTGCCCGGCCAAAATAAAGATCAAATAGATATAAAAATTGTGCGAAAAAGAAGCTCAAAAATTATATTTACTCAAATAATTTCATGGACATTACATCTACTTAATCTTATTTTTACAGCACATCGCAAAAATTGAATCTCAAATATTGTTAATTAGAGTGAGGATACACTATGAAGCTTGACCCGACAAAGATGAAGGATTGGCAAATTGCCGAGGCAGCCGAAGAAAACATGCCAACTACGGAAGAATGGCGAGAGAAAATGGGCTTAGAAAAGGATGAAATGCTTGCCTATGGGAGAATAGCCAAGCTGGATTTCTTGAAAATCATTGACCGTCTCAAGAAAAGGGCTGATGGTAAGTACATAGAAGTGACTGCTATAACTCCTACGCCACTGGGCGAAGGCAAGACCACCACAACCATGGGTATCCTCGAAGGCATGGGTAAGCGGGGACTGAATGTGGGCGGTTGTATCCGCCAGCCCTCAGGTGGGCCTACTATGAATATCAAGGGTACTGCTGCCGGCGGCGGCATCGCATTACTTATCCCGATGACAGAGTTCTCCATGGGGCTTACCGGAGACATTAACGACATCACCAATGCCCATAACCTTGCTATGGTTGCCCTTACTGCTCGAATGCAGCACGAACGCAACTACGATGATGAACAGCTGAAAAGGCTAACCAAAATGCGACGCTTGAATATCGACCCCACTCGCGTGGAGATGGGCTGGATCATGGACTTCTGCGCCCAGAGCCTCAGGAATATTATCATCGGCCTTGGCGGACGTAGGGATGGATTTACGATGCAGTCCAAATTCGGTATTGCCGTCAGCTCGGAGCTAATGGCTATGCTATCTATTGTCACTGACTTGAAAGACCTGCGTAAAAGGATGGACGAAATTACCCTGGCTTTCGATAAAAAGGGTAATGCAATTACCACCGGTGACTTAGAAGTGGGTGGTGCCATGGCCGCCTGGATGCGCAACACTATAAATCCCACACTGTGCTGCACGGTAGAGTATCAGCCCTGCATGGTGCATGCCGGGCCATTTGCCAACATTGCCGTGGGCCAGTCCTCCATAATTGGTGACCGAGTCGGGCTGAAGCTGTTTGACTATCACGTTACTGAGAGTGGATTTGGGGCAGACATCGGCTTCGAGAAGTTCTGGAATGTAAAGTGCCGCTATAGTGGCCTCAAGCCAAACGTATCAGTACTCACCACGACTATCCGGGCATTAAAGATGCACGGTGGCGGGCCAAAGGTGGTCGCTGGTATAGACCTTCCTGATGAATATAAACAAGAGAATTTGGGACTTGTCGAGAAAGGTCTGCCCAACCTGCTGCATCACATCCATACCGTTCAAACCTCAGGCGTTAACCCGGTGGTGTGCATTAATAGCTTCCATACTGATACCAAAGAAGAGATTGCCTTGGTTCGCAAGGCCGCCGAGGCTGCAGGAGCACGCTGTGCCGTTTCCAGTCACTGGGCTAATGGTGGTGACGGTGCTCTGGAGCTGGCTGATGCCGTCAAGGAAGCCTGTGAGCAGGAAAATGAATTTGACTTTCTTTATCCCCTGAAAATGAAGCTCAGAGAGAGAGTTGAAAAAATAGCAAAAGTAGTTTATGGAGCTGACGGCGTTAGCTGGACGCCCGATGCTGAAGCCAAGGCTAAAAGTCTTGAGTCCGATCCTAAATATGATGATTATGCTACTATGATGGTGAAGACCCATCTCAGTCTCACCCATGACCCGTCTCTAAAGGGTGTGCCCAAGGGATGGACACTGCCTATCCGTGATATATTGATATATTCAGGCGCCAAATTCCTCTGTCCCTGCGCCGGGACCATCAGCCTTATGCCGGGAACTTCGTCTAACCCCGCCTTCAGAAAGGTTGATGTGGACGTCAAAACCGGAAAAGTTCAAGGATTATTTTAATCAAATAATGTTTAGCCCCGCAATTTATTGCGGGGTTTTCTCCAGGAGTATCCGATGACAGCAAAAATTATTGATGGCAAACAAGTGGCCGCAGAAATGCGGGCGGAACTAAAAGAAGAAGTAACAAGGCTGAAAAAGCAGGGCATTGTCCCCGGCTTAGGTGTAATTCTTGTCGGTGAGGACCCTGCTTCAAAATCATACGTCACGGCTAAGGAGCGGACCTGCGAAGAGATAGGAATTTATTCCGATGATAATCGTTTGCCTGCTGAGACTTCTCAGCAGGAGCTGATGGCATTAGTTGCGAAGATGAACAAAGACCCGAAAATCCACGGCATTTTGGTACAATTACCTTTGCCGAAGCACCTTAATGAAGCTGAGGTTCTTTTGGCAATCGACCCTGCCAAAGATGTCGATGGATTTCATCCTATGAATGTCGGCAAAATGGTGGCTGGTGTTAAGGCGTTTTTGCCCTGCACGCCGCATGGTGTTATTCAACTGCTTGTTCGCAGCGGCGTGACTATTGAAGGAGCGGAAGTGGTTATAGTTGGCAGAAGCAATATTGTTGGTAAGCCCCTTGCAAATATGCTTATCCAGAAAAAGCCCAATGCAAATGCCACTGTAACTGTCTGCCATACCCGCACCAAAGACCTTGCCTCGCACACCAAACGGGCTGACATTCTCATCGCTGCGGCTGGTAGGCCGAACACGATTACAGCCGATATCGTAAAAGAAGGTGTGGTTGTTATTGATGTTGGCGTTAATCGCGTCGAAGACCCTACTAAAAAGAAGGGGTATCGTCTCGTCGGCGATGTGGACTTTGAAGCGGTGAAAGAAAAGGCTTCGCTTATCACCCCCGTACCTGGTGGAGTGGGTCCAATGACAATAACTATGCTGCTTTACAACACCGTCGAGTCGGCAAAACGTTTAGCCGTCGCCGGCACGGCGAGCCCATAAGTTCGTTATCGAAAGGAACGCAAGTGGCAACTAAGAAATATCCCGTAATTTGGTTGCAGGGAGCAGGTTGTACAGGTTGCTCCGTTTCTGTTTTAAATGCGGTCAGTCCTAAGATACAGAATCTTCTGCTGGACGAATTGGTGCCGGGACATCAACTGAACCTGCTGTTTCACGCGACGATAATGGCCGGCCAGGGAGAGCCGGTAATTGAGGTTCTGAAAGACACCGAAAAGAACAGAAAAGGCGGCTACATATTGGTCGTGGAAGGTGCAATTCCTACCGCTGAGGGTGGTGTTTACGGCAGCATTGGTGAAAAAGATGGAAAGCATTTGACCATTTTAGAAAGTGTTCAAGACCTGGGCCGAAATGCGCTATTGACTATTGCCGTAGGCACATGTGCTGCATTCGGCGGGATTCCGGCAGCCAAGCCTAATCCGACCGGCTGCAAGGGAGTAAAAGAGGTGTTCGCTGAGAACGGTATCAGTACTCCTGTGGTCAATCTGCCCGGTTGTCCTTTGCACCCGGAGTGGTTTACGGGGACTGTATCAATAATCCTGTTTTCGGGGGCCGATGCCCTTGATTTGGACGACCTGGCTCGGCCTAAGCTTTTCTACGGTAAGTTGATTCACGAGAACTGTCCCCGACGAGCGGATTTCGACAAGGGAAAATTCGCACAAAAATTAGGTGATGAAGGCTGCCTTTATGAATTGGGCTGTAAGGGACATTACACTTATGCAGATTGTTCGTTGCGGCAGTGGAATAACGGCGTGAGCTGGTGCGTCAAGGCTGGCTCACCTTGTATTGGCTGTGTGGAGCCGACGTTTCCCGATGGCACCTCGCCAATGTATGAAAAGGTCACATTCGAGGAATTGACATGGTCACAAAAATAAAGATTGACCCGATAACCAGGATAGAGGGGCACATGGCTATCGAGGCTGTGGTTGATGACGGTGTGGTTAAAGATGCCAAAAGTGCCGGCACACTTTTTCGCGGCTTTGAGATAATCCTTCAGGGCAGAGACCCTCGTGACGCGAACCGCCTGACACAACGGATATGCGGCGTCTGTCCGACGGCTCATGCAACGGCGTCGGCATTGTGTCTCGATGATGCCTTCGGATTAACGAACAAATTGCCTGATAATGCCAAGCTGCTCCGCGCTTTGATATTAGGTTCCAATTTTTTGCAATCCCATATCCTGCATTTTTATCATCTTGCGGCGCTGGATTATGTTGATGCCGTCGGTGCGGTCGGCGATTTGGCACCTTTTGTGCCGCGATATGAAGGTGATTACCGAGTATCAGGCAAGGTGAATGCTGAATTAGTAAATCACTACTTAAAGGCTTTGGATATAAGACGCAAGTGCCAGGAGATGCTTTCGATTTTCGGCGGAAAGATGCCGCATAGTGTCGGCATTGTCCCCGGCGGCGTCACTGAAAAGCCAACCGAAGACAAAATAACCAATTTCCTGTGGCGATTAAACGAAATACGTGACTTCGTAGATAACGTTTACATTCCTGACGTGGTAGCTGTGGCAAAGGCCTATAGTGACTATTTCGAGATCGGCGGAGGTTGCAAAAGACTTCTTGCTTATGGCGGCTTTGATTTGCCCCCGCGTCTTCTTGTCGAAGACAAGAGCGGGGGCAAACTATTTAAGTCCGCAGTGGTTTCCACGAATTTGAAGCCTGAGCCGTTCGCCAGGGAGAATATAACGGAGGATGTAAAACATTCCTGGTATGCTGATTCCGGTTCAGGAAAAAACCCGGCTAAGGGAGAAACAAAACCTGACACTAAGAAAAAGCAGGCCTATTCGTTTTTGAAATCACCTCGTTATAATGGTATGGTTTGTGAGCTTGGGCCTTTAGCGCGAATGATAAGTAATTATGTGCAGAATGATGCCAAGACTAAGGAATTAGTGGATTCGCTGCTCGGCCAGGTTGGAGCCGGCGTCGATGCGTTGTTCTCCGTGCTTGGCCGACACGCCGCAAGAGCTCTGGAAGCAAAATTAGTTGCCGATTCTATGGTCGATTGGCTAACAAGCTTAAAGCCTGGTGAACCGGCCATCGTTGATAGCGAAATACCTGAAGAAGGTGAAGGTGCCGGTTTGACCGAAGCTCCCAGAGGTGCGGTAGGGCACTGGATAACGGTAAAGAATAAAAAAGTTGACCGCTATCAGGTTATTACTCCAACGGCCTGGAACGCTTCGCCGAAAGATGACAAGGGACAGCCCGGCGCGGTCGAGCAGGCGATAATAGGAACCAAAGTCAAAGATAAGGAAAATCCTTTTGAATTAGTGCGGATTGTACGGGCTTTTGACCCGTGTTTGGCCTGCTCTGTGCATTTACTTGATTTTAGGGGAAACCGCTTGGGAATCTTTAAGGTTGTTTGACGTGCAGATAAAAACAGGTGACAACTTAACAGAAATTCAACATCGAGTATTGATTCTCGGTGTCGGTAATATCCTGCTGAGGGACGAAGGTATTGGTGTTCACATAGCACAACAATTGAATAAATACGACCTGCCTGACAATGTCGAAGTTATCGACGCCGGAACAGCAGGTTTAGACATTCTTCTTTCACAAGAAGGTTTGTATAAGTTAGTGGTCATTGATGCGGTCAAGGCCGGTAACGGGCCTGGCACCATTTACAAAACTCGATTGAACGTGTGGCAGCCTCAAGCTCGGCTTGGGGATGGTTTGAGAACAGCCATCGCCAAAACCTTCGGTTTTGACGCTGCCACCCTAACTGGGCAATCGCAAATAAGTTTACATCAAGTTAGTCTGCTTGACGCTCTCGCAGCAGCAGAAAAGATGGACTGTCTGCCGGAAGAAATAGTAATTATTGGCGTTGAGCCTGGAGAGGTGGACTTGGGTTTGGAGCTAACTGAGAAAATCGCGCGAAGTGTCCCGGAAGTTATCGAACAGGTCTTAGAGGAAATTCAAGATGTTATACACGGAAAATAAGCCGATAGATGAAATCTTGCAATCGCTTGGCAAGGAGAAGAATATCTTTTTGTTGGGCTGTAACGGCTGTGCCGAGGCCTGTCAGACCGGCGGGGAGGAGGCTCTCTCGGCGATGAAGGCAGAGCTGGAAAAAGCCGGCAAGAAAGTTACCGGCGTATGCCTGGTGGATTTTTTGTGCAACAAAATGTTGGTAGCAACGCGGCTATCCAGGCACATGGACATGCTCCAGAAGTCAGATTCTATTTTGGTGCTTACGTGTGGTATTGGAGTTCAGGCGACCTCAAAGATTGTTGATAAGGTTGTCCATCCTGCGGCGAATACGCTGTCTCTGGGCGGTCTGCAGGGGCTTTGGCCGTCGGATGAGCGATGTCAGGCATGTGGTGACTGTGCTTTGGATTATACCGGTGGCATCTGTCCTGTTACGTTCTGCGCAAAGAGTTTGCTTAATGGGCCTTGCGGCGGAGCCAAGGACGGAAAATGTGAGGTCGATAGTGAGAAAGATTGCGGCTGGCAGTTAATTTTCGACCGGCTACAAAAGGTTGGGCGTTTAGAAAATCTCAAGAAGGTCCGTTCAGCACGGGACCACGGCAAGATGCTGCCATCGAGTGAGCTGCGTAAGAAATCTTTTTATGATATAGAAGCGGTGTAATTTCGTGAACTGGTAACTGGTTAAATGGTGATTGGTTAAATGATTACCAATTACCAGTCACCAATTACCATCCAATGGAGGTATTGGAGAAATGAAACTTACTGAACGTTTCAAAAAAGGTAAGTTTGTTATTACCTGTGAAGTGGGACCGCCTAAGGGAATAGAAATAGAAAAGATATTTAACGAATTGGAGCCTTTACGGACTAAGGTCGACGCCTTCAATGTCACTGATTTGCAAAGCTCTGTAATGAGGATTGGCTCGCTGGCGCCCTGCCGTCTTTTGAAAGAAAGAGGTCTTGAGGCTATTATGCAGCTTACCTGCAGAGATCGTAATCGGCTGGGTTTGCAGTCGGATGTCTTAAGCGCCGCGGTATTGGGTATTGAGAATTTATTGTGTCTTACAGGCGACCATCCGAGATTAGGCGACCATCCGCAGGCGATGCCGGTATTTGACTTGGATTCGGTGCAACTGCTGGCAGCAGTAAAGAGCTTAATGAACGGCAAAGATATGGCCGGCAATGACCTTCAGGGCAGGCCTCCGCAATTTTGTCTTGGGGCAGTGGTCAATCCGGGTGCAGAGCCTTTGGAGCCGCAGATTCTAAAGATGGCCAAAAAAATCACAGCCGGTGCAGAGTTCTTCCAGACGCAGGCGGTCTATGAAGTGGATAAGTTCGCTGCATTTATGAAGGAAATAAAACACTTGAAAGCTCCGGTTATGGCCGGAATCGTGCTCTTAAAATCGCCCGCGATGGCCAAGTTTATGAATGCAAATGTAGCGGGAATTCACGTACCCGATGAAATCATCGATGAGCTGGCCGGCGCGCCGAAAGAGCAAAGGGTCCGGAAGAGTCTTGAAATCTCCGCTCGTCTGATAAAGCAATTGAAGGATTTATGTCAGGGTATTCACATAATGTCACTCGGCTGGGAGCGTCACGTTCCTACCGTTCTGGAAATGGCTGGATTATGATGAAACC
>CAZQKO010000102.1:725-9420 GCA_964593945.1 uncultured Pirellulales bacterium | reverse complement strand
TGCTGGTCGAAGTCTATCGCACAGCAGATGACCCAGCCAGGCACAAAGAAACGAAGCATTACCAGAAATGGCGTGACACCGTGGCCGATATGATGGCTGAACCCCGCAGCAACATCAAATATACGAATGTCTTTCCTGATGATGAGGGATGGGGATAAACCAGACATTTCGCATGGGGTACGATATTTATGAGGTTTGAATTTGCGACTGCTGCACGTATAATCTTTGGCCGGGGGACAATTCGAGAAGTCGGACCTCTTTCGGCTGAAATGGGAAGCTCTGTTTTTATTGTTACCGGCAGCTCAACAAAACGGGCTGGGCCGCTTCTTGAGCAACTGGACAAACACAAAATAAAACATATCCTGTTCAATGTCACTGGTGAGCCGACCACGACAATCGTGAAAGAGGCCGTGGAACAGGCCCGCCGAAGCAAGCCTGATTTAGTCATCGGTATCGGCGGCGGAAGCGTGCTGGATACCGGCAAAGTAGTTGCAGCATTATTGACCAACGCCGGTAAGCTTGAAGAATATCTGGAAGTGGTTGGTGAAGGTAAACCGATTAAGCAAAGCCCCCTGCCCTATATCGCTATACCTACCACAGCCGGCACCGGCGCTGAAGTCACTCGCAATGCGGTGCTCGGCGTGCCCGAACAAAAAGTCAAAGTGAGTATGCGCAGTCCCCTTATGCTGCCTCGCGTCGCCGTGATCGATCCCGAATTAACTTATTCGATGCCGCCGGCCTTGACCGCAAGCACAGGCTTGGATGCGCTCACCCAACTCACCGAAGCCTACGTTTCCAATAAGGCCAATCCGCTCACGGACGGCGTTTGCCGGGAAGGCATAAAACGAGCCGGACGTTCTTTGCGAAAAGCTTATGAAGACAGCGGTAATGAAGCTGCCCGTGAGGATATGGCTCTGGCAAGTCTTTTTAGCGGATTAGCTTTGGCAAACGCAGGCCTGGGTGTGGTGCACGGTTTTGCCGGCCCATTGGGCGGAATGATCTCGGCTCCGCATGGCGTGATTTGCGCTCGGTTTCTACCTTATGTAATGCAGGCCAACGTGCAGGCTCTTAAACCCCGCCAGGCTGATTCACCATATTTAACTCGGTACGATGAGGTTGCGCAGCTCCTGACTGGAAAAGCAAAAGCACAGGCAAGCGATGGCGTAGTCTGGATTCAGGAACTTTGCGGGACATTAAAAGTGCCGTCACTGACTGAGTTCGGATTGAAGGAGCAGGATTTTCCTGAAGTAGTCGCCAAAGCCCAAAAGTCAAGCAGTATGAAAGGAAATCCCATACAATTAATAGATAACGATTTGATGGAAATCCTTAAAAGAGCTAATTTATGAAGGTAGAGCTTCACTACGGCACAGGCATAATTGCTTTGCAAATTCCTGAAGACAACATAGAGGAAGTTATTCGCCCGTGGCAGGAAGAAATAAAAATTGACAACAGAACGCTCCTGCGGCAGGTGATGACATCGAAGGAAGTGGAGAACTTCAAAGACAAAATTGTCGACAAGCGTCTTTGTGTGCTGATTGACGACGGAACACGTGATGAGCCGTTCAATGATATATTCGAACAGCTCTTTTTTGCATTTCGAAAAAGCCGGCATGTCCAATTCCTGATTTGCACCGGAACACATGACCCGGAGATTCCGGAAAATAAAAGGATTATAGAGCAATTAGAAAAGGCCGCTCGCAAAGAAAATCTCGGAAATTTTTCGATACATACTCATGATTGTGAGCACGATAAGCTTATAAAAGCGGGTAAAACGTCACGCGGCACCGAGATTATGTTCAATGTCCTGGCTGACGATGCAGATGTTTTTCTGGCGGTATCGGATGTGAAGGCGCACTATTTTGCGGGCTATTCGAATCCCATAAAGAACTTTGTGCCAGGAATATGTGCCTACCAAACAGCCGAGCAAAATCACCGCCTGGCGCTTGATGAGAAATCAACATTTGGCATTCACCCATGGCATAAAGACGAAAAAAGAAGGGACAATCCACTTGCAGAGGATCAGCTTGAAGGTATGCGGCTGATTGTAAAGGGTCGGCCTGTCTATGCGCTTGTGACGATCAGCACTTCGGCAAAAATACAGTGGGCACAATTTGGGTCTGTCGAGAAGGTGAGCGGTGAGGCCTTTAGCTTGATCGACCAAAGGAATACGCATACGGTCAGGCCGGTGTCGCGGCTTATCGTTTCGCCCGGCGGACTGCCAAACGACATAAGCCTTTACATCGCCCAAAGAGCTTTGGAACTAACAAAAAGTGCAGTTACCGATGGCGGCCAGATACTGTTTTTGGCTGCGTGCCCAAACGGTATCGGTGAAAAGAAGACAATAGAAAACTTCTATAATCGTCTGACTGCTCCGATCGACGAAATACTTCAATCGATTGCCCGTGAATATAAATTATACAGTCACAAACCATATAAGTTTGCACAGATGATAAAACGGCTGCGGCAAATCTGGATGTATTCGGAGATACCCGACAGCCTTATCGAAGCCGCACATTTGTATCCTACGCACCAGCCGCAGGCAGTTGTTGACAATTGGCTTGCTGAACAGCCGGATGCGAAGATTATAATGGTGGACGGCGCTAACAAAATCGCTTTATACAGACGGAACCCCAGGTAGGGTGCGATGAATCGCACCAAATGAGGGAGTATCTATAGATATAATTAAAATGGTGCGAAATTTCGCACCCTACATTCCCATGCAGAACAGCTTGCCTGCTGTGCGGATAAAAAGGCGTCCCTCGGCTATTGCAATTGAAGCCTGTACCGGTGGATTTTTTAAATTGATGCGGGATATAATCTGGAATTTTACCGGGTCAGCAGCGAGAACAATCAACTCGGAAGACTCGTTAATACAATAAATTTTATCATCTGCCGCTGTTAAAGAAGCCCGCCAGGGTCCGCTGCCGCCGATGTCACCGTGCCATCTCTTGTGACCTGTTTTGGCATCGAGGCAAGTAACTGTTTTACTTCTCCGTCCGTCCAATACATAAAGACTGCCTTTATAATACAGAGGCGTACCGACATCCGGCGTTGGGCCACTAAAGGTCCAGGTGACATAGTTTTTCGACAGCCTCCCGCTGCCATCATCAATTTTAATGACAAAAAGGTCCTTTCCTCCTCTGGGCTGAACACCATAAATAAGTCCCTCAGCCGTAACAGGTGAAGGGACAACCCGCCAGTTCCTGATTTTCCGTTCACTATATTCATAACGCCACAACTCCTTGCCCATGTCTGCGTCATTAGATGTAACATAGTCCGCCCCTATCGTTACGATTTCGGCCTGTCCTGCATTTTGAAAGACTATCGGCGAACTATAGGCGTCAAGGGCCTCAGCTATCGCATCGGTCTTTCGCGGCTGCTTCCAGATATTTTTGCCGGTCTTCGGGTCTATCGCCAGCAGGAACGGCTCCGCAGATTCACTGCCCCCACCGTTCTGGTCTGCCCGCTGAAACATGGAAGCTCCGTGCTGGACGAGAATATAGAGCTTGCCGTCGTAAATCAATGGGCTTGAGCTATAGCCCCAATTAGTGGAGATGCCGCCGTAATCGGCTTCTATATTACGCTTCCAGATTATGTCCCCGTCGTAGCTTAAGCCGGTTAGCTCCCCCGTGCCGTACATAAAATAAACATTGTCGCCGTCGGTGACCGGCGATGGCGTAGCCATATTATTGCGTCGCACAGTACGTGTCGCTGTTCCCAGTTTTTTTCGCCACAGCTCTTTACCGGTTTTGGCATCGAAACAAAGGCCCAGAAGGTCGGTGCTTTCTTTGTCGGTAGAGCTTACGAAGACGCTGCCCTTACATACGACAGGCGTGGCGGCACTGTGCCCCGGAAGGCTGCTTACCCACTTGACGTTTTTATCCAGGCTCAATTTGCCTGGCAGATTCTTCTCGTTGGCCGAGCCATTAAGAAACGGACCACGCCAATGAGGCCAGTCCCCCGCCCAAACCTCAACGCCGAATAGTGACATCATAACTACAATGAATAACAATGCTTTTCTTGCCATAGTCCAGACACCCTCGATTGAAAGGTTAAGCTTTGTCCTTCGATACAATTCTGCAGCGATATCTGTTCTAAATTTTGACATTTATTATGCCGAAATATCCATCAGCAGATTAATGAAAACATCAGCCCTTAATTCAGTAAGGCTGTCAACAATCATATCTGCATCTTTTATGTCCCGACGTTTTCTGGTAGTTGTGATTGCGACGACAGCCATACCAGCAGCTTTGCCGGCCTGAATTCCCGGCACCGAGTCTTCGATCACCACACAACGTTGTGGCGGCAGTTTTAGCTTCTCGGCGGCCTTTAGAAACGTGTCCGGAGCAGGTTTGCTGTTGCGTACATCTTCGCCGGTAACACAAACATCGAAATAATCACGTATATTGCAACGCTCCAACACAACATCCAAATTGGCCCACGGCGCGGAAGAGCCGATTGCCAAAAGAAAACCATTACTTTTAAGGTCCTCAAGCAGTTCCCTCGTTCCTTCCATTAAGTCCAGTTTATCGGCGATAAGCTCGCGGTAGCATCGTTCTTTCCATTCGGATATACGCTCGATCTCTTCCGCAGGCACCTGCCGACCGGCTAATATAGGAATTATCGCGTAATTCTGCATACCGAATGTACTGTAGAAAAGCTCGTCCGACATATCAAAGCCTTCCTTCGCCGCCAAATCATACCAGGACTGCTTGTGAAATGGGCCTGTGTCAACAAGCACACCGTCCAGGTCAAAGATAACGCCGATTTGCTTGCCCTGCTCCGGCACGCTCCGCCGTGACGAGTTAGCTGCTTTCATTTGCCAATTCATCCTTAGCTTAATTATGCTGCCTTATTTTCCACCACAATTCAAATATGATACCAAATATACCCAACAAGACAAATTCCAGAAAAAATTCTGTTGCCGGACTTACGAATTTAACGAACGAACATCTTCACACAGCTAAACGTAGTAAAAATAGCACAAACTTGTACTGATTGTGCCGAACGTAACCAAAAAGCAGGGGCTGGGGCATATATTTCACTCCTCTCCTCAGCAGGTCCCAGCCCTTTTTATTACGCAAAAAAGCCTTATTCCTTCCCCCCACTCTTGTCTTCGACAAGAAGACGCCGGGGCTACCCCACACCTGCAATAAAATCTTATGTAAATCCGTCTTTTCCTTTTGTTAGTCTGATGGGGCAGAATTTTAGTATTATTTTGAAAGGAAACAAAAATGTTTAGGAAGATTATGCTGTCCATTCTGGTTACGGTTATGCTATTAGCGGTATTTCAGAGCTTAATAGCTCAGCCAAGAGGTGGCCGCGGAGGCTTCGGCGGCAGGTTCGGCAGAGGTATGTCGTCCGGTCAGCAGCCGCCTGTACCGGCCAACGAAGAGGAAAAAATGATACTGAACATTCTCGAAGATATGAACGCCAATCAAAGCGCAGGGATGATGAACGTCCCGCCGACAGATGGCAGATTGTTGCGTCTGTTCACAGAAGCGACCGAAGCCAAACATGTTGTCGAGATAGGCACATCCAACGGATACTCCGGCATCTGGTTCTGCCTGGCATTGCGGACTACGGGTGGAAAACTGACCACTCATGATATCGATGCCCGTCGAGCTGCGTTGGCACGCGAGAACTTCAAGCGAGCCGGCGTCGATAATCTCGTTACGCTTGTCGAAGGTGATGCCCACGAGACGGTCAAGAATCTGAAAGAGCCGATCGATATTTTGTTCCTCGACGCAGATAAGGAAGGTTATACTGACTACCTGAATAAGCTGCTGCCGTTAGTGCGTCCCGGCGGACTAATCCTTGCCCACAATGTTGACATGACCGGCCCAGACTTCATCAAAGCCGTTACTACCAATCCCAATTTAGAGACAGTTTTTCAGGTCCAGGGCTTTGGCGTGACGCTGAAAAAACGGCAGAAATAAAAAGAGAATTTAAATGCCTAAAATAAGCTAAAGTGCCTAAAGTGAACTAAAGAGCGTTATTCGTTTATTGGTTGCGCTACTCGCATCGTTTTTCGTTATACGTTAAACACAACCGTAACGAGTAGCACAACCGCAACCGCTCAACGTGTTTTAGGCACTTGATTAGAAGGGATTCTCTATGCCTGTAGCTCCGAAAAAAGTGCTGTCGCTTTTCGACTCAACCTGCATCATTGTCGGCATCATCATCGGAGCAGGCATATACCAGATGGCCCCCGACATCGCAGCCGGTGCCCACTTCTGGTGGGGCGTACTTGCGATATGGATTGTTGGAGGACTGCTTTCATTATTCGGGGCGCTGGGTTATGCAGAACTTGCCACCGCATATCCGAAAGAGGGCGGCGATTATGTTTATCTCAGCCGTGCGTACGGTTCGTGGGCTGGTTTTCTTTTCGGCTGGGGACAGCTTGCGATTATCCGGCCTGGTGACATAGCCGTGATGGCATTTGCATTTGCGACATACGCCCGAACAATCTATGACCCTTTTATAGCACACCCGCAATACAGCCAACGAGCTTTTGCAGCTTCTGCTGTTATTATTCTGACGATTATAAATATTATTGGTGTAAAAGAGGGCAAATGGACCCAGAACCTTCTGACGACGGTCAAGGCACTGGGGCTATTGGCTATCGTCGGCGTAGCGGTGTTTGCCCCGCGGCCAATATCGTCTGCTACCACTGAGACGGTCAGTCATCTTCCGTTGAGTATGGCCCTGATTTTTGTTCTGTTCACTTACGGCGGATGGAACGAGATGGCCTACGTAGCCGCCGAGGTAAAGAACCCGCGCCGAAATATCGTTCGGGCGCTGGTGCTGGGCGCCGTTGTAGTAACAGTGCTTTACCTGCTGGTAAATGGGGCTTTTCTTTACACTTTAGGCTACGCCGGCTTAGCAAACTCCAAAGCAGTAGCCACCGACAGCGTCTCAACCGTATTTCCCAAAATTGGCGGCAGGCTCATCAGTGCCCTGGTTTGTATTTCTGCACTGGGAGCCGTCAGCGGCTTGATCTTCACGGGCGCTCGTATTTCATACGCCCTGGGCGCCGAGCACCGAGCCTTTCGGCTGGTAGGCAAATGGCACGGGCGCACTGGAACGCCGGTTTGGGCACTATTGGTCCAGGGTGCGATAGCCATCGGACTGATCGTGATTTTAGGGTCTTTTGTTGATACCCTTCTCTATACCGCTGCACCGGTTTATTCGTTTTATCTCGCTACGAGTGTTGCGGTTATTGTTTTGAGATTCAAAGAGCCGAACGTCGAACGGCCCTATCGTGTCACAGGCTATCCCTTCACTACGATTATTTTCTGTGCGGTTTGCGCGTTTCTAATCTATAGTGCCGTGTCATACGCATGGAATCAAATGCCGAAGAGCCTGTGTCTGCTGGAGGGCGTCCTCTTGGCTGGGATGGTTATCTACTGCGTAACCGATGTGCGTGACTTGGTGCTCGGCCAAAAAAGGCGGAACTAACAAAACCACCCAAGTTTAACTGTCGCCGTCCTTCTCCGTAGTTCTCCTTCGTATTGATACTCCAGGGAACAGAGTAGTACTACGAAGGATAAATGCCGGCGACGGCTAAACACGCCGCTTAATCAGAATTTCACTTCGGGCACTTCGGTTTTTGCTTTCTCGGTGGCCTCAAAGTATTCAACCGGCTTGACACCCGCCCGCCGACAGAAGAACGACCCGAAGAATTGCTTTGTGTAAGCGTTCAATTGCTCAGCCGCCTGGTTGTATCTTGTACGCGCAACGTTTATTCGATTCTCCGTGCCTTCGAGTGCAACCTGGAGGTCTCGAAAGTTTTCGCTGGCCTTTAACTCCGGATAATTCTCCTGCAGCATCAAAAGCCGAGACAGAAAACCGCTAAGCTCGTTTGACGCCTGGATCTGTCCGGCTCTGTTGTCAGCCTGGAAATATTTTGTGCGGGCATCGGAGATGTGTTTAAACAATTCATCTTCGTGCTTTGTGTATCCTTTGACCGTCTCGACCAAGCGAGGGATTAAATCGAGCCTGCGTTGTAAAGTGGCATCAATATCCGCCCAGGCCCTCTCCGTAGCCTTTTCAAGGTTGACTGCTCTGTTATAGCCGCTGATGTACCAGCTAAATATACCCAGCCCGACAAGCAGCAAAACGACAAGTATCGCAATCAAGACAACCCATGCTTTTCCGAAGTTTTTCATTTTAGTACATCTCCTTAATTTTTTTCAATTCTCCGAAAGGAGTCCTTTAGACTGCATAGCATGGCTTACGCCACTACCAACCTCCACTTGCGCCGCCTCCGCCGAACCCGCCGCCCATACCTCCACCGAATCCGCCGAACCCGCCACCAAAGCTGCCTCCTCCGAACGAGCCGGACCTGCCATATCCGCCATGTCCGCCGAAGCCGCCCAACATAAATGGCAGGAAAAACCACCAGCCCATGCCTCTGCCGAGACCGCCAAAAATAATCAAAAAAAAGAATAAAAGAGGTAAAACACTGCAGCAAGGCAGGCCCCGCGTCCCTCGCTTTTGCTGAACAGGCACGGGCTTTATTTTAGGCATACCCGTTAATGTCACGCCAGCCTGCTCGGCGATCCTCTGGACAATCTGTAAATTGGCCTGGTAAATACCCTGACCGTAGTCACTCCGTTTCAGATACGGCACGAGGACATCTCTGCCGACTCTGCCGCAGTACTGGTCAGTGACAAAACCTTCCAATCCGTAG
>CAZQKO010000102.1:0-702 GCA_964593945.1 uncultured Pirellulales bacterium | reverse complement strand
TGCCAGGACGAATAACATACCGTTGTCTTTGTCCTTTTGGCCGAGCTTCCATTTACCAGCTAATTCGATTGCAAAATCTTCAATCGGAATCCCGCCGGTGGTTTCCACCGTCAGGACGATATACTGTGCGCCGGTCTTTTGCTCCAACTCCTGCAGGACGCCGTTTAGCGACTGTTCCTCAGCAGGATTTATTACGTTTGCATAGTCCTCGACATAATGACGAGGCATAGGCAAGTCTGCTCTGGCGGCTATGGCCAAGCCGTAATTCGAAACGAACAGTAGTATAGATACCAGAATAAAAGTAGTTCGTCGCATGTTAAGCCTCAAGTTCATCCACAATGACGGCCAATTTCTCGACGATTGAATAGACCGACTCGAAAATATTTCTCACCTGAATCGCATCCGGCTTGCTCCTCTCGTACTGCCACTTTGTTATAGTTATCAGAGGGTCTATGCTGATTGATAACTCGGCGCTTGCTTTTTGGAAGGTTGGTTCTGTTTCAGCTTGCCGGTCAATATCTTTCAGCCACAGCATCGCTCGCAAAAGCGGAGCCAGTCCTTTTATAGTAGATATAAGGATGTCACGGACGAGCTTCCGGTTGGCCGCCGCTGCAATATAGCCCTGCCTTAACCTGATGAGCACAGCCTTAAGCTCTCGCTCACACTGTAGCCTGACGTCTTTTTTCGCCAGGCTAAGTGAAG
>CAZQKO010000101.1:0-9569 GCA_964593945.1 uncultured Pirellulales bacterium | reverse complement strand
GGTAGGCCTTGCTTTATGAAAAGGAATTGCTTAACTTAGTGCCATTATATGGTGTACCCAGATTTTCTGAGATGCAACCCTGATTTTCTCCCTATTACTATCTACTTCTACTTTCTGTAGAAATTTGTCTATATCGGCATCTTTCTATTCGTCACAATATCTTGAGCTTGATTTAGAATGATTTTATCCTGATAACGCTGTAGCTTAAGATACCACATAGTGAATCCAAATCCCATGAGGGCGAAACCGACTATTCCAATAACGCAAGAAATTCGGACCCAGCGTTTCTTTATCTGTATGGCCATACAGAATTCTTCATCCTCTGCACCCGACACCTCCAATTTTTGAAAGCGGTCCTCCAATTCCGTTTGCTTTTCTTTCTGTACTTTCCGCCAATTTTCAATGGCCTCTTCTGTCTTGAGTGTATCTGGAGTTATAGCTTGGTGCCATCCTAATACGGCTAAATCGACCTTGGTTCTGAGGATGGCTTCTAATCGTGCAAAGTCTCTGTCTATTTTATCCTGTATCCTAAGGGGCACTATGATCGCAGTAACAAACAAAACAAGGCCTGAAAGTCCGATGAACTTGTACAAGTTATCGGTTGGTAGCGATGGTAACTGTAAAGGTTCGACCATTCTTGTTTTCCTTTTCTTATTTTCTGATTCTTTTTAGAATCACTATAGCGTCTGAATACTTCTGGGGACACTATTTTATTTCGGTTTTGTTTAACCGTAGTAACCTGTCAATCGTTTTCTCAGGTTACTCAGCAAACAATTCTGACCGTCGCCGCAGCGGTGACGGCTAAACATTTAGATTAATCAATGGTGTAAATCCCGCTTGCCGGGATTATTATTTTTGTAATTGTCTAAAAAGGCAAGAAAAAAACTCTTTTGACGTAAATATACAGCATGGGCTAAAACCCATCCTACTTTCTGCTTTCCTTCTGTGGAAAACATTTATAAAATCCGCATGGGCTAAAGTTTACCCGCCTTTGGCGGTGTCCATCCTACCTGTTTTTTCTGCCTGCTGCTACGCCAAATGCTACGCCGACGGCGAGTAAATTGGTTCGACAGGCTCACCACTTATGACACGCACCCTAAATATGTGCAACTCAGGTTTTTGCGTTGACAAGGATATTACGCCCTGCTATAATAACAATAACGTAATCTATGAAAAAATAGTACATAAAAGTACAGCCGGCTTGTTGGGATTTCGAAAGGGTAAACGATGAAAAGCGGCTCTATATCTCCGCGTGGTATTATCTTGACTATTGTTTTATGTGTTTTGGTTTTCCTGCCTTGCGGATGCGGTTTTTTCAATCAGCTGGGCGAAACTACCGCTGAAGGACATCAAAGGCATGAGCGTGTACTTCGTCTTAACCGGAAGGAGATGATGGCAGATATAGACAGGGTCTTACAACTTGACGAGCCCAGCAAGCTCACCGACAAAAGGATACCATAATTCGTATTGCATTGTGCGTACGTCGTAACGCGTTATTTTTTAACGCGAAGCATACTACGCATGATGCACGACGAGAACAAAGGGATTTGATTCGTGGAGACGTTCATTGATTACTTCAACCGGGTGGCAGGTTATGATTGGTGGCGTGTCTTTATTGAGCTGTTTCTCATCGGCATTGTAGTTTATTGGCTTGTCGATTTCCTCGAAGGCACTCGTGGGGAAAGGTTGTTCCGGGGTGTCTTACTCATTCTCGTTGCGGGCGTTCTTATCCTGAATTTAGTCGTAGAATGGCTTAAATTTCCCCGACTCCAATACCTTTACAATTTTTTTTTGATTGGCCTTTTGATTATTGCGGTCGTGGGCTTTCAGCCGGAGATTCGAAGAGTCCTGATAAGAATAGGGGGGTCTCGCTTTTGGGCGGGCCGTTCCCATCAGCTCTCAAGAACTATAGAAGAGATAATGACCGCCACAAGTCAGCTTTCCACCTCCCGCACGGGAGCCATTATCGTTATTGAAAAGTACGTTGCGCTGGGTGAGTTCATAGGAACCGGGATCCAGATTGACGCGAAGGTTACATCTGAGTTAATCAAGACCGTTTTTTATCCCGGCACTGCCCTTCATGATATGGCTGTTGTAATCCGAGGCGATAGAGTGCTTGCCGCTGGAGTACAGCTACCCTTAGCTGAGGCTGGTAGTGTGGACGGCGTTGAACTTGGCTCGCGCCACCGAGCGGCTATAGGCATAACTACAGGTTCGGACGCCACCTGTGTGGTCGTAAGTGAAGAAACCGGTATCATTTCAATAGCAGAGAACGGACAGCTCAGCCGTAATGTGGATGAATCCACGTTACGAAAGTCCCTGGCGACAGCGCTTTCATAAAATGTAGTCTAATCGCGGAGTAAATAATACAAAACGATGGCAAGAAAGATCAAACTCGGCAAAATTGCGATTGTGATATTCTTGACGGCCTTGATCTGGATTTGGGCCGATCTGGCATTAGACGAGACATTGTCGGACAAACCTGCCGAGGTTACTATAGATGAATCGGCTGATCCAAAACTTTGGGTAAGCTTTAATCAAAACCCAACAGCCGACATAAGAATCGAGCTTTCAGGTCCTCATGCCGCAATTACCGGTGAGAGCAAAAGATTAAGAGATGGACAAATACGCAGATTTGTCCTCGACGTTGTGCAGGAAAGAATGAACAAGCCCAGAGAATACAGTTTTGGATTGCTGCCATTCTTACAGAAAGATAAACAATTAAAACAGCTTGGGCTCAAAATCGAATCCTGTGAGCCGCAGTTGTTGAGTGTCAATGTTGTTGAGCTTGTTAAGAAGTCGCTGACTGTTGAGTGTATTGATGAAAACGGAGCTTCTTTGAAACACGAAAGCATCGAGCCGTCAAAAGTTGACATGTTTGTGCCCGCAGACAGAAGGACAGCTCAGGTTCGATTGACCCGTAAAGAGATTGAGTATGCAAGATCAACCGCTCTTGAAAGAAAGCCTTACATTGAATTGTTTGAGGGCCAGCCACGGTACGCTGCTGAGCCTGTGCGCATCAAGATGCCGCCGGCTGAAGATGTACTTAGGCCCTATACAGTAACTGCCACGCCGGGATTTTGCTTAAGTGAGAACCTGCAATACAAATATAAGGTCCAAGTGCTTAATCCCAGCGAACTGGCATCAGTACTTATCAAGGCCAGCCCCGCTGCTAAGCTGGCCTATGAGCAGCAGCCATTTCAGATAATACTGTATATTCTTGATGATGATGTCAAAAAGAATAGCGAGGAGCATCGCAGAGAAGTGGTTTACAATTTTCCGGAGGAATTCGTTCGTAAAGGTGAGATAAGTCTGAATCAGACTCGCGTCCAGGCCATCTTCAAACTTGTGCCTCTTCCTCCAGAAGGCCCGTAAGTTATTGCAAGCCGAGACAAGCAAAGATAGCTTCGACTGTCATCCACAGTAACATAACACAGAAAACATAAGACAAAAAACAGAAGTTTTTATCAATGTTATCTTTCTCCCGTCGTCTGTCTTCTAACATCTGTTCTCTGATGTCTTACCGCAACGACAGCGGCCAGTGCCGTACGCGCAAGGAATACCGCAAGGATTATAAGTATTACGGCTATTGCTGCCAACAAGATGTTAGGTTTCTCAGCAGTTAAGAAAGTATATGTTTCGTATAATAAAGCAGCGATTGTAGTTATAAGCATGACGACGGCGGGTATAGCAGTAAAGACAAAATTGCGTTTGTGCGTAAACAAATATACACTTGCCACGATGAGAACAAGACTGGCGATGAGCTGGTTTGCGGCACCGAACATGGGCCAGATAGCTTTCCAGTTGCCAAGAGCAAGTGCACCTGCCAAGACCCCAACAAGTATGGTGGCTACGTATTTGTTCTTCATATAAGGTATGCCGAATGTCTCTCCAAACAGTTCATTGCATATATAGCGCGTAATGCGTGTTGCCGTATCAAGAGTAGTCATAATAAAAGTCTTGAGCATAGTTATGCCGATGAGTGTTCCCAGCCCGCCGAAGATTATCTTTGTAATCTGACCGTAACCGGTTCCGAATGCTTTTATCCATCCGCCCTTTGTAAAGAGCTGCTGGTATACCAGCCCTTCGCTGTCGTCAGGAGCACTTTTCCAGTACAAGCCGGCTGTAACGGCTACTACAGCCAGGACGGCCAGCACACTTTCTGCGATCATAGCTCCGTAACCGACAACCCTGGCATCTCTCATTCGCGGAATTTGCTTTGAAGTTGTACCGCTGGCGACGAGGCTGTGAAATCCGGAGATGGCACCACAAGCCACCGTGACAAACAGCATAGGCCACATCCAGCCCTTACTGGTAGAAAAGGAGACAACGGCTGGGGCTTTCATATCCGGGTGCGTAAGAATAAGACCCAGGAATCCAAAGAGCACACCTAAATAAAGCACCGCACCGGCAAGATGGTCTCTGGGCTGAAGCAGCAGAGTTACAGGCATTACTGATGCAATCACGGCGTAGATAAGCAATATAACGGTCCACCAGCTCGCAGCATCTTCCACAGGAAGTTTAATCGGAATATAGTATCCACCTACAATCAGGCCGGCCAGCAATAGAACTCCTATTATTGAGCACAATAGTACTGAGGCCCCTATGTGGTACATCAAGATGCCAACAATCAGCGCTACGAAGACGAGCCCAAAAGTGGGTACTACAACCTCGGGAGTATTTGCCAAAGTCTGTCCTGCAATGGCTGCAAACACCGCGACTACGAGGATCAATGCCAAAAAAGCGAAGAGGCCGAATAGAATCTTGCTGGTTTTCCCCATTACTGACTCGGTGACTGTAGTAATCGACTTGCCTTTGTTTCTAAGGGAAAGCACAAGTGCTGTGAAATCGTGAACGGCTCCAAAGAGGACGCCACCAGCTACAATCCAGATAACAGCAGGAAGCCATCCCCAGTACAAACATGCGATGACTGGTCCTATTATAGGAGCAGCTCCGGCAATAGATGCAAAGTGATGGCCGAATAGGATAGTCCAGTGTTTAGCAGGAACATAATCAACACCATCATTCATCGCTACAGAAGGCGGCACTTCGCTATCATCAACACCTATCCATAGTTTGACCTTTCGGCTATAGAATATGTAACCTAAAAGCAGTAGAAAGACAGCAATTCCCGCAACAATTAGAGAGCTCATCGGCCTAAATCCTTAATTTTATTCACAGCAGTCACCTTGAACTATGTCTTCGTGCCAGCAGTCGGATCGGCACCTCAGCTATCGGCAAAAGCTGCCGCAGCCTACCTATAATAAATCGGCGGTAGGGTTCGTCAAATAATTTAGGGTTGTTTACAAATAGAACTATTGTAACTGGATTAAAGGCGATTTGTGTAGCATAGTAAGTTTTCGGCCCACTTTTTGTGGATTTGCCCACTGTGGCTCTTCGACGTTTCGTTGTTCCAGCACCCTTTGCCAGAATTTCTTCAAACGCCTTGTTCAATTTAGCTGTGGATATCCGAGTGGTTGTTTGTTTAAAGATTTCAGCAGCCAAGTCCAAAAGACTCTGGACGTTTTTTGATTTTGTTGCTGTGGTAAATGCTATAGGTGCGTAACTTAAACCAGGCAGTATTTTTGTCATGTAATTTTCATAGTCACCGGTGACAACTGAGTCCTTGGCAAGGTCCCATTTGTTGATAACTATTATACAGCTTTTATGCTCCTGGGTGATAAAACCGGCTAATTGTTTATCGACCTGGGAGACAGGCTGGGTGGCGTCAATCAGAAACAAAACGACATCGGCTCGGCGGATAGATTCGGTCGCACGGACATAGCCATAAAACTCAATGCTGTCGGCCATCTTCCCTTTTTTTCTGATTCCTGCGGTGTCGATAACGATGATAGTTTTGCCGTCCTTTTCGAAGCGTACATCTACAGAATCTCTTGTCGTACCGGGCGTATCGCTGACGATGACTCTTTCAGAGCCGACCATAGAGTTCAGAAGGGTACTTTTGCCTACATTTCGTTTGCCGACTATCGCCAATTTCATTACCGGCTCAGCGGGCCTGACAGTTTCCAGAGAGCCAAGCTTTTCAAAAATTCTGTCGAGCAGGACAGCTTTATTCAGATTATTCTTTGCTGAAACGCAAAGAAACTCGCCGAAGCCGAGGCTGGAAAATTCCACAGCGGCATCGAACATCTTGGCACTATCTGCTTTGTTGGCAACACCGATGACGTCGAGTCCGTGTTTGTGCAGAAGCTTAGCTATTGTCTTATCAAGTGGTACCAGGCCGTCGCGAATGTCAACCATAAAGAGCACGAGGTTCGCTGATTCAATCGCCTGAAGGATTTGCTGTTCTATATGCCTGCTTAACCGGTCGGAGTCAACGATACCATAGCCGCCGGTATCGATAAGCTCGAAATAGTCTGCCTTTGGCGTATTTCTTGCGATGATAGTGCTTACACGATCTCTTGTAACGCCTGCGGTCGGCTCGACTATACTTATCCTCTGACCGGCCAAGGCGTTCAGAAGACTGCTCTTGCCGACATTAGGCCGACCGATTATTGCGACGACAGGTAATGCCATAATAAAAACCCCCAAATAAATTTGGGGGCTAAATATTTAGCCCCGCAATTTATTGCGGAGTTCAACCCACTACAAAAAATCAAAATTCACTATGTATTATACATTGAGTAGAATTATAACATGATGCCACATAGTTTTGAAGTATTGATATCTATTAGGTATGCCTTTGATCTGACGTGCTTCTGATAAATTTAACCCAAAGGTTGCCAATTACTGTTTAGACTAAAATTGGCTATGTTGTTATACTTATTTCCAATTGTAAGTGAAAGGACGAATTGTTATGGATAAATTATATGAAAATTCGGAAACTGGATGTTGTCCGAGGTTTAATCCCGAGCCGTGGGATGAGAAAGAGGTAACCTTCCAGGATAAATTGTTTGTTAAAGACCATGTTAAAAGTTTTATGCACATCCCTATTAACTTTGGGAAGGTGATTGTAAGAAATATGGAAATGATTCAGAAGGCAGAGGCTCTTACGCCTGAACCACTTATGCTTTCGGATGAGAAGTCTCTATGGGGGGCTGATATTTATATAGCGGTGAGCAAGGATGTGCCCGGAGCAGAGATGGCCAGAATATCAGGAACTTTTTTGACTAAGGTCTTTGAAGGGCCGTACAAAAACGCCGGGACGTGGGCAAAACAAATGAAAGACTACGTCACATCGAAAGCAAAAGAAATTAAAAAGATGTCCTGCCCGCCGTACACTCTGGGCAGGCGGGACTTTTTCTATACTACCTGCCCGAAATGCGCTGAGTTCTACGGCAAAAATTATACCGTTATATTGGCAGAGGTTTAAACTTTGTGACGTTGTATTCTCTGAAATACAAAGCTTAAGCACAACGAGACTATGTTAGGAGAATTTCGATGGAGTTCGTCATGGCTTTTGCATTTCCAGAAAATATACCTTTTACGGCTATAACCATAATTTTCATTGTTTTGGCTGCATTTGTCGGCGCTTTCGTCAGAAGAGTAAGCAGAAATAAATGCCTGAGAGATTTCCACAGGGATATGGTGACGCTGGAAGATGCCTCCGGTAAGATAATATGGGGTACGTTGAGAGTGGAAAATACCGGCCTGGAATTTGTCTATCCGGAAAAGTACAGAGACGAAGACGGACACGATGAAACAAGCTATATCCTGTATAAACAGGAGTATCCTAACATCGCCGCCTTAATTCGCTTCCATGATGAGCTGAGCGAACGCAATAAAAAAGAAAGAGAAAAGGAGCTTAAAAGAACATACCATCCGACGTTCCTGAGGAGAATGAAAAGAAGAATAAAGAATATCTTTAAAACGGTAAGAGACTCAGTAATGGAGGTAGTTAGCCTGTTGATGAGCCAGGCAAAGAAAGCTACTCCCGCAGGGGCGGTATTATCTTCTCAGGATAAATATGTGTCCAAGATGCAGCAGGAATTGATAAGTACGGTGGGGACTTCTTATGAGCCTTTGTTGGAAAGATATATCGGCCATAAAGTTGTCCTCGATATGATTAAGGGCGATAAGATGTTGGAGTATTGTGGAGTCTTGAAGGAATATACAGCCGAATTTATTGAAATTATGGATGTCAATTACAAGATCAAAGAAGACCAGCCAGCGAGAAAGGCGGATTTAATTGTACCTCGCAAGCTCGGCGTCGTCCGACACTTGGGAGAATAATCTCGTATTGCGTGTTGCGTAAATCGTATTGCGTAATGTGTTTTACTCTGTCATTCTCCGTGGGACGCCTTACGGTGCTGTGGAAGCATGAATCTATATTTAGCCTGCGGTTTGCCGCGGGTTTTATTTGGACACCGAGAACATTCATCTGCTATCCGCCTCCGGCGGACAGAGAGGTTAAAAACTTATAAAGCCACTGCAGCAGGTGGGTACAATGGCTCAATGTAACCTCACAAGCCGCGGAGTAAAATTACAATGCCACGATGTAACCTTAGAATGTAGTAATAAAAACAATCTGTTTAATCTGTAATCTTGTCAAAAAGCCTTTTTTATCTTCTTTGTTAATGACTTGGGGTCAATGTCTGCAAGAGAATCAACAGCAGCCTTTATACAGAGGTTTTCAGAATAGGGTCGTGTTGACGCTCGACGAGTCCGGTCTTCAAACAAATTGTTTTAGCAGCTCAATCAACTGCGGAACGTTTTCTGTGACTGTTTTCCAGATTCGCTCCTGCTTGATTTCGCCGTATTCATGAATCAGAACATTGCGCTGGCCGATAATCTGTCGCCATGGGATTTCAGGATGAGCATTGCGGAATAAGGCCGATACCCTGCCTGCTGCTTCACCGATAATCTCAAAAGACCGCTCGACTGCAAGCTGTGTCCTTCGGTCATTCGAATACTTAGTAAAATCCAGGCCGGAACTCAATTGTTCTACCGTCCGGGCAGCATCGAGCATATCCCATAAATAAGCGGCATCTCTCTGGTCAGGCTGCATATATCACCTCATTGCCGGCGAGTATTGTCTGTCTGCGAAACGGATTTCTCAATGAATCTTTTTCGACTAAATCAACCTTTCGTCCAAAAATAGCCTTAAGCTCATCAATCATATCCACAAAATCGAACAGTCCCCATCCGGCATCGTCCTTGAAACTAACCAGAACATCGATATCGCTATCGGAACGAAATTCGTCTGACAAAACAGACCCGAATAGTGCCATCTCTGAAATTTTCCATTTGAGGCAAAAACCCTCTATTTTTTTCTGCGGTAATGTAATTCTAATTTGTCTCATATATTACCTCTGCGAAATATTGTACTCATAATAACGGCGAAAATCCAGTTTTTTGCATTCATTTTCAAATAAAAAAGCCCAGCCGAAAAGCGGACCTGGTTGTGCTTCGTAAATATGTCCTCATCCGTCATCTTGGGGAATAATCTCGTATCGCGTGTTAGTTAGAAGGTGATTCTAAAGTCTTTGTATTCTTGTGGTGAGCCTGCCGAATCCATCGGGTCGGCTGGGATTTCGTTAATTATGGTTTCTCGTATATAGCCGGCAAAAGAATCTTTAATGTCTTGAATACAATTATCTATATTTTCG
>CAZQKO010000100.1:0-9716 GCA_964593945.1 uncultured Pirellulales bacterium | reverse complement strand
CAATGTCAATGAAGTGGCACTGGGCTATACCGAAACGCAGGCTCGGCTGGAAGCTCTGCGCTGCCTTGGGTGTAAAAACGCTCCCTGTGTCGAGGGCTGTCCGGTACGAATAAAGATAAAGGATTTTGTAGCCGCTGTTTCCGAAGGCTATTACAAAAAAGCGCTGGATATTATCAAAGAAAATTCATTATTACCTGCTGTTTGTGGCCGAGTCTGTCCACAGGAGGTCCAATGCCAGCAAGCCTGCACGGTCGGTAAAAAGTTTAAAGACCCCACGAAGGCCGTTTCCATAGGCCGACTCGAAAGGTTCGTTGCCGACCTGCCCGCCGTACACTCTGGGCAGGCGGGCCACGACAGCGAAAATGATAGCATTCCAGCCGTTGCTTCTGAGACCGGAATGAAAGTCGCCGTAATCGGCTCAGGCCCAGGCGGCATTGTCACCGCCGCTGACACCCGAAGGGCCGGCCATAATGTAACAATATTCGAGGCCTTCCATAAAACGGGCGGCGTGATGGTTTATGGAATCCCGGAATTCAGACTCCCTAAAGCCATCGTCCAAAAGGAGATTGACACACTCAGAAAAATGGGCGTTAAAATCGTCTGCAATTTCATCGTAGGCAGAACAAGAAGCGTTGCCCAATTGATGAACGAAGACGGCTTCGATGCTGTTTATATCGGTGTCGGGGCGGGACTACCGAGCTTTATGGGTATCGAAGGCGAATCACTTATCGGCGTATATAGCGCAAACGAATATCTTACGCGCGCCAATCTTATGAAGGCCTACGACTTCGGCAAAGGTGCAGATACCCCGATTGCGCTGTCGAAAAAGGTGGCTGTCGTCGGTGGCGGCAACGTCGCTATGGACTCGGCCAGAACAGCAGTCAGGCTCGGTGCCGACAAAGTCTATTTAGTTTACCGGAGAACCGAAAAAGAAATGCCCGCTCGAATTGAGGAAGTCCATCACGCAAAAGAAGAAGGCGTAGAATTCCATATACTGCAGAGTCCAAAACGAATCATCAGCGACGAAAACAGCCGAGTGACAGCTATCGAATGTCTTAAGTATCGTCTCGGCGAACCGGATGAATCAGGCAGACGAAGGCCAATTCCCATCGAGGGTTCGCAGTTTAGAATTGATGTCGATACGGTCATCATAGCTATAGGCAATCTTGCAAATCCTTTAATTCGCCAGACGACGCCCGGCCTTGAATTTAATAAGTGGGGAAACATCGTTGTTGACGAAAATTGCAAGACCTCGATGGAAGGTGTTTATGCCGGTGGGGATATCGTCCTTGGCGCTGCAACTGTAATTTTAGCTATGGGCCAGGGCCGAATCGCCGCAGCGGCGATAAATAAATACCTGGCAGAAAAACTGAAACACCACAAACAGGGTTTATAAATCCTGTAGAATCTGTAAATCCTGTGGACTTAACCTTCGCTGTTGGCCCAGCAGCTTCTGGAATTTTTCTTTACCCATCCACTCTACACGCCCGTCCAGACGGAGTACCGCGTATCCGTCATCAAGCAGTGAGGCCCGGAATCTTTTTTCTGTATAGGCCAGAATCTCATCAGGAGCTGAATCAACGTCAATCCACTGTGCTCGATACTGTAATTTATCCAGGCGAACCTCTTCTTGCAGTTTTTCCTGGATGCCTTTTACATCATCTCCCGAGGGCAATGAGCCATGCTCCTTTCGGTATTGCAGGACAACTTGGCCGAGCTGCTCCATAACCTGTATCGTTTCCGAACGGCTGACCCACTGTTTGAGGTTAATCATCGCTACTACCGCTGCCGCCGTCATCACTATTATGATTATGGATTCCGCTAACAGTGCTTTCTGGCGCTTATTCACCCCGTTAGAAACCTCTCATTCTCAATTTTTTTTCACCTTATCGCATTACCCCGTTTCTTAATGGCTTTCTAACGGGGTTCATAAGCAATTATGGTTCACGGATTTTCGCTTTGCCGCCCTTAATCAATATTCTGCCTTCAGCGAACAGCCTTATAGCCTGTGGATATGCGATGCACTCCTGCTCAAAAACTCTGGCAGCGAGTGTGTCAGGGCTGTCTGTATCTTTGACTTCGCAGGCACGTTGAACGATTATTGGCCCTTTATCGTATTCATTAGTACAGAAATGTACTGTGCAGCCGCTTATTTTACACCCTGCTGCCAGGACCGCCTCGTGGACGTGATGTCCCCACATGCCTTGTCCACCGAAACTCGGTAGTAGTGCCGGGTGTATATTCATCACACAATTTTCGAATCTTTCCGGTATCTTCCACAGGCACAACCATCCACCCTGTATTATTAAGTCAACGTTTGCAGTAACCAGCTCATCCTCGATACGCCTGCTTAACTCATCGATATCGGGGTAGTCTTTTTTACGGATGACTTTTACATCCAGAGAAGCTTTTTTTGCCTTCTCGACACCGGCAACTTCTGAGCGCGAGCTTATTACCACGGCGACCTCGGCATTTAACCGGCCTTTCCTGATGTATTCGAGAATATTCATCAACGTTGTACCGCCACCGCTGATTAAAACGCCCAATCGAACCTGTCCTGAGCTGGGTCGAAGGATTGTTTTTTTGTTCTGCGCTGTAGACAACGGTTGCTTTTCAATATCACCTTCGAGATTCAATGCCTGGTTTACGAGACTGTCGGCTTCTTTGTTTTGCTCTCTGGGAACAAAAGTAACCTTGCAGTCCTCGAACTTTTCAAGCAGCTGGACAGCCTGCTGAAAGAGTGGCCTGATTTTCTCACTTTTTACTTTATATTTGCCGTTTATCTGTCTGACGAGCAGCTCGCTGTCGCTAAAAACTGAAAGCTGTTTAGCACCAATTTCCTGTGCAGCTTCGAGGGCTTTTATAAAACCGGTATACTCTGCTACGTTATTTGTAGCTCGGCCTAAAAAAAAACTTTTTGCCTGCAATTGATTTCCATCGACGTCATACAAGATGAAACCCGCAGCCGCTGGACCTGGATTGCCTCTACTGGCGCCATCTGTGTAAGTGATTATTTTTTCCGGCAAATTTATCTTCCCCATCGAGAAAGACCACGAGGTATTTTCGATCTCCGATTGCCAATTGTCGATTTGAAATCGAAAATCGGAAATTGAAAATCGGAATTTAGGAACCTTTTACTCTTTAGATCCGCTGCCAAGCACAATTATCCTGGTGCAATTTGGACAGCGGATTATATCATCCTTAATCATAAGCAGGTTTACAAGCTCGGCAGCTATATTCATAAAGCAGCCTCCGCAGCTATAGGCCGCTGCTCTGCCTTCCTGCTGCTCAACTACCGCGACAGCCTGGCCATCGTACGTTTCAGCGACACGTTTAAATATGTTCAGCAGCTCAGGAGGTATGGTCTTTGCGAGCTGATCCCATTCACTCTGGATTTTTTCGACATCGGCCTGATATTCTTTAGCCTCTTTTTCTGCCTTTGTCCTGGTCTGTTCGAGTTGTTGTTTTTGCTTCTCTATCTGCTCACGAAGGCTATTGCACTCAGCTTCACCGGCCTCTATTTCTTTCATCAATTCCAGAACTTGTGTTTCGAGCTTGGAATTGTCGGCCTTGGTGGTATTTAGATGGGTCAGTAGCGCTGCATATTCTTTGTTTGTCTTGGAGGCGTTCAGTGCCGCTCTGAATTTGGTTATCTCTTCGTCTCTTGTTCTCAAATCCAATTCCAGGCGGTCGCACTGTAGCTTGGTTAGCTGAATCTCCTCTTTTTTGGCTTCGAGCGCGTTTTGCAGGCTTCGAATCTGATTTTCCTCGGTGATTACGCTTCTTCTGCATCTTACCAGTAACGCCTGTGCATCTCGCAGGCGATTTTCGACATCTTGAAGTTTGATCAGCCCATTCAATACCGGTCCCATTTATGCTCCTTTTAGGCTCCCGCGAAGCGGGGTCATTTGTTACTCTGTGAAATCGCTGCGTTGCACGAGACTACCAGCCTAAATTGTTTAATCCTTAATTATGCTATCGAATAATATAATCTGCAACAAAAAATTTTAGTTTTTCTCATCGCGGGGTGTGTATCATAAATGGTGAGCCTGTCGAATCAATTTACTCGCCGTGCTGTGCACTTGGCGCAGCAGGTAGGTGGAAAAAAGCCTGGTAGGATGGGCTTTAGCCCATGCTGCTATTATTGTTTTATATCTTGATACTATGACAAACTACTCGTCTCTGCGAAGCACTCAGTCGCACGCAGGGAAAAGACAACAAACCGTTAAGTGTTTTTGTTTGCGGTTTTGTCGTGTATTAGCCGACGTGACGCGTTATCATCTTCACTACAGGTGAAAGAGTTTATTAGGAACGAATCCTTTTTCTGTCGCCTTTAATAGGGTTCGTCCCTCTTGTAATAGAGAAGACGGACAACTTTAATCCCCCCTTATGTTAAGATGAATTGATGAACCCCACAGCCTTATCAAAGTTAATTTCCCAAAGGTTGTTGCAATATTTTGCGCTTCCATCGAGGTCGGGAAATAGGCTGGATCGGTTGATGTTCATGTAATCCAGGAATCGCAGGCATTCAACACGATGATCATTTGAGATGACAAACTTCTGTAGGATCGCTCTTGGATGTAAGTTGCCCTTACCATCTGATTTTGGTTCTTCATAAGTTTCTCTCTTGAAATATGTCTCAAGGTAGAATTCAAGATCGACGTTAAATCCAATTTCTTCAGGGTCCGGCATTCTCAGAAACAAACCAGCCTGGTTGGCCAATCTATAATTCGCATGGCCGGTAGGTACGAAAGGTCTAGGGGTTATAGTGGTATCCTTCACATTATCAAGCACAAGGTGATGGGCGAGGGCGAAAACAGCCCTGTTTTCCGGTTCAGACATTTTGCCTTTGCAGTCACATTTTTCCATTTCAAAAGCAAAATAAAGGCCTACAAATGGCGAGTAGGTCCAGTCCAACATGGGTGTGGCAAGACCATGATGCTGGGCCAAGGCCCACCACTCATCATCACTATCAGGGATGTTTGCAACAAGCCTGCCACGGGCAAATTCCTTGAACCGTTTCAAGTGGGTTTTACGATCAACACGCGGAACGTCAAAATGTGGCGGATTTGAGCCACCAAGGTTGGGTTTCGTGGGGTACTGCTTCTCGAGCCTGTCCAGCGTTGACTCAACCTTCCAGTCAGCGTTGGCATGACCTCGATAGATTAAAGTAGGCCATGACAATTGTGGATCCTTAACGAATTCAACAAACTGCTCCCAAGACTCAAGATTGTGAGTTAGCACTCCATTTTTTATGTCCTTCACGTCAATATTTTCTGTTCTGGGCATATGTCTTCTCCCTATTGCAATTTCCATAATTCCAGGCAATATCCGCGTCCCAAAGCTCTGCAGTCATTTAGGGCAGCCACTGGCCTCTATCAAAACCTATCATCATGAAGCTCAACTCATCGAAAAATGATCCGTATACCTGTAATTCCCTCGTCGAACGCATGGGATCAGTTACGATACGCTAGCGGAATCAATTGCACCCTATTGTTAATCTTGAAATATAGTATATTTAGTGTAAGGCTCTGACGTTCTATCAAAGGATCGCCGTTTAAAAGTAAGCAGCTCATCAAAATTAACCGTCCCTTGGACAGCAGCTTCTAAGTCTTCTCGGTCAAACAAAATTACAGCACGTTCTTTTCGATATTCACGGACACATTCTATAAATGAATCAGAATATCCTGACATTGAAACAAACAGCCCAGAAATCCCTGCCGCGTCAAGAGCATGTAAGAAGGGAGGGAAATGATTCTTAGAAATCGGGTCTTTCTCCCATTTGCATTCAATTCTATATTTTTCACCGCGGTGTTCGATATAACCATCAATTTGAGTCTGTGACTTGCTGTCTCTCCGAAATCTATACGACGGTATTGCAACCGTAAAACTAATACCAGCAAGATCGAAGACGAGGCATTCTAGTGCGTAGCCACGTTGCTGAGGGCTGTCTATGTTGCAAATCTGTTTATATCTTGATCTAATTGCACTGAGTTTTGATGATAATTGTGAACGTCTAAGTGAAGGAATTTGCGTTACGCGCCTCGATGATTGTTTTAACGTAGCACTGGTTTTATCTAAGATATCTTTCCACCAGCGAAAACGCCTATTAGCGTAGCTCCCAGCTTTATGTAATAGTTTCTCAACTTCAATTGTGGAATATTCCGTATCTTCAACCAAGTAAAACCTAGCAAGATTTGTTAAAGCAACAGGGTTACAAGGATTGAGTTTTACTGCGAATTCGTATAATGCTTGTGCTGTCTTTTTGTCGTCATAGAATGTCCATACAAACGTACCTAATCGTGTCCATACTGCTCCATTATTGAGTCCAAAGCATAAGCCTTCAGTTGCGTCATCGAGTTTTTCCGGTGACAGCGATAGCTCAATCAATTTATTCCAGATTGAATCTTGCGATACATCTGCGATCTCGTGTAACGAACAATTCGCCGCATGATTATCACCCATGATAGCATGTAAGAAGGCAATGTTAACAAACATTCGAGCATTGCGGTAGCCGGAATCTATCGCCTCTCTAACTAAGAAAAGCGAATTTTCACAATGACGCTTCCAATCATGTTCTGGATATTTTTGAAACCATAATTGAATAGCTGCTTCAGCGTAATTTGCGATATCAAGGAGAAATCTTCTTTTGTGTTGTACAGAATCTGTTAACTTGTCAAACGTTTCGCAAGCCTCAAAAGGCCGATAATTTTGACGGTAGAATCGACCGAGTGTTATTTTGGCTACTTCAAGTTCGGTAATGTAAGGGCTTGACAGTAAGCTTTCGACACGCTCTAAAATGATTTGGTACTCTTTATCAGACTTCGCTGACATTGCATTCCCCCATATGCAAAGCGCTAACTCAAACTGAGCACCTGTTGTTTCAGATATGCTAACAGCTTTTTCTGCACAACGAAGTGCTTCTTCAAGTGTTCGTCTCTTCTGATATGGTGCAATGTCAAAACGTTCGCTTCTCAGTCGAAGTAAAGAAGATCTTCTTGCCAGCAACCTGGATTTGATCTCCGGAATTTTGTCAGATTCCGATATTCGGCAAGATAGTTGTTTGAATAGGTTCGTTAGCTCACGTCTGAGGAACGAAACATCAAGTCCATTAAACTCATCCTGTATCATATCTTTTAGTGTTATAGCTGCCTGTTCAAGAAAATATAAGTTTATATCTTCGGAAGCTTTTAAGAGTTTAGTGTATGTCTCTTTCCACAAAACGGCTCGTCTCGCCTTATTAGTTGAAAGGTATGCCAATTCTCTTGTCGCTTGAGCATAGAGATGCAGTGTTTTTTTATTATCCCGAGTTTCTTGTCTCACCTTTTCATAAAGACTTAGAGCAGCCACTGGATTAAGCGTATTATGGGCTGATTGGAGAATATCTAGTAAATTGTGCTGCATTGGCTTTCCCTTTCGGAACTGGTTTATGAAACTAGGAACAGCCCAAAATTCCGAAACCTATCTATTGCCCGAAAAACTCGCACTTTTACTTTTATCCTCAGTCGCTTCCTCAATAATGTTGATGTTGGGTATTATACTCCTTGATTTAGCCGGGAACAAAAAGATATTAGACCTTTTTATTGATACAGCGTATTTCAGAGGGTTCACCCCGTGAGATAAAGTCGTTTCTATTATTTACAGCCTGTCTTACAGAATTCACGCTGTTAGATAAAGCAATTTCTACTATTCAAAGATTATCTCACGGGGTAAAATTTCACTTGAAAATTAAGCCGTTTTCGGGTATAATGCCCGTCAGAAGTCAGAAGTCAGAAGTCAGAAGTCAGAAGACGGAGGACAGAAGACAGCCTGTCCGGCGTAGCCTTGGCGAAGACGGAAGACGGAGGACAGAAGGCGTAGGATTCACCCCATGATATAAAGTCATTTCTATTATTTACAGCCTATCTCACGGGGTAAATCAAAATTCTCAATGCGAAACGAAAAACCACAACGCAAAAATCAAGATTCAGCCGGTGGGATGGGTAACTTTCCCTCAAGGGACTTATTTGCCCATGCTGTCAATATTACGCAATCCCAAATTACTCTACAATTGTAAAGAATGTTCTACAAATCAACCTGTTTTTTGCAAAACAAAGCCAATTTTAAAAATGGTAAAATGGATACAAGCATAACTATAACAAAGGATTATGAGAAAAAATCGAACAGGACACTTGGTGAAAACAAACCCAATCCTTCGACTCCGCTCAGGACGGGTCAAAGCCAATCCGCCTTCGGCGGACAAGTTTCTCCGGCCAAGGAGGCTGGGGGCTAAAAGTAGATGGCTCTTTATTTTGGAGAACCGTCCTGTATAATCGGCATATTATGAAAGAATTTTTTCGCCAACTGATTCAAGCCGATACAACCTCTGATAAGGGCGAGTTAGCTGCGGCTCAAATTATTACAGCCGAGCTTGGCCTGTCCGGAATAGACTCACGGATAGATAGCTGGAGCCAAACCAGGGCAAATATTGTTGCCCACATAAAATCAACAGGGCAAAAGCCGGCACTTTTATTCGTCTGTCATCTTGACGTTGTCGGACCTGGCGAAGCTGCCTGGAGCCACCCGCCCTTCGCAGCCATCGAAAGCGATGGCAAAATCTACGGCAGAGGTTCAGCAGATATGAAGGGAGGCATCGCGGCAATCGTCACTGCTATCAGGCAAGTTGTCGATACCGGAACGAGATTACAAGGCGATATAATCCTTCTTTGCGCCGCCGGCGAAGAAACAGATAGCTGCGGCTTGCGGAGATTTATGCACGAGCGTAGCTTTCTGATCGAGCCTGCCGGCATTATTATTCCTGAGCCGACGGACTTTGCCGTAGTTACAGCGCATCGTGGAATGATATGGCTTAAAGTTACAACCCGGGGCAAAGCCGCACATAGCTCGGCTCCGGAGCTTGGAATAAATGCAATAAGCTCGATGAAGGACTTTTTGGATGAATTGGATAAATACAAACCCTTCGACTACGCTCAGGACCGGATTGATGTTCAGCCGCATCCGCTTTTAGGTTCATGCTCGATGAGTGTTAATACCATATCAGGCGGCAAGGCTTTGAATGTTGTGCCGGACCAGTGCACCATAGGAATAGATATTCGTACTTTGCCCGGTCAGAACCACGAGGAGATTGTCAATGACTTCAAGCGGATTTTTGCAAATCTAAAGCGACGGTTTCCTACATTTAATGCTGAGGTTTCCATTGACAGAGCTGTTGAAGCAATAGAGACGGACTCGGAATGTACATTTGTTAGAGAATTCTGCGCTGCTGTTGGTGCAAACGAGACAAAAGCAGTCGGTTTTACAACTGATGCTCCACATTTAAGGCCATTAGGTGCACCTATACTAATATTTGGTCCCGGAAAACCAGAATTATGTCATAAGCCGGATGAATATATTGATATCAGCGACGTAGAAAAAGCGGTCGAGCACTATAAAAAAATCATTTTGAAATTTTTACTCTAAGCTTTGCAAGCGGTAGAATAGCCGATTGGTATTATTCGGGTGCCTTTACGCAGAATTTAATCACCGCTTTTGCGGTCCGCAGGATGGCTTACGCCAGGACAAGTTTACCCCTGCAAAGGCAGTGTACGTGTTTAGCCAAAGGGAAAACCATCCCCAAAGCCCTGCCTGCGCGTAGCGCTTCGACGAAGGCAGGCTGCGGCTTTGAGGATGCCACCCAAAAATTGATGAATAAAGGGTGGCAGCCCCAAGCGCAGTAC
>CAZQKO010000099.1:0-9726 GCA_964593945.1 uncultured Pirellulales bacterium | reverse complement strand
ACGATATTTTAGGTGAAAAAACTAATTTGAGCAATAAATTTGATTATTAAAAATTATCCGTGAAAAAGGGTGGAAAAATATGCTTGGTTTTGAGTTAATGTTGACGGACGTGATTTTTCTTGATAATTAAGGTTTTAAAGCATTTAACAGAATGAATAGCATGGCTTACTTTTTGTCACTCCCGCGGAGGCGGGAGTCTATAAAAAACTATAAGAGACTGGATACCCGCTTCCGCGGGTATGACAACACGAATCAGTTATTTTGTGCAGAATTGCGAAAGTATAAATTTTTTAAGAGGTGAAACAATGAGAAAGATAAGTTCACAAATTAAGTTCGCTGCCATCTTGATTTTTGTAATTTCAATGGACCCCTGCTTTTGCAATGGCCAGCCTGTCCCCGCGCAGGCGGGAAGTCAAGAATCAGTATCGATCTCGATAAATCCGTCGAAAGTCGAAGGCAATATTGACGAGAAAATTTATGGCCATTTTCTTGAGCATATTTACCATTCCGTCAACGGCGGTTTGTGGGGCGAGCTGGTTTGGAATCGCAGCTTTGAAGAACCTATAGATAAAGGCAGGTGGGCAATAAAAGATGATTGTCTCATCCAGTCAAAGATAGCTGACAATGTAAGGTTAGTTTTTGGAGATAACAACTGGGGCGATTATGAATTTACTGTTGAAGCGCAGAAAACCAGCGGAGCAGAAGGTTTTCTTATTCTATTTCGAGTCCTGAACGAAGAAGAATTCTACTGGTATAACATTGGCGGCTGGGGCAATATTCAAAGCGCATTAGAAAAGGGAGTAAAGGGGAGAGGTTGGGGGATAGTCGGGCCGATAGTACGGAACAATATCGAAGCGGGCAAGTGGTATCAGATAAAGGTTCGCTGCGAAGGTACGCATCTTCAGGTATCGCTGGACGGCAAAACTATGCTCGATTTTACAGACCAAAACAATCCACATCTTAAAGGCTGTGTAGGATTAGGGACGTGGAATACAAAAGCCAAATATCGAAATATTAAAGTAAAGTCACTCGATGGACAAACTTTATTCGAGGCCCTTCCAAACCTAAAGGCCGAACAAGCCGGTGCCAGGTACTGGCAGTTTTATGGTAAGGGTGAGGCGCACTTAACAGAAGATAATCCGCTCAACAGTAATTTGTGTTATGTGATTACGTCACAGACTAACGAGGCCGGTTTGCAACAAAAGCCATTCTGCATTCGCAAAGGAAAAGTTTATAATGGTTCGATATGGGTGCGAGGAGAAGCGCCTGACGGCCTGATGGTAAAATTGCTTGATGGTGACAAAACCATAGGCAAAGCTGACCTTGCAGCACCTAAAAACGGTTGGAACGAATTCAAATTTACCTTTAAGCCGGGCATAGATTCTAAAGATGCTATGCTACAGATAGGCATTAAGGGTAAAGGCAAGATTTGGCTTGACCAGGTCAGCATGATGGCTAAAAGCTCTGAAAGGTTTGATGGTTATCGTCCCGATTTGCTCAAGGCGATAGCGGATTTAAGGCCTCCTGTTATACGCTGGCCGGGCGGGTGCTTTGCGTCACCATATCGCTGGAAAGACGGCATCGGACCTCAACATGAAAGAAAGGTTTACCCGAGGGAAATCTGGGACGACCTTGAGATAAATGCCTACGGCACAGATGAGTTTATCAGGATGTGCAAAAGAATAGGTGCGGAACCTTTGATTGTAGTAAATATCGGGGCCAGGGCCTGGAATGAAAATCCCAACGAGCAGGAATTTTTGCAGGATGTGCTGGACTGGATTGAATACTGCAATGGTCCTGCGACAAGCAAATGGGGTAAAGTCCGGGCGAAAAACGGATATCGCAAGCCTTATAATGTAAAGTTTTGGGAGATAGACAACGAGACCTGGGGTATGGGTGCGGAAAATTACGTGGAAGCAGTCAAGAAATTCGCACCAGCGATGAAGAAAAAAGACCCAACTATCAAACTTGCTGCCTGTGGTAGCGGCGGATTTAACCTCCAATGGAATCGCAGGATAATTGAAGGATGCGCGGAATTGATTGATTATTTAAGCATTCATCATTACGAAAATCCTGGTAATTTTGCAAAAGGGCCATACAATTATGAGCGTTTTATACACCGAACGGGCGAGCTTATATCGAAATCAAAAAATTCGAATTTAAAAATTTACTGCTCGGAGTGGAACGCCCAGAGCACCGACTGGCGAACAGGGCTTTATGCCGGAGGTGTACTCAACGCATTTGAAAGATGCAGTGACGTTTTCGAGATGGCTGGGCCGGCGTTATTCTTACGGCATGTATCAGCGACTGCGTGGAACAATGCGTTTATAAACTTTGACCACTGCGGTTGGTTCCCCGCTCCAAATTATGTGGTAATGAAGCTGTGGCGGAAACATTTCGCACCATACAGGATTGATATTGAAGGTGACAACAAGGTGTTGAACGTTATAGCTACTAAATCGCAGAATGGAAAGATGGTTTATTTAAAGGCGATTAATCCGAATAACAAGGAGGTTGAGGTGAATTTATCATTGGATGAAAGTTTTAAGGTTAAAAAAGCATCTATGGAAATTGTAGCGCCGGGTTCGTTAGATGCAAGAAATACATTAGAAAAACCAGCCACTGTTCAGCCGGATAAAGGTGAAGTTAAAACAAACGGCCAGAAGGTAAAATTTAAACTTCCGTCTTTATCAGCGGCAGTATTGACAATTGAAGGCCAAGAAAGTAAATAAGTGCATAAGGCATCTGTTTGCGATAAGTTTTATGGCTAAAAAAGGCAAATATATTTACGACTGGCCCAGGCCAATGGTTACGGCTGATGCGGTGGTCTTCGAACTGTGCAAAAACAAAGTCAAATTACTGCTAATCAACCGTCGTAACGAACCGTTCAAAGGCAAATGGTCACTGCCGGGTGGATTTGTCAATATTGATGAAGAATTGGAAGATGCCGCAGTGCGAGAGCTGGCGGAGGAAACAGGTCTGACCGGCATAAAGCTGGAGCAGATGTACGCCTTCGGCCAATGCGGCAGAGACCCAAGAGGTAGGCAAATAACGATAGTATTTATGGGCATCGCAACCGAAGGCAAGGACAAAATAAAAGCCGGCGACGATGCAGCTATGGCAAGATGGTTCGATATAGATAAATTGCCAAAGGATTTGGCCTTCGACCACGATGAAGTAATTGCTTTCGGCATCCGAAAACTAAAGAAGAAAAAATCATATCGAGAGTATGTCATGCATCGAAAGGCAGCTCGGAGAAGCAGCTAAGAAGCAGGAGAATTGTCTGCTGTTTGATTCAGTGGTTTTTTGAGCTGCTTATTGAACATCCGCAGTTGTACATCTATAGCACTTAGAGCCCAATCGATATAATGCAATTTGTGAGCGGCTTGACGATGGGCCTCATTTAATAAGCCCTGCTGGACTGTGGAAATAAATTTGCTTATAGTCTTAGCACTAATTTCGGTTGGTTCGGCAGACCATTTTTTTAACTCTCTATAGTCACGCCGCAGCTTTTTATCTGCCTTTAGCTGCTCCGCAGCTATGTAATCGGCTGGATTATATGCCAACTGGAGCCCTTTAAGGCACAAGATTAGCGGTTCATAGTTAGCTCTTTTTTCCAAGCGAATAAATTTGTATTGCTGAACGTAAGAGATCGCTTGAATAGGGCTTTTGTCTGCAATTTCGTCTTCACCAAGATACCAGCCGCGTTTACTGGTTCTGGCAAAGACGAGCTCTTCACCTAATTCATATCGTTTTATTTCATCGTAACCCATTCTTGATATCCAGAGTCTGCCGGTGTCCTTTTGGCTAAGGCCGCCGCCCAGCGCGAGCAGGCACTTGACAAAACCCAAGGGCAAAACCTTCTGATTACCGATTTGATTTTTGCGAAGCTGGAAAGAAAGATGCAAGCTGTGTGGCCGAACGTCATAGAAAGCAACTATTTCATTTATCAACCTGTTAAGCACCCAGGGGTCCGCTGTTGCCGGTCGTGAAAGCTCTCCGGCGACGTTTAGTCTGCCTGGTGCCAGTTCTAAAAAGCCGAGCCGGCGTGCGCGGTCGATCGAGCCGGTATGGTCATCAATATATCCGCCGAGCTTCCATGACAAGACGTCCAGGCTAAAGTCATTAAAATACCTAAAATCGTCATATACCGGATCAGAGGCCTTGTAAGCAGTTCTTTGTGGCTCGACAGCAGCAAAACCAAGATTGCTCAATTCCAACTCTGTGCCGAGGGGCACAATACCCGGCTGAAGATTTGACCTTATCCACCTTAAAAGTGATTTGGCAACCCGGCTGTCAAACATGCTGTCGGCTGCGCGCACAGCATATTTTACGTAGTCGATAAGGTCATGCCCTGCGTAGGGCATAGTCTTAAGACATTCGTCGATTATCAGATCGACAGCAGCACTATTAGCATTTATCATTTGCAAAGCAACAAGCAAGCTAATAGAGCGTCTGAAATATCTTTCCGAAGTAAGCAATCGCTCAATTTCGAATCGAAATTGATTTTGAGTTTTTTCTTCTAATTGATTGAGCAGGACCTGCCTGACAACAAGAGCCAAATATTTCTCAATAAAGGGCTGGACCTGGGTGTCATCATATAGATGTTTTATGTTTGGCCGTGGCCGATCCAGCTCATGTTCGAGGTAATAATCGCTAACGGGACCCTTACGATAATGACTTATAACTAAATCTCTTTCTGTGGTCGCCAGCAGCTCTCTTTCTGCCCGTCGCTCCAATTCTGCATCGGCTGTTTGTTCGCCGGGCCGTGTGTGCTTCTCCATAAACTTCTCGATGCGTTTTCGCAGCCAAAGCTCGTGTATTAAATTAACATGAAACCTGTCGCCGAAATGTTTTTTCATCGACTCGTGTGACGCCAGGTAAGCCTGGGTTTCAACAGTGCCTTTGGCAGTATTAACATGGACGGTTTCTCTGTCATAGCGTTTGCCTTCATATCTGTCGATTTCAGCCAAAGCCACGGCGGGAACATCGAAAATCACAATGCCTTCAATCCTTGAAGTGGAGCTTTTTACAGCATAGAAATAGACATTATCCGGTGACACTTTTCTATACCCCGGCAGAAAGGCAGGTTCGGCCGAAAGAGTCTCGCTGTCGGCTTGAACCGCCTTAATAGTAAAGCTCAAACCGCTGACCGACTTAAAGATGCCGGGATCACGCAACGAGCCGTAGATAAAAAGATTAAATTTCTTATCACTCATATTTAATTTGTTTATAAAGCTTAAAAAGCTCTTTAAACGCACGAAAAATTACCTTTAGCTTTGCACCTGTCTGTGAGCCTGCCACCCGCGGATAGTGATGCACACCCTTCTGGGTCACGCGGTAACCTTTGCGTAAAGCTTTAGCTAAGATTTCGGTATCAATTAAGGCGCTGGTGCTCGACATTTTAATGTTGTCAAAGATTTCCCTTTTATATAGTTTGAAAGCACAATCGATGTCGTGTATTTTCATGCCGAACAACCAGCAAACCAGTTTTGTCCAGCACCAGCTATTGATTTTGCGTATAAGATTTTCCTGCCGCTTCAGTCGATAGCAGCTAACAATATCATATTGTTTCATTAACGGCAGCAACGGCGGAAATTCGTTGATGTCGAATTGGCCATCGCTGTCGGTATAAAATACAAGCTCTTTAGTGGCTGTTTTAAAACCAGACTGCAAGGCTGCTCCGTAACCGAGATTGGTATGATGGTGCACAACTTTTACTCTGCTATATTGGCGGGCAATCTCATCTGCGAGTCGGCCTGTACCGTCTGTACTGCCATCGTCAACGATAATCACCTCAAAGTCGGCATTGAGCTTTTCCAGCAGTTTGAGTGTCTTTTCAACTATGCAGGCGACATTATCCTGTTCGTTAAAACATGGAAAAAAAACGCTTATAGAAAATGATTCGATCCTTGATTCTCGTTCCTCGATACCCGTCGTGCATCGAGTATCCGGCATCGAACATCCTGTCTGGCTACCATCTTTTATGCGATTTGTTTCGCTCATTTGCATATTCTACAACTTTAGCGGTATAAAAGTTGGCGAGCTTTGTATTATTTTGCTCCCGGGCAGCTTGTGCTAAATGGACACATGCCAATCGTGCAGCTTCAATTCTTATACGGTAGCCATTCTGCCTGGTATAAGTTTCCTTATTTTTTTCGAAGTTATCGAAATGATTCTTACAAAAATTTGTTACGGCAGGTTTTAGTTCAGAGAAACGTGTACAAGCAAGTACTATTTCCAGCATCGCGGCCGGCACATTTTCTATGTTGAAGGCTTTAATGGCAAAATCAAGCGCCTCTTTTTTGTTAATCATTTCTGCTCTGTACCGAAGCAGAGTATAGGCGAGCATGAGATTCTTATGGTAATCATCGGGGTATAGTGTTTTTCCACTACGTATGCCGTCAAAAAGTTCTTTGCCTTGAGGCGTTGTGTAGTCAACAAATATCTTTTGCTTGTCACTAAAGAAGACAACGGGCCAATCACGATTATATTCAAGCCCTTTGACAGCATGATAAGACTTTTGTTGATAATATTCGTCAGGACGAGGCTCACCAAAAACCGCTACGGGCATTAATACAATCCAGACGTTATTATTTTTTAACTGCTCATCCACCCACCGACCTATTTTTATATAATCGGCGGCACTTAACCTTTTTCGTCTGGCCTGTGCGTTTGCTATTATCTCAGCTGAGGTCCAGCCTCCGGACATAATAGCTGACCAAAGGTCAAATGCTTTACGGTTATAAGCTGCTTGTGCCCTGCCGTCCATGAATAGCTGCAAAGGTATTTTGCCGGTGTTAGGGTCGGGCTCCTCGGCCCAGGTGATGAAACCGCCCTCAGTCCAGTAATTAAACATTTTGCCTTTCAGCTTATTTTCTTTTATAAACCGGCCGGCCTCAAACGGTTTAGCATCAGAAGCAGTCATTCGCATAAATACGGTACACAACTTCGGATTCAATTCAGAAGGCCAGGGATCAAGATAGACATACTTAAACTTAAGACCCCACCATGTACCGAAGAATAAAACCGCTGCAGCACCGGCAACCGTGAAAACCAATTGCAGATTAGTCGGCATCGTTGAGACCACCAGACGATTATGCTTACGGAAGTTCCGCATTGCCGAGACTGCACGAACTATCTGGTCAATGATCATTGCTATGATAGGACAGGCTACAAATGCGGCTATCGGCAAAAATCGACGGGAACGAATGGCCATATAAATTGTAAGAGCGGCAATTAGTAATAAGGGCATATCGATTTTAGGCCACTGATATCTGTCAGAGGTATCTATCCTTCGCTTATGTTCTCTGCCGACAGAGCGAGAAATTAGTATTGGGACTATAATCCAAACAACAAGGATTACCCAGGCAAAAATATACATGACTAAAAAAGGTATCGCTGTACCGACAGGATTGTCCCAGTCGAAGGCAGGCTGCCATTCGTGGATGTCACGCCACCTCGCAGCATGCTCACTGACACTGATGACGAAGGTATGAGTCAGGTTGGTTAAATGGAATGGATTAAGCAGCACCATAGCTACAAAAGCAACAATGCCGGCGGCAATCGCGTGTAAAACACCCTTCCACTTAATGCAGAGGAGGTTTTGCTTATTAAAAATTAAAATAAAATCGAGTGCAATCAACAGAATCAAAAAAAGAAATGTGGACAACGTAAAACCGGCCCTGGAAACAACAAAATAGAAAACCGGCCAGGCGGTGACATTATATAAAATTGCAGTCCACTTTTTACTGCAGCTAATCAACAGGTGCAGGCCTATAAATGGTATGAGCATTATGAATACATAAATATAGCCGCCGTGGATATTACACCAGAAGACTGTTAGTGGGACAATAAACCAGATATACAATATATTTCGATATGTGGTAAGGACAAGTATAAACAAAAAGACAGCTACTAAAAGGTTCGAGAAACCGGCAGGACGAATATCAAAAAATGAACGCCCTGTAAACAGTGCAAAACAAGCGAAAACAGCAGCAAGAGCAGGATTAGCACCTAATAAAACAGCCGTGTAGAAAAGACAAATAACTGTCAGAAAGTAAATAGCGAACTTCCAGTACACCAAGGCGTTGAAAAGTGGATCTTCTTCAGAACCGAGACTCGTGGACAACCAATAGAAAATCACATGGGTTAGCCAGTTCTGGTTGATCCAGCCGGTCGGATGCCATCTTTTCACTGTCTCGATACCGACTTTATCCGTAAGCCACTGCGCCCATTTTGGCCAGTTTTTTACCTCTTCCGGTGTTGGTCCTGCCTTGTGCGAGTTCGCACTGAACGGCTCGACAGTATCAACGCCGTGTTTGACAAAGTGTCGTCCGCAGGTCATGGCTACCCAGGTATCGCCGGCAGCAACCATGTGTGTGCAGGCGTGACAGGCGAAAATAAGCATACCCACCCAGGCCAGAATCATTGGCCAGCCGGAGAAAGCACGGCGCTTATCGGTTCTTCGTGCCTGATCAAAATCTGTCGAAGCATCACCCTGCGAAGCAGATTCGGCACGGTGTTTTTTGCTTCTTACTGACTTAGCCATTTCTGTAGTCTATCTAATCCTTTGCTAATATCATCGAGCGAGCAGGCAAAGCTTAAGCGAATATTACCATCACAGCCGAAAGGAAGGCCTGGTACAACAGCTACATTAGCCTGCTCTAACAGCGCTTTCGCAAAGTCCATACTGCCATTAATTTCTGCACCATTTATATTTCGGCCATAATGCTCTGATACATCAGGAAAACAATAGAAAGCACCGGTAGGTTCAGGACATTGAACGCCTGGAATAGTATTTAGCCGTTCGGCCATATACTTACCACGCTTCTCAAATTCTACTCTCATTTTCTCTATAGCCTGCTTGGCAGGCTCGCCGAGAGCAGCAATCGCTGCGTATTGAGTGAATGTTACAGCATTTGAAGTCATGTGAGATTGAAGACGTCCCATCGCCTTTATGACTTCTAAAGGTCCGGCCGTATAGCCTAAGCGCCAGCCCGTCATCGAAAATGTTTTGCTGAAACCATTCAGAGTTAGTGTTCGGTTGTAGGCATCTTCGCTCAGCGAAGCGAAACTTACAAATTCGGTGTCGCCGTAAATCAGTTTCTCATAGATTTCGTCTGAAAGCACAACTACATCAGTACCTTCAATAGTCTTCGCGATGTCTTTTAGTTCTTGTGGTGTATATGTAAAACCGCCGGGATTACTGGGTGAGTTAATCACTAACATTGCAGTTTTTTTGGTGATAGCATCTTTTAGCTGTTTCGGCGTCATTTTGTAACTGTTGGCTTTATTGGTCTGGATTATTTTAGGTGTAGCGCCAGCGAGCTTAATCGCCTCAGGATAAGTTACCCAATATGGTGTGGGCAGAATAACCTCATCGCCGCCGTCAAGCACTGCCTGCATGGATTCGTAAACGGAGTGTTTACCGCCGATATTAACGATTATTTGTTCCGGTGTATAATTAAGACCGTTTTCATTTTTGAGCTTAGCGGCGATGGCCGTTCGCAGCTCGATTATCCCGGCTGCGGGTGTGTACTTTGTTTTACCGACCTTTAGTGCCTCTATAGCTGCCTGTTTGATGTAATCTGGCGTATCAAAATCCGGCTCTCCCGCTCCGAAACCTACTACATCCACGCCCTGTGCTTTTAGCTGCTTGGCTCGTGAAGTAACAGCTATAGTTGCCGAGACCGGCACGCTCTGTGCTCTTTTGCTTACTTTCAT
>CAZQKO010000098.1:0-9750 GCA_964593945.1 uncultured Pirellulales bacterium | reverse complement strand
GCAGAACCATTAAAGTCGTTAGTTGGTATGACAATGAATGGGGTTACTCAAACCGCACTGTAGACATAATGGAAAAAATGGCTGCGATATAAAAAAACATTATACACGGTTGCGGTTGCTGAGGATTTCGTCAATCGGTTGCGGTTACGGTAATCGTCACGTTATACGTATGACGTTAACCGAAACCAGTTGCGCAACCGATAAACGAAACACGGTTGCGTCTTTGACCACGAGGGAAGCAGGTAAGAGGAATAAATAAAAAAGACGATACTATGATTATGTTTGTGGGGAATAAAATATGAATGGTTTTGTTGGGGTAAGTACGAAAATGGCTAAAAAGATAGTTGCAGATATTGATGTGAAGGGCAAAAAGGTCCTGATGCGCTGCGATTTTAACGTGCCGTTGGATGATGATTGCAATATTACCAGCAATGACCGAATCGTCAAAGCCCTGCCAACCATAAAAAGCATCCTGGAGCGCGGCGGGGCCCTGATTCTTATGAGCCACCTCGGACGACCCAAGGGCCAGAAAGAGGACAAGTTTTCTTTGACGCCGGTAGCCAGGAGATTATCCGAATTATTAGGCAAAGATGTTATTTTCGCTGACGATTGTATTGGTGCCGAGGTAAAAGAAAAGGCAAAAGCACTATCCAGCGGAGATTGCATGCTGCTTGAGAATTTACGTTTCCATAAGGAAGAAACCATAAAAGACAAAGCCGCAAAAGAGGATGTACAACTGCGAAAGGCTAAAGACGATTTTGCACAGCAGCTTGCCGAGCTGGCTGATATTTATGTCGATGACGCCTTCGGCACCGCACACAGGGACAATGCCTCGATGTACACAGTGCCGATGATGATGAAGGATAAACCTCGTGTTATCGGATTTTTGGTGGAAAAAGAGCTTAAGTTTCTCGGTGAAACGATTAGCGACCCTGAAAGGCCTTTCGTTGCCATATTAGGCGGAGCAAAGGTTTCCGACAAAATAGGTGTAATCGAAAATCTGCTCGATAAAGTTGACTGCATATTAATAGGCGGAGCAATGGCTTACACGTTTTTCAAGGCTGATGGACGGGCTATTGGCAAGAGCTTGTGTGAAGATGGTTTCTTGGATAAAGCCGCTGAATTACAAAAGCAGGCTAAAGAGGTCGGCAGCGAAATAGTGCTGCCGGTAGATACGGTGGTAGCCCGCGCATTTGAGGCCGGTGCTGAGAATAAAGTTATTGATGGTGACATTGAAAACGACTGGCAGGGTATGGATATAGGCCCGGCTACAAGAAAGCTCTTTGTGGAAAAGCTCACCGGCGTAAAGACCATCGTTTGGAACGGCCCTATGGGCGTTTTTGAAATGCCGCCTTTCGATGAAGGTACAAAAGCCGTGGCTTTAGCTGTGGCAGAGGCCACGAAAAAAGGAGCCCGCAGTGTAATCGGAGGTGGTGACAGTGCAAGTGCCGTTGAAAAGCTGAATCTACAGAGCAGAATAAGTCACATTTCCACCGGCGGCGGTGCATCGCTCGAATTGCTGGAAGGTAAAAAATTCAAAGCTATCGAAATCCTCGATGACAAATAACAATGGTTGTTTGTTGTTAGTTGGAGGTGATATTCATCAGTTAGCCGGCGGTTTTACCGCCGGTTATTATAAGTGGATAGATATTGCGAAATGGCAAATACTAATCATGAATTGTTGGAATAAATCCCTCTATACAAAGCTCAGCGCTCGAGGCGGTAAAGCAGCCGAGTATAAGTAATGAAAAGATTCAAAAACAACAAGGGCCTGCTGGACCAAAAAAGATTTAAAGGTCTCCAGCGGGAGAAAGAACGCTGGTTGCGAACCCTGTCCTGGAAGAAAGCGTTGCAGCTTGAGGAAAAAATGCTTTCATCTAAGCTTATCTTAGAATGGCGAGATAATTTCTCACAGGATAATCCCATTTGTCTGAAAAAATCCCTGCAGGATAAACGAAAAAAATGAAGATTCTGTTGGAAGATGTTTATAAGAAAGTTGTGACATTTCTCAACAATGGGAAATACAAGTATTTGATAATCGGAGGAATTGCAGCAGGGACAATCGGTGAACCTCGGATTACTGCGGATGTGGATGTTGATATAATTATCAGCAGGGAGGATGTCCCTGTTTTTTTGGGTAAGGCAAAAGAAGCCGGTTTCAAGGTTATCAAGGCAAGATGTCTCGACTCAGTCGAGCGAACTGGTGTCTTTCAGATAAACTACGAAGATTTCCACATAGATTTTATTATTGCCTCAACTGAACTGGAAACAGAAGCGTTTGAAAGGGCAAAGACGCTTAAGTTATACGGCATAAAGGCGTTCTTTCCTTCTCCGGAGGATTTGATTCTGTTAAAGATTATCCCGGGCCGAGATAAGGACCTGCTCGATGCAAAGAGTATCGTTTTGCGCCATAAGGGGAAACTCGATATGCGATATCTTAAAACATGGGCAAAAAAACTCTGCGACGAGGCCGAAGATATGAGAATATGGAATGTTTTGAACGACCTGCTAAAGGATCGAAGATGAAGCTTCCAAAAGCCGGGACAATTGAGATTGCACCGTCAATCTTGAGCGCTGATTTTGCACGATTGGCTGACGAGATAGCTGTGATTGAGTCCGCCGGCGTGAAAATCGTGCATCTGGATGTTATGGATGGCCACTTCGTGCCGAATATTACTGTTGGCCCGCCGGTGATTGCCAAGCTCCGCAAGTACAGCAATTTGGTTTTTGACAGCCATTTGATGATAAGCGAGCCGGAAAAATTCGCCGAGCGCTTTGTCGAGGCTGGTGCCGATCACGTGACATTCCACGTAGAGGCAGCCAATGAGCCAAAAAAACTCATTGACAAATTACACGCACTCGGAGCTACGGCTGGGATATGCCTGAATCCGGAGACACCGGTGGATATGATCGAGGAGTGTGCACAGCTCTGTGAGATGATCCTGGTGATGACGGTACATCCAGGTTTTGGTGCGCAAAAGTTTATGCCGGAAGCGGCAAAGAAGGTTATCCAGGTCAGAGAGATTGTCGGTCCTGATATAAGAGTCGAAGTTGACGGCGGAATAGATCCCCAGACGACGCCAACAGTAGTCTCATACGGTGCTGATACTCTGGTAGCAGGTAACGCCATTTTTTCAAAACCAGACCGTGTGTCAGCAATAAACGCTATTAGAAAGGCATGTAAAAAAATCAAAAATTAAAATTCAAAATGCTCTGTAGAAAAGACCACGCTTGTCATTTCGACCGAAGCCCCTGTTTCTACTTTCGCAGAAAGCACGGGGGTGAAGTGGAGAAATCTGCCTTATTGGCTTCGTGGCCGGATTTCTCGACTTCGTCCGTTCCGTCTAAAGTAGGACCGGACTCCGCTCGAAATGACATTCTGAAATTCTTTTCTAAAAAGCAAATTCAAAATGTAAAATTAAGGAGTTCGTTGCCGCGTTGCGACAACCCCACAATTTTAATTTTTGATATTTGATTTTATTTTTTGTATGGCCAAAGAAACTAAATCAAAGTGGAACGGCTTTTCATTGAGGCCACGCAAGGAGATGCCCGAAGGGCTGTGGATGCGCTGTCCCGGCTGTGAGCGCATGCTATATAGGAAGAGCGTCGAGGAAAATCTTAATGTCTGTCCTAAATGCGATCAACATTTTCGTATTGGGGCGGCCACTCGAATTGAGTATCTGGTCGATGAAGATTCTTTTCAGCAGTTCCTTGGCGATCTGACGACTAATGACCCGCTCAGCTTCAAGTATAGAGGAACCTCCTATAAAGAGCGTCTGAAAGCGGATGAGAAAAAAAGTGGCGCAAAGGAGGCTATACTGATCGGCAAAGCCTTTATTAAAGGAAGAGGCATCATTCTGGGAGTAATGGAGCCTAACTTCCTGATGGGCTCTATGGGTTATGTGGTCGGCGAAAAACTATGCGCTGCGGTGGACATGGCTCTGAAGGAATCACTGCCCTTGGTAGTAGTTAGCTGCTCCGGCGGAGCCAGGATGCACGAGGGTGTGGTGTCACTGGGACAGATGGCTAAGACCTCTGCAGTGGTGGCGAAATTTAATGAGGCAAAAGGGCTTTTTATCTCGGTTCTAACCGACCCCACGACCGGCGGAGTGACAGCGAGCTTTGCCATGTTAGGTGATGTTATAGTAGCTGAACCGGGCGCACTAATCGGCTTTGCCGGGCCTCGCACCATCGCCGAAACAATAAAGATAGAGCTGCCGGACGGATTTCAGACAGCCGAATTTATGCTTGAGCACGGCTTTGTCGATATGATTGTCCACCGCAAAGACCTGCGGAGTGAAATCGCCCGCCTTATAGATTACTGCCAAAAATAAATTTGGACAGAACATGATAGCATTAGGTGTTTTTCTTCATTGCGTCGGCGGCTTTGCAGCAGGTAGTTTCTACATACCCTTCAAAAAAGTCCGCAACTGGGCATGGGAAAGTTACTGGCTCATAGGTGGTATTTTCTCCTGGATTGTTATGCCCTGGATTGTAGCATTTCTAACGGTGCCGAATTTATTTTCAATTCTGCGCGAAGCACCAGCAAACAGTATTTTCTACAGTTACCTTTTTGGTTTGCTATGGGGCATCGGCGGTTTGACGTTCGGACTTTCGATGCGCTATCTCGGAATGTCGCTCGGATATGCAATTGCATTGGGATTTTGTGCTACTTTTGGAACAATCATTCCGCCGATATACTTCGGCACTTTTGATGACTTGATCACTCATGTATCAGGTTTGACAACACTTGCCGGCGTGCTTGCCTGCATTATCGGTATTGCAGTTTGCGGTTGGGCGGGCATATCAAAAGAGAGAGAGCTATCAGAAGAGAAAAAGAAAGAGACTATTAAAGAGTTCAACTTCACCAGGGGACTCTGGTTTGCAATATTTGCCGGTATAATGAGTGCGTGTATGGCATTCGGTATTGCAGCGGGAAAACCTATTGCTCAGCTTGCAATACAGCGTGGCACACCACATTTGTGGCAGAATAGTGCGGTTTTTGTCTGCATCCTCGCAGGCGGCTTAACAACAAATTTTATCTGGTGCGTGTATCTGAATGTTAAAAATCATACAGCGAAAAATTACCTTCATAGCGGCGGAACATCGCTTCTTGGCAATTACATCTTTTCAGCGCTGGCCGGAAGCACTTGGTATTTTCAGTTTATGTTCTACGGAATGGGCACCACTAAAATGGGTAAATACGACTTTTCAAGCTGGACCATTCACATGGCCTTTATCATCATCTTCAGCAATATATGGGGACTGATTTTCCGGGAATGGAAAGGGGCCAGCCGACGGACGCATCACATTATTTTCTGCGGAATACTTGTGCTGATTGCGTCAACATTTATCGTCGGGTTTGGAAACTATCTCGCATCGCTTGGCAAGTAGAATTAGAAAATTAGTTGATTGGTCATTAGTTAATTAGATATCGTATTTCGTTTTACGGTTACGCTACTCGTTTCGTAAAACGTAACCGACACGAGCCTCGCAACCGCAACCATTTGACGAAACTTTTAGCAACTGAGATAAGTTTATAGCAGAAAGTGACTATGCCAAAGAAAGAGACAATGACCTCAAGGCAGCGTGTTCTAAAGGCTCTCAATCATCAAATTCCCGATAGAGTGCCGATCGACCTTGGAGGGTTTCAAACCGGCATACATAAAAGAGCGTACGCCGAATTGCTCGACTTTCTGGATATTAAACCCGTGAGATGTCACTCAGATGATATAACAATCCTTGACCCTGTGCAGCAGCTTGCCAAGCCGTGTGAAGAGGTTCTGGAGCGTTTCAGAGTCGATATTCGCTATGTATGTGCGCACGGCCCGGATAGTTTCAATGGCGGCATCGAGATAAATACCCGCGATGGCAAGCTCTGGCACGACCTTAAAGATGAATTTGGTGTCGTCTGGTCGATGCCTGATGAGCAACAGCTTTATATGGATATTTCGCACCACCCTCTCGCAAACGCTACAATTTCCGATCTTGATGACTATCCATTTCCGAACGGAGGCGACCCAACTCGTTTTACAGGTGTAAGAGAGCAGGCTTTACAGATGCGTAAGGAAACCCCTTTCGCTATATCGACTGGCATCGGCGGCGTGATTTACGAGACTTGCTGGTATATGAGAGGTTTGGAGCGGTGGTATATGGATATGATCGAGAACCCTGCATTTTGCGAGGCACTTCTCGATAAGATGCTTAAATACTGGATAGATTACTACAATGGTTTTATGGCGGAAGTGGGTGACATTATTGATGTGGTTATGATGGGAGATGATTTAACGGGCCAAAGCGGTCCCCTGTTTTCTCCTGATTTTTACCGCAAAATAGTAAAACCCAGGCAGAAGAAACTCGTTCAGCATGTCAAATCTCTCCTGTCCCGAGCAGGGTCGAGGGAGACAAAAGCTAAAATCTGGTATCACACATGCGGCTCATGTTTAGAGTATATTCCTGACCTCATTGACAATGGCATTGATATTCTTAATCCTGTTCAGATCGGCCTTGTGAATATGGAGCCGAAAAAGCTAAAAGAAAAATTTGGCAAAAAACTGGTTTTCTGGGGCGGCGCCATAGACGCCCAGCATATCCTTCCATTTGTCAAGCCGAGTGAGGTCAGCGAGCATGTCAGGCGAAATCTTGAGATTTTCAAACCCGGCGGTGGCTACGTTTTCAACAATGTTCACAACATTCAGGTTGGCGTGCCTGCCGAGAACATCGTAGCCTTGTTCGACGCAGCATACGATTTCGGCTTCTATGATTAAAATGCTGTTATTCCCCTCCTCTGTCATTCCCGCCCCGCATCGCAGTGCGGGATAAACTCCGGCGGGAATCCATTCCCCATTATTACGAGCCACGTAGGGTGTGATACTCGTGCTTCGTAATAGCACTTCGCACCATTTATTTTACATGTCACCACCACACAGAAAATTTACCACCTGAGGGTGAAGGCGGACACCTTTAATTTTCACTATGGTTGAAATTGCTATGTAGAAAGTAGGATGGGCAACTCGGTTGCCCATGCTGTTTAATATTTCCTATCGAATATTTGTTGGATCGGACCGGTGCGGTCCGTCCCTATTAGTCACTCCGATTTACCTACAGAAGATTTCTCTCCGATTCTTTGCAGAAGAAATTCGCGTTCTTTTGGTGGTATAGACCATTTGTATTCACTCAGAATTTGCTTTATTACTTCATTTTGCTTATTTTCCAAAGATATGAAATAATCTTTCTCGGGAGCAACTTTTTGGAATTTTTTGGCCGACGCAATTTTTTCATTAGGGTCTAGTATCTTCAATAAAAAATCATTATATTCATCGAAAATGAGATTTGCAGTACCAATTTTCATTTCATAAACAGTAATAGTGGAAAGAAACTTCTCCTCTGTTTTGTTACCAATGTCCCAGAGCCCAGAAGACATAACCGCATTTAGGGCAGAAGTCTTCAAGGTAGGAAACGGACGTGGAACCAAGCCTCCATTTTCTTTTCTGTAATAGACCTCTCCTTTTATAGGCGGACTTTCCAAACGTCGGACATTCATCCACAATTCTTGAGCAATGGCTCGGATGAGATTGTTTCTCTGGTCTCCAAGCGATATGACATTCCATCCCTTTGTCATGGACAAGCCACCGAACGCGACAGCAATAGTGCCTCCTACGACGCACAACGTGCTCTTAAGCGTATGCTTTCTCTTACTGGAATGGGGATGCCGAAGTTCCCACCCATACGTTGCTATCAATCCGCCAATCGCAACAAGAATAGTACCTACAATTACCCAAATCCAGCCTAGCCAACAATAGTCCATAATTAAAATCCTGTCTTAAACTGTTTGATTTTTGACGTATTCTAACCATATTTATAGCTATCATACAATTATGATCTTGTCATAATTGGGACTAACGTCCTTTGTTTCTCGATTTTGTTACGGTTATTTTAGGCAGGAAACGCTAATCAATTTGCGATTTACAATTGCCGATTTACAATTGATAATAAAGGTTGTTTAGTCCGGTGTTTATTTCTATGTCGGTTTTTCCGGCAGGTGCTTCTCCAAAAATGCAAGCAATTTTGGTATCTCTACCTCTGCAGCATTCCAAATTTCACGCAAATCCACCCCGCGATAGTGATGTATGAGCTTATCTCGCATACGTGCCATAGCCGACCATGGAATCGATGGATTTGACTTTTTAAAATCATCTGAAATAAGTTTCGCCACCTCGCCGATGAGGAGGAACTGGTGTATTATCGCTGACTGTGTTTTGGCGTCTGCGCGGAACTGCTCTAAGGTTAGTTTGCCTTTGAATTGCAAAATCTGGCTTGCTGCTCGGAACATATCAAGCAAGAGTGATGTGTCACGCTGCATAAATCTGCCTCGCAGAATCAAGTATTTCGCGACGGGTAATCGGATTCGGATTCTCTTCTACGGCCCGGACGCTGATAAGATCGACCTCGCGACCGAGAAGACGCGATAGCTCCTCTTCCATTGTAAAATGGTCGAACATGGTCCAATCCGCATCGCTGCGGAATGTTACCAGCAGGTCTATGTCGCTACCGGGTCGAAGCTCTCCTCGCACCGCAGAGCCAAAAATTGCAAGTCTGTTTATTTTCCACCGCCGGCAAAAGTCCGCTATCCTCTCCATTTCAACCCCTAAGTTCATCGGCGCCATCTCAGACCTCTTGAAAATTGTTATATCTTTTATTCGACCCTTAAAATCCTCATCATCATAGTCGGCCAAAAAGAAATAATCAATAAATTTTAGCATGTAATGTATACCGCGTATATCTAAAAATATCCAGAGATTGGTGTGCAGAACCTGCATACCAATAGAAGATGGCGAGCAAAGTAAACCATACGGAATTATCCGCCCAAGGCAGAATAGATTCCCGCTGGAGTTTATCCCGTACCGCGATATGGGGCGGGAATGACATTGTGAATAATTGCAAAATCTTCTCTTTCACTTCTGGGTAAATCTTCGTATAATTTGCGGTCGAATAGTAGGTTGATTTTCTTTTGTCATTGCGAGGAACGCAGTGACGAAGCAATCTCAAACCGAATGGATTAGATTGCCGCGGTCTGGCAGAACTACGTGCCGGACCTCGCAATGACATTTTTGGAGCGAATTGTGGGGTATTTTCGGGAAAATGTTGAAAAGGCAAAAGGTTATGAGCCGGGCTTTCAGCCGAGGCAGGCAGACGAGGTAATAAAACTAAACACCAATGAAAATCCTTATCCGCCGTCGCCGAAGGTACTGCAGGTGCTGGCGGAAATGACCGCGGAGCAGCTCCGCCGCTATCCAGATCCGCAAGGCAATGCCTTCCGGCAGGCAGCGGCTGAAATCAACGGCGTTCAGCCGGACAATATTATGTGCTGCAACGGCGGAGATGAGCTTTTAAGCATGGCTATCCGGGCGTTTTGCGATGAAAATCGCCCCGTCTCGTATCCCGTTCCCACATATTCGCTTTATCCGGTTTTGGCGAATATTCAAAATTGTAAGGCCATTGAAATCCCCTTCGATGGTGAATTTAACCTGCCGGCCAAACTTTCTGCAACCGGTGCGGCTTTAACCATTGTTTGCAACCCGAATGCCCCCACCGGAACCTTTATAAATGTTGGTGAATTAGCGTCATTGGCCTATGAATTGACAGGAGTATTGCTTATTGATGAGGCATACGTAGATTTTGCAGAAGCTAACTGCACATCGCTGGTCAAGGATCTTGATAATGTGATTATATTGCGTTCAATGAGCAAAG
>CAZQKO010000097.1:0-9763 GCA_964593945.1 uncultured Pirellulales bacterium | reverse complement strand
TTGAATCGGTTTTAAAAGAATCGAGCAGTTGCCTGGCTTTTTCCTGTTCGCCGAGCAGTCGTTCAAGCTCGCCTGCGTCGAGCCAGATGCCGCCGCAGTCTGTGCAGTGGTCGATTTCAACGTCGGCCAGTTCAAGAGTAATCATCGCATTTCTGCAAACGGGACAATCCACAAAACACTCCGATCAAACAAAAGACGAAGGTTTCGCTTACCTGCTGCCTCGTCTTGCAACGAGAGACGCAGAGGCAAGGCGGAATCCTCTAATTTACAGACTACGCAGTTATAGTAAAAAATCAAAAAAAATCAAGAATTTTCACCGCAGGCCTTGTGACAAAATTAAAAAATAGTGACAAAATACTACATTAACCGAGCCAAAAGGTCAAGAAAGCCTTTTGCCAATCTATCAATAATTGTTTATGATTGATTATAGGACTTATGCGATTTGCGGATTCATATGGGCTGTTTCTTATGAATATTATTAAGAGGTACAGAATGCTTTCGATATGGAACCAGATTGGATTTTGGAGTGCTATTGCTACTTTTGCGGGATTAATTATAGCAGTTATCTTTTTCTTTGTATCACAGTACTTAGATGCTACGAAAGCAAATCAGAAGGAAGCATTGCGCAGATTAGACAAGATTGGTGAAGATATTTCTGAGACAAAGGGAGATGTAGCACATATCGTGGAGATGCTTAGTGACGAACTCAGCATTAAGAATGAGCAAATTGATTTTCTTCAGGGTGAGGTTGGCAGGCTTCGAAGTATAACGCTGTCGGAGCGTGCGCGCGAGTTAGCGCAGCAGATTCCGGAGAATGCAGGTCCTTACGCTTTAGCTCTAAAAGCTATTGCCGAACGACGATTTGACGATGCGCGCCAATTATTAGATGAAGCACAGAGTCGGAAAGAAACTGAATTGGCTGAAATCTATAGAGCGCGCGGAGCAACGGAATTTTATGCAGGAAATTATACAGATGCAGCAAGTTGGTATGAAAAGGCCCTCGAGTTGTCTCCAGATGATCCGAGAATCTTGAACGATACGGGTGCTGTTTTTCTCTATTGCGCAAAGTATACAGAAGCAGAGCCTTTGATGAGGCGTGCTATTGCGATGGCAGAGAAATCCTTTGGCTTTGAGCACCCAAAAGTTGCTATTTATCTTGACAACTTGGCGCTATTGCTTCAGGCCTTAAGTCGTTTTTCTGAGGCAGAGCCTTTGATGCGTCGCGCTCTTGCGATTTGCGAGAAGAACTTTGGGCCAGACCATCTCGAAGTCTCGACCCCCCTTAACAACCTTGCGGGATTGCTTCTGGCCATGAATTGTTTAGCGGAGGCAGAGCCAATGTATCGTCGCGCTCTTGCGATAGATGAGAAATCCTTTGGCTCTGAGCACCCAAAAGTTGCTATTCGGCTTAGCAACTTGGCGCTATTGCTTCAAGCCACGAATCGTTTTTCTGAGGCAGAGCCAATGTATCATCGCGCTCTTGCGATTTGCGAGAAGAACTTTGGGCCGGATCACCCCAACGTTTCGACCCCCCTTAACAACCTTGCGGGATTGCTTCTGTCCACGAATCGTCTTAATGAGGCTGAGCCTTTGATGCGTAGGGCGCTGCTGATTGATGAGAAATCCCTTGGCAAAGACCATCCTAATGTTGCTATCCGCCTTAACAACCTTGCGGGATTGCTTCTGTCTACGAATCGTTTTACTGAGGCGGAGCCTTTTATGAGGCGTGCATTAGATATAGATGAGAAATCCTTCGGCAAAGACCACCCAAATGTTGCCAGAGACCTCAACAATCTGGCGCAGTTGCTACAAGATACAAATCGCCTAAGAGAGGCGGAGCCTTTGATGAGGCGGGTTATCAAAATCTTTGAAAAATTTTTGGGTCCCGATCATACAAATGTTGCAACAGCCCTCAATAATCTGGCGCAGTTGCTAAAAGCTACAAATCGCCTAAAAGAGGCGGAGCCTTTTATGAGGCGTGCATTAGATATAGATGAGAAATCCTTCGGCAAAGACCACCCAAGAGTTGCCATAGACCTCAGCAATCTGGCGCAGTTGCTACAAGAAACAGGCCGCCTAAAAGAGGCGAAGCCTTTAATGAAAAGGGCGCTTACGATTTTCGAGAAGAGCTTAGGGCCGGACCATCCAAATACGCAAATAGTGCGAGGGAATCTGGAAAGTTTGAAATAGGGACCGGTAGTATGTTATATGCTGATCGATGGATTATGACAATCGGTGGAAATATAAACCCGACCTAAGTAGAAAGTTCTCTTAGAGCAGATTCCTCGACTTCGCTTCGCTGCGCTCGGAATGACGATTGCACAGTAATCCGTAAGAAATCCTGACACAGCCGTAAAAGATTAAATACAAGATTTTCGTCGATATAAGCCGATAACATAAAATAGAGTAGAATATTTGTTCTTGACGTGGGTAATTAACGTAGCTAATATAAATCGCGATTTTTAGAGCCGCCAACCCACCGTCGCCGTGCCGGCGACGGCTAAACAGGAATCAATAAATACTTTAAGGGCTGGATGATGATAGTTGATTGCCATACACATATAAATTTTGCCGCTGATGATGTGGAGACATCCGAGCACTTAGAGGCGGCGCAGACGGTCGATACAAGTATAGTGCTCGCTGCTGCAGATGGGCCGAGCGAAGAGGTCAATGAGAAACTGTCTGAGTACGTGGACAAGCATAAAGAAAAAATGATCGGCTTTGCGGTGGTAGAGCCGACCAAAGATAAAGTCGTCGTTAATAATCTAAAAAATGTGAAGGAAAAACTCGCCCTTAAAGGGACTGTCCTTTATTGCAGCGCCTGCGGTTTTCATCCGACCCACAGCAGGGCTTTACGGTTCTATGAGTCGGCACAGGAGCTGGGACTGCCGGTCTTCTTTCACAATGTTGATGTCACTCTGGAGCCTAAAGCTGTTCTGGAATATGCCCAGCCGTATCTGCTCGATGAGGTAGCCAGGACATTTCCCGCTCTGAAAATCATCATCGGCACGATGGGCGTGCCGTTTGTCGAGCAGACGTTGGCTATGGTGGCGAAGCACGAAAATGTATATGCGGATTTGACGATTAGGCCAAGCAGTGTATGGCAGACTTATAATATCGTTGTAGCGGCCCACGAACGCGGCGTAATGGACAAGCTGCTGTTCGGCAGCGGCTTTCCATACGGTAGCGCCAGCCAGTGTATAGAGACGCTGCTCGGCTTTAACATGCTTTTAGCCGACACAAATCTGCCGACGGTTCCGAGGGTTCACATTCGGAATATCATCGAGCGTAACACGCTCGAATTGCTCGGAATAGAACACACAAACATAAAGCCACAAGAGAATAAAGCAAATCTGTGCGCTCAGGGAAAATCACTGAAATAAGGAACTATGGCGGAGCTTCTCGAAGAACGGAGAGAAAGCTGGGGTACGCGAGGAGGATTTATCCTCGCGGCTGTCGGCTCAGCAGTCGGCTTGGGTAATCTTTGGGGATTTCCTTATAAACTTTACAGCTACGGAGGCGGGGCTTTTTTAATTCCATACATTGTCGCACTGTTTTTAGTTGGTATTCCCCTGATGATTCTTGAGTTTAGCCTGGGTCATTATACTCAGCGTGCGGCACCGAATGCCTTTAAGGAGGCGCACAGACGGTTTGAGGTCGTCGGCTGGTGGGGAATCTTAATGGGATTTATCGTAATCGTCTACTATGCTGTGCTGTTGGCGTATTGCTTTAGCTTTTTATGGTACAGCATTGTCGGGATGTTCAATGGTGGACATTTGCCCTGGGCCGGCGTAGGAATCGAAGGCGTTGAGAAAGCCAACGATTTCTTTTTTAAGGATTACCTGGGCCATCAAGAGGGGCCGGCACTCGGCGGAATTCGATTGAAGATTGTCTATTCATTGATAATAACCTGGGTGGTCATGTACCTTTGCATCTTCAGGGGCGTCAAGTTGGTTGGCAAGATTGTCTGGTTGACGGTTCCGTTACCGTGGCTAATGCTGCTGATACTCACGGTGCGAGGTTTGACGCTTGAGGGTAGTATGCAGGGACTGGCTTATTATCTCGACCCGGTATGGTCGGAGCTTGCCAAGCCCGTCACTTGGCGTTACGCCTTCGGACAGGTGTTTTTCTCATTGAGTCTTGCATGGGGGGTGATGATTACGTACGCCAGTTTTCTGCATAGAAAAAGCGATATAAATAATAACGCTGCGATCGTAAGTCTTGCCGATTTTGCCACCAGTTTTATCGCGGGCCTGGCAGTATTCGCTACGTTAGGCGGCATGGCTTTCGTCACGCAGCAGGCAGGCAATCCCATACCGGTTGAAAAAGTGGCGGAGAGAGGTCCTTCATTGGCCTTTGTTGCGTTTCCTTATGCGTTGGCGCAATTGCCTCATTCGGCCTGGTTTAGCTTTGTGTTCTTCTTTGCGCTGGTTACGCTGGGTATCGACTCGGCCTTTTCAATTACAGAGGCGGTTCTGGCAAGTATCGTGGACAAAACAGGTTGGCGAAGGGATATTGCTCTGCCGGGCATTAGCGTGGCGGGATTGGCTTTTGGATTGATTTTTGTAACCAAAGGAGGGCTGAACTGGCTCTGGACAGTTGACGGCTTTATTAATGGGACATGGGGTATAGCTTTTTTGGGGCTTTTGGAATGTCTTGTCCTCGGGTGGCTTTGGAGGATTGGAATATTAAGGCGACACGCTAACAACCGAAGCGACTGGAATCTTGGCTTGTGGTGGGATTATTTGATTCGCATTGTCATTCCCGTATTGTTAGGCACGCTTTTCTTCTGGCAGCTCTTTGACGACCTCACCGCTGAAGGTGGCTTTTTGAAAACGCCGGAAGGCAAATGGATACTGGAGAACTGTGTCGGACTTGGAATTATAGCTCTCTTGCCCGTTGTAGCTTTTATCTTTAGTATAGCCAAAGGTCGCAGGCAGTCCCAGCCAACACAAGATCAAAAGCAAAATCTTGACGGTCGTCAGGCAAGTTTGAAAATCAGAGCCGGATCGATGGGACTTATAGTTTTTATCCTGGGTCTGGTTTCTGTGGCAGCTCTGCTTATCATCGTTTGTAGTACATCGATACCCGAAGCTGCTGACGCTGCGGTGAAGAATCCCATTTTTTGGCTGCTGCTTATATGCGGTTTTGTTTTGATATTAGTGAGCAACTATATTCTGGATAAATATAATACCGTCAACACTGAGGCATCCTGGTTTGCAAAATGGGCGGGGGTAGTGGCAACTATGGATGTCAGTGCTTTTATTGCGTTAATTCTGCTTGGACTAACCCGCACAGTAAAGAGTGGTGAAACAGAACTGCATGTCCGTCACGAATTAGGCGGTGTTTCTTATGTAATTCTTGCTGTGGTGTCTCTAATAATAGTAGGTGGGCTGGGGTGGTGCTTTTATCGTGCTATAGCCACTGTGGGAGGGCCCGGCGAAATGCAGTCTCCCGATGAAGTAGGTGATGAACAAAGGTCAGCAGGATAGGAGTAATGCCGGTCGCAAGGAAGCATGCAGCCAAGCACTATTTTGGCTTGTAACCCTCAACCTTATTACTGGTGTATTTGGCACAGGCTTTTTCTAAATCCACGTCACTTATGTTGGCTAATGTGCAAAGCCAGGCGAATACATCGGCAAATTCTTCCTCTTTATTCGCCTGGTCTCCTGTTGCCAGTGCGGTGGCAAGCTCGCCGACCTCTTCGATAAACCACATAAAGGTAGCAGGGACACCTCTTTCTTGGTCTCGCTTTTTATACTTTTGGGCAATTAGCCGCTGAAATTCACTAATGTGCATTTCCAGGGTACCTGTCCCTAAGGGACTGGGAACTGGAACCTATTAATTACCAATTACCAATTACCAATCACCAATTAACAATCACCAATTACCAATTACCAAATTAGGCTTGGAGCAGGTTTGATAGTTTTGCCTTTTCAAGCACGCTTCTGGCCTGAGCTACTGATTTTCCATAAACCTTCTCTGCTTTAAGACTGAATTTTTCACCACCTGCCTGCTCAGCTATATTTAACTGGCTGGTCATGGGGCCGTCGACAGCTTCGATCATTTCGAGCATCGTAATCTGTTTGGTTGGTTTGGCCAATGAAAAGCCGCCACGAGGCCCTCTTTTGCTGTTTAGTACGTTCGCTCTAACTAATTGTTGCAGTATCTTGAGCAGGTATTCTAATGGTATGTCATATTGCTTAGATATGTTTTGAGATAAAACGGTTTTTTTGCCTTGATTTTTGGCGATGTAACCAACCGCCAGCAGTGCATATCCTGTGGATCTGCTGATTCTCATTCTAATCTCCTTTAAAAATAGGCTGTAATTATATATTTTTTCTTATCTAATGTTTGTTGGTCGAAAGTTTCCCGGTAACGCTTCGGTTTTATTTCGACATTTGAGACTTCTCGTTCTATATTAGATTTTATAGTCTGGCATTTTTAACCCTCTTCACTATACAAAGATGATTAAGGTTGCACTTATGCGTTTAAGCCTTAAAAAATATAAAGACTAAAATCGCATAAAAGCCCCTCGTGCTTATTATGTGTAAGACGCTGTAAATTGCAAGGATTTTATCTCTAAAATAAACAAAATCTGCAAATTTCATCCCCGCTCTTTTCTTCGGCAAGAAGACGCGGGGAGAGTTAAGAAGTAAAAAAATTCCCAAGTGAGCAAAAGACTTGACATCTGAAGAGCTCTAACATAGGATTTCAGTTCAATTTTATGGTTTTTTTAGGGAGGTTAACATGGCTGAGATTAAGCCAAGAATAAGTGTCGAGTATGTCAAGAGTGCAGCGATAGTAACTTTTACCGACGAAAAAATCCTCGAAGAGAATGACATTAAGTCGCTTCAGGAATCGATCATGTCAGTTATTGAGTCCGCCTCGGATGGAATCAATTTGATTTTGGATTTTTGCAATGTTCGGTTTTTGTCTTCTGCTGTCTTGGGACTTTTAATAAGGATTAGCAAGCGGGTTTACGAGAATAGTGGCAAACTCATGCTTTGTAATATAAATCCAAAGATCTACGAAATCTTTAAGATTACGCGGCTTACGAAGGTTTTCGATATTTACAAGGATATTGAAAGTGCAACCGAAAATCTGTCTGAGACACGTTAACCAAGGTATTTTAACCTGCATAATAAGAATCAGGATAGTAGGTAATCGATAGCAGATATGATTAATGTGCAAACAGCTTTAGTTTTGGGCCTGTTGGTTTATCACGGAGGAGTATGAGCCTATGCTGCCGGAAAAGCCGATCAGTGGTTCGGAAATTATCGAGAGTAGACTATCCGCTATTAATGATATCTACGGCAGGATTATATCGAACCTTGAAGGCAACGGCTTTAGCGAAGATGATATTTTTGCAGTCCATTTGGCTTTAGAAGAAGCTTTTCTTAATGCTGTCACACATGGCAATAAGATGGACCCAAGTAAAAAAGTCAAAGTTGAATATTGTATTGGTTCGGATAAAGTTGAAATCTCTCTCACCGACCAGGGCGAAGGCTTTGAACCGGAAACGGTACCTGATCCGAGATTTGGAGAAAACCTTTATAAGCCCGCAGGTAGAGGATTGCTTCTCGTAAGCTCGTATATGGATGTCGTTGAGTTTAACGAGCGTGGTAATCGTGTACATATGATCAGATATAAAGAAAAGCCGGATCTAACGAAAAGCCGCAAAGAGAACTAATTAAATGGTTAAATGGTAATTGGTCAAATGGTATCGTTCTAATTACCAATTACCAGTTACCAATAACCTGCGGCTCGCAGGGAGGTATTCTTGAGAACTCTTATTGTTTGCAGTTGTTTTTTTGCCTTGAGTGGCTGTATCTATAATGATCAGCCAAGGCCCCGGATTGTATACGAATCTACAGGTCCTGGGTCCAGATCTGTTCAGCCACGGATTGAAAAGCCTGTGAGAACGGAAACGAGCGTTGATAAAGGTGTGCCTGCGGATTGGCTGCCGTTTTTAACACGGGAAAGAAGGTGGACTGCAATAGTATTGCATCATTCGGGGACGGAAAATGGAAATGCTGCGATATTTGACAAATGGCACAGAGAAGGTAATCATTGGGAGGGGGTTGGGTATGATTTTGTTATAGGTAATGGTACTAACAGCAGTGATGGGGAAGTCGAGGTTACGTTTCGCTGGCGCGAGCAGCGGACGGGGGCGCATTGTAAGACGCCCGACAACTGGGCAAATGAAAGTGCAGTCGGAATTTGCCTGGTTGGTAATTTTGATCACTCGGCGCCTACAGCACGGCAAATGCAGTCACTTATGAAATTGATCGGTTTTCTGCAAACACGGTATGGGATTTCCAAAAACCGTATTTATGGTCATAACACTACGCCGGGGGCACAAAGAACCGCATGTCCAGGTAAAAGATTTCCTATGGCTCAGCTAAAATCAATGCTTGCTTTTTGAGCTTATAGGCATATCCTGCTTACGCAGAGGGGGGATGCTGGGTCCCATAAATTCACTTCAAAACTACGCAATCAGGCTATTTTGATGTAATTAAGCTGGAATCTTTTTTTAGACGCAAATGCTGAGAAAGTTTCCGTGTGATTATACCGACATCTTTTTTAAATTACTCTTTCGTAAGCTAAGGAATCAGCCAAATGAATATATTTGATTCGATGTTCTCTACAAGCTCTGTTCTAAGTGAGCAGCTTGTGCCGCAGATTTTTGACATACTGCCCGAAGATGGGCCTTTTATGGTAATTATGGATAGCGAGGGTAACTTGTGGTCCAGCAGCGAGGAAGAATTTTCAAAATTAAGTATTGACGTGTCATTTTTGAAGGAGCTCCGCGCCAAAGTTGATGATGGTATGGAGCCGGTTACAACTCAAGTAGAAAATATCAGTGTCACCGCTGCACAATTGTCTACTGAGCAGAATAATTACGGGTATGTATTTATTGTTCTACCTCAATATAGTCCTGAATTGACTCTGATAAATATTGACTTGATTGAAGCATTACTCAATCAAACGGCTTTGATAACCGATCTTGTCGAGAAAAATAATCAGCTTCTGGAGCTTCAATTAAAACTCGATAGCCTGTACCACAGCGGTATAACACCATCGAATTGAAACATATTTAGTCCAGCTCCGAGTTGCTGCCTGCTTATTCATGTGCCGAAGGGACCGGCCTGCAGGTTCTCTGAGCCGCAGTAAAGACACTTGGAGTGTTCCTTATGCAGTGTTCTGCCGCACGAGGCACATTTTTTAACGGCCCTTTTAAGCTTGCCGTCGAGCCTTCCATCTCGAAGATCGACCTCATTGACTTTTTTAATGAGCAGCTTATTATCCAGATTGTTTGTTTCGGCTACGATCTCCCAGAGTGCTTGTGTGACGAGCATAAGCTTGTTTACTAACCGCCGCAGCTCCCGTGTCTCTGCTTTTAGGTCAACGGTTCTTTTTGAGGCTGCTGCCGCTTGTGCCGTCGCTTCGCCGATTATGCGCTGCTGTTTAAGCTCCCAAAATAAAAATTCAAACATTTTACAACTCCTTCCCAAGCAGAAAAGTTAATGATACTCTATCACCATAAATGATACCAGATTAAGAATATGTAACAAAATGAATAGTATGGTTTACTCTTTGTCACTCCCGCGCAAGCGGGAGTCCATAAAAACCATAAGTAACTGGATTCCCGCCTTCGCGGGAATGACAGTTGGCGAGAAATTTTCATTTTGTTAGAGCCTTGCCTTGTTGAAAACCTTTGCAAAATGTCATTGCGAGGCCCGTAGGGCCGTGGCAATCT
>CAZQKO010000096.1:0-9776 GCA_964593945.1 uncultured Pirellulales bacterium | reverse complement strand
CTGTGTACAGGTTTTTCGTCAGCTGCTCCCTTATCATTTCCCATCTCGAACCAGCCCGCAGGGATTGCCACCATTTTTATGCCGGTCTTCGTCGTTATGACCTCCGGCTTATAAGAGGTATCTTCGGCTCTTCGGCAGCCGAAAAAGAACAGAAGACAGAAGACAGAGAACAGAGAACAGAAGACGGAATATTTGATTTCAGACTTCTGTTTTTCAACTTCTAACATAAGTTAAATTCTTTCCACTTATGCTTTAGTTTTGCTTGCTGGTCGCGGCTTGAATCGGCACCCAGTCGGGCTCTTTGTTGTGGTTGCCGTCGGTAGTGACTTTTACCCATTCGCCGGACATATCACCGATGCAAATATCCCAGCCTGGCGCCATACCGCCGACCTGCTGTCCACCTCTAAATGGGCCGTAGCTGAAAGCGATGTACTTGCCGTCCGGCGACAAATCAACGTGATAGACCTTATCTTTACGCGAGCATCTAACCAGTTCGCGGATATTGGAGACGCGAGGCTCATTAGAAATCAGGTCGAAGTCGCCTATGCACAGGTTCCAGTCCGTTTCGCCCCATACCATCTTTTTGCCGTCAAGACTAAAGTCGGGCCTACAACCTTTCACTCCCCACTTTGCAAAATCGAAAACCCTTGTTCCATCGTATTCGAAGGCGATGATGGTATCACTGTAACCCATACCTCCATCTACGGCAGCTACAAACCATTTACCATCGGGTGACCAGCAAATAGCATAAAGATGATGCAGCTCTTTATTGGGGTGCTGCCTATGCAGACGGGTCTGCAAATCATAGATTAGAAGTTCTGAGGTGGCGTACTCTTTGGTGCTGTAGCGCTCGTACTCACTCTTTAGATAAGCGATGCTTTTGCTGTCAAAGCTCCAGCACGACTGGCGGGCGTTTTCTGCTACTTTGACCCGCTGTGTCCCATCAATACTTGTCTGACGACAGTCAAGATTCATATAATAGACGCTTCGGGCCTTATCTCTTCCTGTCCCCTCATCGACAACAAAGCTAATCTTCGTACCATCAGGTGAGACGTGAGGATACATTTCATCCAAATCCGGCGTGTTAGTAAGATTAACGGGATTGGAACCATCCGCGTTCATCAGGAACAGCTCCCAGTTTCGTTTTCCATCAGTTTCACGGTATGTTTCGTATATGATTTTAAACGGGATTTCTTCCAGCTTCAGCACAGCTCGTGGCAAAGGAACCATTCTCGGCCCTTGCCTGCTTTGCCCTTGTGCATAGCAAAGAACGTTGCCAATTGAAAACAGGCTTAATATGAGTAGGGAAAGAAAAGTACTAAAACCTGTACTAAGCAGTTCTCTTTTGATGTCGTATGGTTTTCTTCCCATATTATTTAGCCTTTCAAACGCTGCTAAATATCAATATCAATAGAAACAAAAAAACTAATAATGCCCAATCATAGTATCTACAACTTTAGGCCTTGCCCAATTCACCGATTCATAATTGGATTTTATATTATGAGTTAAAGACATACTAAAATCAATAGTCCTTGACGCACAAAGGCTTATTTCAGAAGTGTTTGATAGCTTGAGTTCAAAGCAAGACGCTTGTCCGTGATGTGTTTGAATCGATTTTCAAATAGAACTTTATCCTGTGAATGGGCGATACAGGATTCGAACCTGTGGCCTCACGGGTGTGATCCGTGCGCTCTAACCAACTGAGCTAATCGCCCGCAGCTTACCTCTAATTAAACCGTTTCGGCCCAGGCCTGTCAAGCTTTCTTGTCACAACAGCTCTGTAGCAATAATGTTGACCTTTCCAAGCTTGACGCCCTTTAGACTCAATATATTTTCGCCGGTCTTATTGATTTCGCCAACCTGGCCTTTGAGCACGATTATCTCCATACAATCGTGAGCGTCCAGGTGAATGTGCACAGAGCAAATCGTCTGTAATAGATGCGAATGCTGCATACCAACAAGCTCCTGCATTAGTTTTGTCGAGTGATGGTCGTATATCACAAACACCGCAGCGACCGCTTTAGATGACGGATCACTCAGACGCTCGCTGCTTAAACACTGACGTATCAAATCACGTATGGCCTCAGACCTGCTCGGATAACCCTGTTTGGTAATGAGCTTGTCGAAGCCGGAAAGCAGTTTCTTCTCTAACGACACACCAATACGATCAACCTGCTCCATCTCCAACCTTCCTTAAGAAGATAACCCTGCGATAAACATGAGACTAAATATATCTGTCTTCTGTCATCTGTCCTCCGTTCTCTGCTTACTTGTCACATAAATTGCCTGTTCGGCAAACAGATTGGGCGCAAATTTCACCGGGCTAAGATAATTCTTAACCAACGGCATTCTTTTTTCAACCTTAACGCCCAGCTTTTTGCAAAACCTGTCGAAATCTTTCAGTGAAAGAAAATGTATGTTCGGCGAATTATGCCATCCGAAAGGAAGCCGCCTGGTCACAGGAGCTTTGCCTCGAAAGAAGAGTTGTACCCTGCTCCTCCAATAAGCAAAGTTGGGAAAGCTCACTATCACCTTTTTGCCGACTCGCAGGAGCTCCTTAAAAACTTTTTTGGGATTTTTTATTGTCTGCACTGTTTGCGACAGGATCACATAATCGAAGCTCTTGTCACCGTAATATCCCAGCCCCTGCTCGATATCCTGCTGTATAATCGGTATTCGTCGGCAGACACAGTCCAGCACAAGCTCCTGGTCAAGCTCGATACCTTCAGCCTTTATACTTTTGTCACGCACAAGATTGGCCAGCAGCTCTCCGTCACCACAGCCGACGTCAAGCACAGCGCTGTTTGGCTCAATGAGAGATTCAATCAGCTCGTAATCTACGCGTGTCCTGTGCGCCTGTTCAAACTTGCTGAGCTGCTGTGCACTCCGTGCATAGCACGAACAGGTCTGCTGTGCTCCCTGCGGTCTGTAAGTAGCCTCCAAAAAGCAGCATATAAACCTGCCCAAAACCTTAGGCTCTAATAAAAACGCATCGTGGCCATAAGGCGATGCAATACCACAGTAGCTTACATCCTTCCTGCTTGCGGAAAGAGCTTCGACCATCGCCTTGGATTGCGCAGGCGTAAAAAGCCAGTCGCTGGTAAAGCTGATTATAAGGAATCGTGATTTGGTATTGGCAAAGGCCTTGGTTAGTGATCCATAGTCTTTCTGCAGATCAAAGTAATCCGCCGCCTTGGTTATATAAAGGTAGCTGTTGGCGTCGAATCTTTCCACGAAAGCTTGTCCCTGGTAGTCCAGATACGTTTCAACGGCAAACTCTGAATTAAAATCATAATTATACTGCTGGTTTTCCTCGGCACCTCGCAGTTTCCGCCCGAATTTCTCCCGCATACCCTGTTCTGAAAGGTAAGTTATGTGTCCAATCATTCGGGCGATTGCCAGACCTCGGTCCGGACCTTTTTCTCCGTGATATTGGCCGTCGGCGAAATTTGCATCCCCCAATATGGCGTTTCGACCAACCGCATCGAAAGCAACCGACTGTGCGCCGAGATGAGACGTTGTGGCGACGGCTATCGCCGACTTGACAAAATCAGGAAAGAAGATTGCCCACTGTAGAACCTGCATTCCACCAATAGAGCCTCCTATCACTGTCAGAAGTTTTTTGACTCCAAGTTTGTCAAGCAATAGCTTTTGAACCTTAACCATATCCGCGACAGTTATAATCGGGAAGTCTAAGCCGTAAGGCTTACCAGTTTGCGGATTGATTGAAGATGGCCCGGTCGTCCCGCTGCAGCCGCCGAGACAATTCGAGCAAATGACAAAATACTTGTTGGTGTCAATCCCCTTGCCGGGTCCGACCATATTATCCCACCAGCCAGGTTTTCTATCGTCAGGACTGTTGTAACCGGCGGCGTGTGCGTTGCCGCTAAGGGCGTGACATATCAAAATTGCATTGTCACCAGCTTCGTTAAGCTGGCCGTATGTCTCGTAAGCAACATCAATTGGACCCAGCTTCTTGCTGCACTCTAATTCTAAAGGCTCCTGCGGCTCCACCAACCTTATCGTATGGGTCTGCACAATACCAAGGCCGTTAGAAATCTTGGCTTTTTTACCAGCAGATTCTGGCCCTGTAGAATTTCTAACGGGACCAACCGAATTTCCCCTGATATTTGCCATAGTCATGGTTAAGTATATTTAAAAATTAGTCAATGTAAAGGGTGATGATGGTGGACTATCGCCGTAAGGGCGTATTTTAAGTTTATACCATATTTAGCCCCGCAATTTATTGCGGGGTTGTGTTTAGATGCGGTTTTACCATTGGTTTAGGTGTCTCTTTATAGTACTTCCAGCCGACGAAGGATTGCCTTTGTCCAGCGGGAACTACGCATCAGCGAGAAGGTAAGCAATAATACAATCAGCAGCCAATAGCCGGTGAACCGCAAATAGTGAATGACCGCGGCGAATATGCCGTTATTCTGGGCGGTACACCACTTTACCAGCTCGGCGGGCGTATATATCGCTCCCATAACAATATTGCCAAAGAGATTTTGCCAGGGCAGCAGAAAAATAACCATAATCAGCGAGAGGAAAAATGCCCGGCAGATATGGTTTATGCCGCCGAGCCTGCCGATGAGCGAGACCTTGAAGCTGAATAGCAATGTAAGGCAATAGAGCACAGCCGCCAGGATAATTATAAAGTTACAAAAACGAATGACCCAGTTTAAATGCTTCATTTGTATGCCGAAGAAGCGTTTTTGTTGTGCTTTTTCTGCCTTTCCCGCTCCGGCTTCGGCCTTCGCCGAAACAAGCTCCTTGCTGTTGTTTGGATCATCAGCAACCACCTTTTCAGCAGCCTTTTTAATTGTATCTGTTCCTTCGACAGATTGTTTTGCCTCATCCAGCTCCAGAGGCACGTCAAGTTCTTTTGCCGCAGTCTGTGCGATTATGGGCTTACTTAAAACCGATACTGTTCCAGAAGAAGCAGTTTCCACAGCTCTGTCCTGAGCGGAGCCGAAGGTTTCAGCTTTGACGTACCCCGTATCAACAAGCCAAAAAGATATTTGCAACAGGAGCAAGCACAGTATTACAACGATAGATAAAAAGTTTTTCCAGCATCTGCACACTCCAACCGCTTCGAGGCAATCGGTGGTATCAACCAAATTGCTTTGATTATCCTGATTTCCATTCATTTTCTAAGCCTCCTTACTTTATGCCTTATGGGCGTATGGATTCGACAAGTTCACCACAGTCGTACTTTGCTGGTGAAATTATGGTTATTATGTTTTGCGGTTGTTATATGTGCAAGAAATTTATTTCTGGAAAAACAAGCTATCTATGCGACATAACTATTTCGTCACAACCCATACTATCTGAACAAAATTACAGCCAGGCGTATTTTGCTCTTTTTAAAAGCATTTTCGCACATCCATTGGATTCGACAAGGACAATCGGCTGAGCTCAGTCGAAGCCCTCACCACAAGAATTTGCGTTCACTTTAGACTTTTGCAAACCTTGTGTCCTCCTCTCCAGGTTGCATCAGCAGATATTATCATAATGAGCTAACAAAGACAAGATTTTTTCCATCAATAGGGACAGCCCTATTTCTCCTTCCCAATTCGTTGACTCCTCGGCCATATCATGTTATAATTACAAACCCACTCATCTTCTTGAAAGGAGTAAATTATGGTTAGAAATGTGGTGGCTTTCTCTCTCGTTTTTTCGCTGGCGATTTTATCAGGCTGTACAGCCGAGCAAACAGTCAAAAAAAACGAGAAAATCCAGTACGTCGAGACGGAAACCGGCAGATGGCTCGTACATGATATGAATCAGCCAGCGCCACCGGTAATCACGCCCGGCACCGAGAGCACACAAGCCGAGCCGGGAAAGGCACCTTCAGACGCAATAGTCCTGTTCGATGGGACAGACCTTTCAGGATGGACATCCAGCAGGGGCGGGCCGACAAAGTGGGGCGTGCGAGATGGTTACATGGAAGCGGTTAAACGCTCGGGTGGGGTCAAAACGAAGCAGGCGTTCGGCTCGTGCCAGCTGCACATCGAGTTTGCTACTCCCTCAAAAGTCACAGGAAGTGGGCAGGAACGGGGCAACAGCGGAGTGTTTTTAATGTCAACATACGAAGTCCAGGTCCTTGATTCCTACGAGAATAAAACGTATCCAGATGGCCAGTGCGTCGCGCTATACGGCAGGGACGTTCCTTTAGTCAATGCCTGCCGAAAGCCGGGCGAGTGGCAGTCGTATGACATAATTTTCCATCGTCCCCTTTTCAAAGGCAAAGAGATCGTTAGAAAAGCCACGTTCATCGTTTTTCATAACGGCGTGCTCGTTCACGACCATGTTGAACTACAAGGCGGCACCGGCTGGCTGGGCCCATACGCGGTAACCGACTATAAGCCGCACGAGGACAAACTTCCCCTGATGCTGCAGGACCATGATAATCCCGTTCGGTTCCGAAACATCTGGATTCGCGAGCTAAAAGATTAAGGTGCGTTCAGTAGTAGCGTGACAATTAGATAAATAGGGACACTATTTATGAAAAATATGTTTGAACTTTGGCGGTGAATTTCGTAGGATAGTTCCTTTGAATTCGGATTTTGTCTGTCGCTGGTAATATCCGGCACAATCTATTTCGCATGAACACGGTAATGTTGTCTTGTATTTAACGAAAGGAACAGAAGATGGCTAAGATTACTCGCCGCCGATTCCTCGCACACGGCCTTTCCGCCGTAGCAGGATCATATTTAGGCCTGTCATTTTACGGTGCTCGGTCGACCCACGCGCAGAGCCCCAATAACGAAATTCGCATCGCCGTCATCGGCATAGGCGGGCGAGGCGGTGGCCTCATCAGTGATTTCCAAAAACTCCAGGGTGTGAATGTTGTCGCTTTGTGCGACGCTGATCAACAGCGCGTTGACCAACACCTTGAAAACTTTAAAAGCAAGTATGAGATACAAGATGCTTCCGCGATTCAGGGATACGTCGATGCTCGCAAAATCCTTGATCGCAAAGACATCGACGCTGTTGCAATCGCCACGCCCAATCATTGGCACAGCCTTATGACGGTCTGGGCCTGCCAGGCCGGCAAGCACGTCTACGTGGAAAAGCCAGTCAGCCACTCGATCTGGGAGGGTCGCAAGATGGTCGAGGCGGCCCGCAAGTATAATCTCATCGTGCAGGCGGGTACTCAGCAGCGCTCGTGCCCGGCTGTGCAGGAGGCCGCTCGTGACATTCAGGCAGGCAAATACGGAAAGGTGCTCTGGATTCACTGTAGCCGGCTGAACTCCAGGCAGCCAATCGGTAAAGTCACCGAGCCGCAGCCCGTACCGAACAACATAGATTATAATCTCTGGGCAGGCCCCGCCCCGATGACGCCGGTCATGCGCAAGAGTTTTCATTATGACTGGCACTGGCAGTGGAGCTGGGGTGACGGCGAGATGGCGAACTGGGGAGTCCACTATATTGATGACCTGCGTCACCTTCTGGGCTGGAACGATGTCCCCACCAAAGTTATCGCGGCTGGCAACCGCTTTGCCTGGGACGATAACGGTCAGACGCCCAATATGATCTTTGCACTTTTCGATCACGACGGCGTGAAAGCCGTTGTTGATATTCGTAATCTGCCCGACCCCAAGCGTCGTGGCGGCAAAACCGGAGCGATCTATCTCGACCGTCGCGATGGCAATTATATCCAGTGTGAGAACGCAACTGTCCGTATTTCACGCGGCGGTGGTGGTGCATACGACAAAGATGGCAACCGTATCTACCAATATAAGGGCGACGGCGGAGCCGCTCACGCACAGAATTTTATAAATGCCTTACGAAGCGGTCGCCGTGAGGACCTCAATGCAGAGATCGAGGTCGGCCATCTCAGCACCGCTATGTGTCACCAGGCCAATATCAGTTTCAAGGCCGGTGCGGAGGCCCCGGTTGACCAGGTTCGCGAGAACGTCAAGGCCCATGAAGATGCCCTCAATACACTCAATGACATATTGGAGCAGCTCGATGGCAATGGTGTTGATTTAGCCAAGCAGCCGTTTATTCTTGGGCCGGAATTGACATACGACCGCGAGCAGGAACGTTTTGTAGGTGCAAACGCCGAATCAGCCAACAAATACATCAAGTGCTCCTACCGTGACCCGTTTGTTATGCCCGAAATAGTATAATAAGGATAATCAAGAATATCGGTCAAGCAAACTCTCTAAGTCATTGCGAGGAGCTTGCCCCTTAGGGGCGGAGCGACGTGGCAATCTCACCGTATCAAATGATGGGGATTGCTTCGTTTCGCTCACAATAACAAAGAAGGATTGCGACATGCAAAAGCGATTAACTGGAAAAGTAGCGATAGTAACAGGAGCCAGCAGGGGCATCGGCAGAGCTATCAGTATAGCACTGGCTAAAGAAGCGGCAACGGTCGTTTTGGCTGCAAGGTCAATCCGAAAACTACAGGAAACGGCCCAGCAGGTCATGCAGGCAGGAGGAAAGGCAGAAATCGTCGTCACCGACCTAACCGGAGAAAAGTCTATTAAAAACCTCGTCAAAGTAACCAGCAAAAAGTTCGGCAGACTCGATATATTAGTCAATAACGCCGGCATCACCCACTCGGCAAAACTAAAGGATACAAAAACCAAAGACTGGGACCGCTGCTTCTTAGTTAACTCTCGCGCGCCTTTTATTCTATGCAGAGAAGCACTGCCGCTGTTGGAAAAAGCTAAGGCTGCTTACATTGTCAATATCGCCTCAGTTGTGGGCGTCAAAGGCTATCCACAACAAAGCGCCTACACCGCGTCCAAGCACGCTATTCGCGGCATGACAATCTCGTTAGCTGAGGAACTAAAAAACACTAATATTCGGGTGCACCTATTGTGTCCCGGCGGTGTCGATACGGAGCTAATCCCAAGGGTCAGGCCTGACCTAAAAAGCGAAGACCTTATGAGACCGGAAGAAATCGCTGAGCTTGTTGTCTATCTCGTGACGCATAAAGGTAAGGCCAGAATAGATGAGCTGCACATCCGAAGGTCAACCTCGGCGCCATGGTTTTATTGAACTTTGGGAAGAATATTTATGCGAGCCGTTGTACAGCGGGTTTTAGAAGCGCAGGTAAAACTTGTCCCTTCGACAGGCTCAGGGCAGGCCCTGAGCGAAGTCGAAGGAATCAACAATCAACCTGTCGGGCAGACCGGCAAAGGATTGCTTGTCTATCTTAGCGTCGGCAAAACAGATACAGAAAAGGCTGCTGAGTGGATAGCGGAAAAGCTCGTGAACCTTCGGATATTCCATGATGAAGCCGGCAAGATGAACCGCAGCATACTTGACGTTCAGGGTGGTATTTTATTAGTCAGCAATTTCACGCTCCACGGCGACTGCCGAAAGGGACGCCGGCCCAGCTTCGACGCCGCGGCCGAGCCGCAGTTAGCACAGCAGCTTTATGAAAAAGTAATCGAGCTGATTACAAAACAGGGAATACCCATCGAAACAGGAACCTTCGGCGAGTATATGCACGTCAGCAGTATTAACGATGGCCCGGTAAACTTTCTACTCGATAGCAGCAGGTTGTTTTAAGCCATAGAGCATAATGAAATTAGCAGGGAGATTACCATGTTTATAGTCCACGTATTCGTCCATGTTAAGCCGGATAAGGTCGAGGCCTTTCGAAGCGTCAGTATTGAAAATGCCCGCGAGAGCATCAAGGAGCCAGGCATCGCCCGATTCGATTGTCTGCAGCAGCAGGATGACCCGACGCGATTTGTGCTGGTCGAAGTCTATCGCACAGCAGATGACCCAGCCAGGCACAAAGAAACGAA
>CAZQKO010000095.1:0-9829 GCA_964593945.1 uncultured Pirellulales bacterium | reverse complement strand
TAAGTATCAATCTTGGCTCATGAGTATTATGAGCGATATCCTCTGATATATTATGTATCTGGACAGGTACCCAATATTCGGGTGCAAATAGAATCGGCATCCTATACAGTACAACAGGATTTGAAACAACCGCCGCAACGACACAGACAGCCAATAGAACACAAGCTATTTTGAACTTTTTGCCGGTACCAGCTTCGCTGACGGATTTCCTTAAATAAAAGAGTGGATAAACCAACCCGGCTATTAAAAAGGGCACCGGTACCGCGAGGTATTGCAGCCAGATTGTTGGAGGTATTAAAGCTATTATAAAAAATGCTAACGTCAACAGGACGGCTAACAAAAAATTTCTTCGATCGGACATAACAATTCTACTGCCGTAAGGCATGCTGCGCAGATACTGCCGTATTGCTACCAGGCAAAGATAAGCTGCAATTATTAGAAGCGCGAGATAGCCTGGATGGGTAATACAATTCACAATTAAATCACCTTTGTTATAGACCATACCTATCTCGTGCAGCCATCTGCCATAAAGATAGGGTATCCAGTAGAGGTTTAGAAAAAATGCTCGCGGTGAATGAGCTATTATCCAAAAAGGCCAAATTAATACAAAAATGGAGGCGATCAAGAACGGTAGGGCAGTTTTGAATCTATCTCTTATCGATACAGCAGGCTGGCTTAGCAAAGCGGCAAAAAATAATAGCTGAACCAAAGCTGTAGTTATCCGCATACAGCTTGCGAATGTAAGCAAAGCACCGGTGACAGCCATCCTCCAGTATCTTGATTTTTTGTGGAAATCAGTTGATATAAAAAGCCAAAAAGCCAGCAAGACACAAAATATCACAACGTCGTGATTCCAGGCGTAGCCGTTTGCATAATCTACTAAAGGATTGAATACGTACAGAATTGCGCCTGCTAAACCCAAAAGTGTTCCGGAAACCTTAAAACAGCCAAAAATGTGTCGGTATATACCAACAATACACAGCATAACAAATATGTCGCATATAATTGACACGATTCTGCCGACAAGCAGATAGTGAGTTGTATTGAACAGTTTGAACAAACCTGCGTAGAGCAAGGGATGGTACGGCAACTGTGCCGGGTAGGAAAAATCCCTGTAAATCATTTTGCCCTGAGCTAACAGCGCGCCGCCGGTACAGTACATTTGTTCATCTCGGCCGATAGTCTTGGTCATACTATTCACCAGGATGGAAAAACAAAGTACCATTAATATTAAGATGACTGTAATATTGACTATTTTGGGTGACATTTCATTATTCGTTTTTATTTGTGCCTCGAAATCGGCTCACCATTCGGTCAGCTCACCAACAAGCTCTTCTACAAGGTCTTTCATTGTTACGATGCCGATTGGTTTTTCCCGGCCGATATGGCCAGCCCTCATAACCAAAATCATTTTTTGATTTTCTCTTCGCATAAAATTTATCGCATTGATTACAGTAGTATTTGCGTTAAGCTCTCGGATCGGCTTTATAAAATTATGTAAATCAGTGAACTGCTCAGTTGAGCTTAGGGCTTCATAGATGTTTATAAAGCCAATGATGTTTTTAGACTGGCCTTCTACGACCAGCAGGCGAGTAAAATCATGCTCTTTGAGTATATTCAGAAGGACAGTTTTATCAGGATTTACATCAACCATTTGCACCTGGTTAATAGGGGTCATTACAGATCCTATAAGGATATCTGAGATATTTACCAGCCTTCTAATGATATTAGTCTGCACAGTGCTGAGAATCGCCTCCTCTCGACTGTCTGCGATAATTGCTTTTATATAATGTCTTTGTCCGGTCGTTATCATCACCTTAGACGAAACGTATGAACCTGTTATTCGAGCGAAAAGACCAGCCACATATCTAAGCAGCGGAACCGCACCACACCAATTAAACGCCTTATGAAATGTGAAGATAAAGGGTGCAAAAAAAGGCATTACATAATCGGCTCGATAGAAAAAGATATTTTTGGGTATCAGCTCCGCGAACACAAATAACACAGGCACAGTTACCAGGGTTGCAAATATTTCGACGGTATGGGCTGCCTCTGCTTTATTCAAAAAGCCTCTCCATAAAAGATAAGTAACTATACTCGTGACAATGTAATGAGTAAGATTATTACCAACTAACATCGAAAGAAGCAGACCGGTGCTGTCACGCATGGCCTTACCCAGCAGGACAAATGATAGCCGTTTCCTTTCGATACCAAGCTGTAAGCGAAGTCTGCTGAGCCGATATACACCGGTTTCAGCGCCGGCAAAAAGACCAGACAGAACAACCGTCAGAATTACTATAAAAATCAAAACAACTGTACTAATCATTGGCAGAAATCGGCTCAAAAGTCAAAATGATCGTTTTAATCCTGTGTTTTCGCATTCGCTCAACGGTAAATTTCAAATTCTCCAAATGCGCGATATCACCGGTTTTGGGTATCTTGCCCAAAAGAGCGGTCACAAGGCCGCCAATAGTTGAAAAGCGAGTTTCATCAGGCTCTATGCCAAAGGCCTCAGCCCAGTCATGAATGGGTAAATCACCTGACAGTCGATATTCGAAAGGGCCTATTTTTTCAATAAGTTCGATCTGCTCTGTAACCTCAATTGGTCCCACCAGCTCCTCAGCAAGATCCTCTAACTGTACCAGGCCGGCAATTCCGCCGTATTCATCCACTACTATGGCTGTGTCGATGCCACTATTACGGAAAAATTCCAGCAAAGACTCTACTGTTTTTTGTTCCGGCACAAAATGAACCTGCTGGACAATATCCTGCAGTGATACTGTAGGTTCAAGTAAAAGCTGCCGCAAGTGTACGAGGCCTATTATGTTATCTACCGTGCCACGATAGACGGGCAGCTTTGTCAGATGATTTTTTTGCATGATTTGGCGAGCATGCTGGGCTGAATCTGTAACGTCACAGACAACCATATCAACGCGTGGCTGCATAACGTGGCGAACCTTAAGATAACCAAATTGAATAGTTTCCATCAGTAGTTTATTCTCAACAGCGGTAATCAATCCTCGTTTTCGCACCTGTCCGAGCAGCGATTTGAATTCGCTTGTAGTCGTTGGCCTGAGAGGTGGTTGTGGCCCCAGAAACAGCCGCAAAGCCGGCTCCACAATAAGGAATCTGAATACGAATATAATAGGCGTGAAAGTCTGCAGGCATAGAAATGCCGGCAGGGCGGCGGTGACACTGATGGATTTGGAATTTGCGTAGGCAAACGACTTTGGCAGAATTTCACCAAATAATACCAACATCGCAAACGTGATAAAAGCGGTAAACGAGGCGGCAGTAAGTCCAATTTGTCGGCCCATTCGGACCGTAAGAACGCTGGCTAAAGAATAAAAAAGAACGTTAACCATCATATTGCCGAACAACAGACAGCTAAGCAATTGTTTGGGTTTATGCAATAGCTTTGCTGCCAGGTTTTGCAGTCTGTGGTTGGACTTTTGCAGTAATTTAATTTGTCTGCGGGAAAGATTGAAAAAAGCGGTTTCGGCTCCTGAGAAAAAAGCGGAACAACCCAGCAGCAATAACATCAGGACAAAATGGCCGATATTTTGATATACCTGAGCCACGGTTAGCTTCCACCTAATGGTGGTCTGGGCAGGGTTATTATAAAAGTGCTTCCAAGCCCTGGTTCAGATTCGACGGAGATACAACCTTCAAGAGTTTCTATTACTTTTTTACAAAATGCAAGGCCGAGTCCGGAGCCACTCGGCATTGCTCGGGGCAGGCCGGAAGATTCAGAAGGTGATTTTTTGTTTGTCTTTGTGGTAAAAAACGGCTCGAAGATGTTTTTTAAGTTGGCTGGTTTAATGCCACAACCAGTATCGGTTACCTTGATGCAGATTGCGTCTCTGTTTTCTTTGGCTGTAATCGTCAGGATACCGCCTCGCGGCAGCATCGCATCACGAGCATTAAGAATAAAATTCATTAGAACATGCTGCATTTGAACGGGCACGGCCCATATTGTCAAATCTTCGGGAATCTGGATTTTTACCGTTATTCCATCCTTTGTAAAATCCCTGCACAAACAGGCAAAAATCCCTTCAACCAGAGTAGCCAATCGCACGTTTTCTTTCTCCTGGCTTTGGCTGTTTGCCAAGGCCAGCATACTTTCCATAACTTTTGTAGCCTGCTCGCAGCCTCGGATGGTTTTATCAAGAGCCTTTTCCACCAGAAACCTGTCGTCGGAATTCTTTAACGCCAAAGCCGAGTAACTGGCTAAAGGCGTGAGGAGATTATTGATTTCGTGGGCTATCATACAACTAGCGGCACCGATGTTGGCAAGTGATTGAAACTGGATAAGCTGGGATTGCAAAGAAATGTTTTGTTCTCGCTGTTCTGCAAGGTTTTTGTGCAAAGAAAGGCGTTTTTCGATAATGCTTGTCAAACGGCTGCTCCTTATTTAAAATTCAGCAATTAGCGTTTACACTTAATTATTATCCAATAGAAGCTGTTGTCTTACAACTATCTATATCGACTTTTGGTATGGTTTTTCTTGAACAAGGATATACGCAATACGATATACGCAGCACGCAGCACGAAGAATGAACGAACAACGGATTTTAGAAGAGCTTTTGGCGTTGTTGGAAGCAAATGGCGTCAAAATTAGAAACGAGCCGCTTGATGGTAGCGGTGGGGGGCTTTGTACTATAAGGGGCGAGCAGATTTTCTTTGTGGATACACAAGCTTCATCGGCCGATTCAGCCGCGATTTGTGCCGAGGCGGTTTCAAAATTGCTGGATATCGAGAAGCTCTATATTAGGCCTGAGGTCCGCCAATTTATCGAAAATTACAGCAATCAAATTATTTGAAGAGCGGCGTAATTATGAAAAGCAAATGGATGGCGATAGCTGTAATCTGTTTGATGATGGAACTGAGCTGCCTTACAGCTATATCGAAGTTACCTTCTGTGCAAATGCCTGATTCGTTCGTTAATTTTATTGGTATGAAATTTGTTCGCATCGAGCCTGGCTCCTTTCTGATGGGACAAAAAGAGGGGGGCGATTGGGACGAAAGGCCCGTGCACAGAGTTGCTATTAGCAGGCCTTTTTGGATGGCGGCAACCGAAGTTACCAATGCTCAGTATGAGCAGTTCGACCCGGAGCATCGGAAGCTTCGCGGAAAACTCGGTTTCTCCAAACAGGCAGATGAAGCAGTCGTTTTTGTGAGCTGGCACGAGGCGGTCAAATTCTGCGAATGGCTCTCGAATAAAGAAGCCAAACCCTATCGTCTGCCGACCGAAGCAGAGTGGGAATACGCCTGCCGGGCGGGCACGATCACCGCCTACTACGCCGGCAAAACATTGCCGGAAGCATACCACAAGCATCAGCGATTCGAATGGGATCCAAAACCCGTGTCGCTTGAGGTTGGAAAAGCGCCGGCTAACAACTGGGGTCTGAAAGACATGCACGGCAATATCGAAGAATGGTGCCGTGATTGGTATGGCCCGTATGAAAAGGCTGACCAAACCGACCCCATCGGTAGGGTGGCTGGCCTGTTCAAAGTTACCCGCGGCGGAAGCCATAATACTGCCCTTTGGTACCTTCGTAGCGCAAACCGTCTGGGTACGCTCCCCGATGACAAGCATTGGCTCATCGGTTTCCGTATTGTATTGGGTGAATTACCAACCACTGAGCCGCTATCAAAACCCAAAGTGCCTCTTTGGGCGCAAGACGTTCCCCAGACCATCTATGACTGGGCCGACGCACCGGATATGAACCAACCTTACTTCAAAGGCCCGCAGCAATTCGTGCACATCCCGCTGGACTGCAACGGCCCGCTGTTCTCAAGGCACAATCACTGTCCGAGCATCACCTGGTGTCCCAACGGTGACCTGCTTGCCGTCTGGTACTCAACTAACAAAGAAAACGGCCGAGAAATGACCATTGTCGCCAGCCGATTACGCCAGGGTAGTGTTTCGTGGGATCCGGCTTCTGTGTTCTTCAAGGCACCTGACCGCAACATGACCGGCTCATCCTTGTACCACTACGGCAAAGGCATGATTTTCTTCTTCAACGGCCTGGAAGCAGCCGGCGGCTGGTCAAACTTAGCTCTGGTTATGCGAACCAGTACCGACAATGGTGCTACCTGGTCCGAACCACGTCTTATTAATCCTTATCATCAGCCCCGAAATCAGGTGATTGACGGCACCTTGTGCACGCAGGAAGGCTTTCTCATTCAGCCTTGCGATGCCGTCCACGGTGGTAGTGGTGGCACTGCCATACACATAAGCCGTGATGGTGGCAGAACATGGGTCGATCCTGGTGCCGGTCGGCCCAATCCGAGCTTCGCCTCTGGCTCAACCGGTGCTTGGATCGCAGGTATTCACGCTGGCGTAGTGCAGCTAAAAGATGGGAGTTTAATGGCCTTTGGACGCGGCAACAACATTGATGGCCGTATGCCGATGAGCCTCTCGAAGGACATGGGACAGACCTGGACTTATACAGCCAGCGAGTTCCCACCAATCAGCGGGGGACAACGACTGGTTCTTAGGCGGCTGCGAGAGGGACCAATTTTATTGGTGTCATTTACGGATTCCAGTAAAAAGGAACCTAAGGGAATCCTGCTTCGTGACTCTTCTGAGAAAGAGCGCCGCGTCTATGGTATGTTTGCAGCACTTTCGTTTGACGAGGGCAAAACATGGCCTTGCAAACGCCTCGTTACGGCAGGGGGGGCCGCCAGAGAACTTGATGGTGGAGGCAATACCAGATCATTTATAATGGACGATAACCACGCTGAACCCAGAGGATATCTGGCTGCCACACAAACGCCGGATGGGCTTATTCATCTTATCAGCAGTAAACAATACTGTGTTTTTAATTTGGCCTGGCTCAAACAGTGCACATCAGTTGCGGGGACTGAGAGATCTCGGGCCGGAAGTCCCCTAATTTGTCGAAAATCACAGAAATAACAAAAGGAGTAGCAAAAATGCCAACGAAAAAGGTAGCTATTATGGTTGACGAAATGTATCAGGTGCTCGAAATATGGTATCCATACTACCGACTCAAAGAAGAAGGTATAGAGGTTAATTTAGTTGCTGCTGAGGCGAAAAAAGAATATCATTCTAAGGAAGGTTACCCCTGTATCTCAGAGGTTTCCGTCAAAGAAGTTAAAGCCGGTGATTATGATTGCATGGTTATTCCCGGTGGATTTGCACCTGATTTTATGCGAAGAAGCCCTGATGTAATAAAGTTTGCAAACGATATGGTAAATGCAGGCAAGGTTATAGCGGCTATCTGTCACGGCGGTTGGCTGTTGTGCAGCACAAAGATTTATAAGGGCAAAAAAGCAACATGTTTTCTGGCGATTAAAGATGATATTATCAACGCCGGTGCGGAATATGAAGACGCTGAATGCGTTGTGGATGAAAATCTTATCACCTCACGCAAGCCTGACGACCTGCCTGCTTTCTGCACGGCAATTTTGAAGAAACTAAAAAATAAATAAGCCACTGGAGACCTACTGGCGTTTAGGAGCAGTTTTATGAATAGCCTACAAGCATTAAAGCAAGAAAAAGCCAAAACACCAATTGTGCTTGTTGTGGATGACGATGAGCCAAGTCTGGAGCTGCTGCAGGCATATCTTGAGGATGTGGACTGTGAGACAGTTCCGGCGCAGGATGGGCTTGAGGCACTTGACATTATTGGCAAAAAAACACCCGATTTAGTTCTGCTTGATGTGATGATGCCTAAAATGAGCGGCTTTGAGGTTTGCAGGAGAATAAAGAACGATCCTAAGACAAGCGACATCCCTGTGATTATGGTAACTGCCCTGAACGAATTCGGCGACATTGAACGAGGCATCGATTCCGGCACAGACGACTTTATTAGTAAACCCGTGAATAAGCTGGAGCTTGTCGCACGAGTTAAAACAATGCTAAAATTAAAGCATCTAAGCGACAAGCTTGAACGCACATTAGCATATTTAAGTGAGATTGAAAAAAACGCCCAGATGGCTAAATAGAATATATGCCTGATAAACTGTCGATGATTTGAGTAAAAATGATATGCGCCCTTGATATGGCGTTTTCGATTTTTCTGTTAAAAACCCTACAACCAGACTTTAAAACCGCAACAATCCCTACATCGCACACAAACGCCATATATACATAGCAAAATCGACACATTATTCACTTATTACCTCAACGAGAATTAATAAACCAAGCCAAATTGTCGATATTTTTATTGTTGTTTATTTTTACTGCAATTTATTTGGCAAACGCGAGCGAGGTATGGGTGTTTTACTTGAAATCTTCGGCAGGGCACTAACAGTAGATACGGCTGATTTAATATGGCATTGGCTGAATAGCATCGAACTTCCGAAAGACGATAGCCGGTCTTCGCAAGATGATCAATTAAACAAAATCATCGGCTCGATTGGCGATATGGAATTTGATACTATGCAGGATCAGCTGAAGCTGTATCTTTTTGAAAATCCTTCCTGCATATACGGCCGTATGGCGGCAGCGGCGATATGTCTGCATAAAAATCAACTGCATGAGGCGATCGAAGAGTTAAACTCGGTCTATCTGAGAAAGCCCAATAATACTACGGCCCTTTACGCCCTTGGTCATTGCTATGAAAGACTTGGCAAAGAATCTGAGGCTGTGGAGTTTTATCAGGACTGTCTAAAGTTTAAAAGCTACCTTAAATTTCCCTGCCAGCGTTTGGCCGCTATATATTTTAAGAACGGTCAACTTGAGAAAACCATACAGCAGTACGAGCAATTAAAAAAGGAATACCCGGACGATTTATCGTCACTCATTACGCTTGGACATTTGTACAATGCCACTGCAAGATATAGCGAAGCAATTGAGACATTCAATACGGCTATCTTAATACAACCGGATATCTTTCTGACCGAAAATGACGATATAGAACAGCTTATTCAAACAGGTCAGTTTCAAGCTGCTCTTGAACAGCTTGAAAGTTTATCGGATCAGCAGTTTGACAGACCGGAATTAACCTTAAGGCAGGCTGACGTTCTTAGTATGATGGGTGCTACCGCAGAGGCTATTTCGCAATATCAACATGCTCTTCGTATCTGTCCTGATTTTCTCGAAGCCACTGTTAAACTCGGGACACAGTATTTGCGGATGGAAGCTGAACACCTTGCCGCACAACAATTCAATACAGCATTTGAGATAAATGATAAAATAGTCGATGCTTATATTGGGGTGGCAACTGCCCATAAATTATCCGGTTGTTTTTCTGAGGCCTTATCTACATTATCATTAGCTGCAGCAGTTCAGCCAAATAGTTCAGTTTTATTCGCTGAGACGTCAAAACTATTATTTAAAAGCGTTTTTCCTGACATTTTATCTTGTTCTGACTTTGACGGCTCAAACGATCTGTTAAAATCCGTTATCGAATCACATCATCAACAGGTTTCAAGGCAGCCTAATAATTCTGATTTATATTATAGACTTGGAATTTTAATGATGAGTGTTGGATTACTAAGTGATGCAATAAATTATTTTAAAATGACATTAAAGATAAATCCAACGTTCGATAGGGCAAGAAACAAGCTCTCGGTTTGTTTTTTTGAATCAGGTGATAAAGATTCTGCTGTAAATTTGCTTACTTCACCGGAATATCTTATTAATGATACTTTATCTTTACATTACAAAACAGCTCTGCTTTATTGTAATAAAATTAAGTTTGCATCATCGGTTATGAATCTCGACCGTTATATGGAGGATAATTTTGCTTCTTCTGATGCGACAGTTAACATTTCTATAGTTCTTCAGAATTTAGGACTTTTAGACAGAGTTGCTGCTATGTGGGAAAATCTTTTGGAAACCGCAAGGTCACAAAGT
>CAZQKO010000094.1:6107-9887 GCA_964593945.1 uncultured Pirellulales bacterium | reverse complement strand
TTTTTAGAAAGATAGCCGTTGCGGAAAAACGCCACGAACAAAGGTATCTTGCGTTAGTAAAGAATATAAATAATGGCTTGGTGTTCAAACGCAAGCAGCCGGTACGATGGGTCTGCAGAAATTGCGGCTATGTGCATGAAGGACTTGAGCCGCCGAAGGTGTGTCCATCCTGCACCCATCCGCAAAGTTACTTTGAGATTGAGGCGGTAAACTATTAAGACAGAGGACAGAAGACAGAGGACAGGCTTCTTTTTCGTCTTCTGCAAGGAGAACGCTATGGAAGAGCAAAAAAGAACAGTGACGATGAAAGGCAGTCCGCTGACTTTAGTGGGCAGCGAAGTGAAGGTCGGTCAGCCGGCACCGGATTTTGAGGTAATTGCCAACGATATGTCCTCTGTGAAGCTATCGTCTTTTAAGGACAAAGTGTGCATTATCTGCTCGGTGCCGTCACTTGATACATCAGTATGTGATACGGAAACCCGCAGGTTTAACGAAGAGGCTCAGCGTCTCGGTAAAGGCGTTGCGGTACTGACGATTAGTATGGATTTACCCTTTGCCCAGAAAAGATGGTGCGGTGCTGCGGGGATTAAAAATGTGCAGACCCTTTCGGATTATCGCGATGCATCGTTTGGTAACGCATACGGCGTATTGATAAAAGAGCTGCGACTGCTTGGGCGAGCGGTATTTGTCGTTGACAAAAAAGGCATCATCAGATATGTGCAAATAGTGAATGAGCTGACTAATGAGCCGGACTACGATGCTGTGCTGGAAGCTGTTGGAAAATTGCTGTAAAGACAGGATTGTTTGGAGTTTTTGCAATGAGGCAGATAAAACCCAATATATACGCGGTTGGTGCAATTGACTGGGACAGGCGTCTATTTGATGAGCTAATTCCGCTGCCGGATGGGACAAGCTACAATGCGTATCTTATAAAAGGCAGCGAGAAAACCGCGCTGCTTGATTCGGTTGACCCGACAAAGACCGAGGTGCTGATGAGCAATCTCGTTTTGCTCGGCGTGGACAGGATAGATTATATCGTCTCTCACCATGCTGAGCAGGACCACTCCGGAGCGATACAGGATATGCTGACGTTATATCCGGACGCAAAGGTTGTAGCAAATCCCAAGTGCAAGGCGATGCTGATAGACTTGCTTTGTATTGATGAGGATAAATTCGTCACGGTAGATGACGGCCAGACGCTTTCTCTGGGCGATAAGACGCTCCAGTTTATCAACATCCCCTGGGTACACTGGCCGGAGACATTCGGCACGTATTTACGGGAAGATAAGATTCTTTTCCCATGCGATTTCTTCGGCTCACATCTTGCGATGAGTAGTCTGTTTGTGGACGATGAGCCACGAGTTTATGAGGCGGCCAAAAGATACTACGCTGAGATAATGATGCCTTTCAGAACGATAATTCAGAAAAACCTCGAAAAGATTAAGGATTTGCAGATTGACATGATAGCACCGAGCCACGGTCCTGTTTATGATAGGCCGAAGTTTATTGTCGATGCTTACAGGGATTGGGTCAGTGATAATGTCAAAAACGAGGTGGTGCTCGCATACGTCTCTATGCACGACAGCACCAGAAAAATGGTAGAGTATTTTGTCGAAGCCCTGATCGAAAGAAACATTACAGTCAAGCAGTTTAATCTTACGGTGACGGATATCGGCCAATTGGCGATGGCGCTTGTAGATGCGGCAACGCTCGTGTTAGGCTCGCCGACGGTGCTGACGGGTGCGCATCCTGTTGCAGCGTATGCTGCGATTCTTGCAAATGCTCTGCGGCCCAAGACGAAATTCGCCTCTATCATCGGCTCATACGGCTGGGGCGGAAGAATGGTTGAGCAAATAACCGGCTTGATACCGAATCTGAAGGTCGAGCTTCTTGAGCCGGTGGTGGCGAAAGGCTATCCGAAAGACAGCGATTTTACCGCTTTGGATGAACTCGCTGATGCTATTCTGGTAAAACACAGTGAGCTTGGAATTGTAAAATAATGAAGAGAAATAAAACTCCGAAATTTTGAAGGGATGACATTATGGCTAAGAGATTGGAAGTATATAAGTGCTCGATTTGTGGCAATATTGTGGAGGTTCTTCATGGCGGAGCTGGGGAGCTGGTTTGCTGCGGTCAGCCGATGGAGAACCTGGTTGCCAAGACAGCCGATCAGGGCAAAGAAAAACATGTGCCTGTCATTGAAAAGCTCAATGGCGGCATCAAAGTGAAAATCGGCAGCATCCCGCATCCGATGGAAGAAAAACACTACATAGAATGGATCGAGGTTATTGCAGACGGTAAGGCATATAGGCATTTTCTTAATCCCGGCGAAGCACCTGAAGCAGTGTTCAATATAACCGCAGAGAAAGTAACGGCTCGGGAGCATTGTAACGTTCATGGACTGTGGGAGGCTAAATAACTATGATCACTAAAAAGGTGGAAAAGGCGCTGAACGACCAGATAAACGCAGAGCTGTACTCGGCTTATTTGTACCTTTCGATGTCGGCTTATTTCGAAGCCGGGAATCTGCCGGGCTTTGCGAAATGGATGAGAATTCAGTGGCAGGAAGAAATAATGCACGGGTTGAAGATTTATGATTACATAAGCGAACGCGGCGGTAGAGTTACATTAAAGTCAATAGATGAGCCGCCGGCTGAGTGGAAATCGCCGTTGGATGTTTTCCAGGCAACCTATAAGCACGAGCAGGTTGTCACCGGGCGTATCAATGACCTTGTGACTCAGGCAGTTGCGGAAAAAGACCACGCGATGAACGCATTTTTACAATGGTTTGTCACGGAGCAGGTCGAGGAAGAGAAAAGCGCCGACGAAATCGTCCAGAAGCTCAAACGCATATCTGATGCTCCCGGCGGGCTGTATATGCTTGACAAAGAGATAGGTCAGCGACAATCTGAATAAAAGATGGATTAGGTTGCGTTAAACGGTTGCGGTTGCGAGACTCGTATCGGTTGCGTTAATCGAATAACGTAATACGATGGACGAAACGAGCAGCGCAACCGATAAACGAAAGACTCAACCATAATAGCAGAAATTAAAGGAGCTTGATAATGGGAGTTACTTTGAATGCAGATGAAATTTTCGAAATAGCAGAACAGATTGAAAAAAATGGAGCCAAATTTTACCGTGCCGCAGCACAGAAGTTCTCAGAAGTAAAGCAGTTTCTGCTTGACCTCGCTGCTCAGGAAGACGAGCACCTAAAGACCTTCCAGGCTATGCGAGAACAGCTTACCAGATCCGAGCAGCAACCGGATGTCTTCGACCCGGATGGCCAGGCGCAGATGTACCTTAGGGCAATGGCTGACGGGCACATCTTTGACATAAAAGCCGACCCCGCTGAAAAACTGTCAGGCATAAAAGATCCTCATGGCGTTTTGAAAATGGCTCTCGACATTGAGAGAGACTCCATAGCATATTATGTCGGTTTGAAAGAATATGTCCCGGCGAGGGCCGGTAAGGACAAGGTTGAAGATATTATCAAAGAAGAGATGAAGCATATCATTGTTTTAAGTGAGAAAATGGCTGATTTGAAAAGCTAAACAGCCCGTCAAGGCTCGGCTCGTTCGCAGGCGGCATCACTTTCATTACGGGCCTTGCCGAGACTGAAAGGAGTTGAATGATGAAGAAATATAGATGTATTATGTGCGGCTATATTTACGACCCTGCTGCTGGTGACCCTGACAACGGTGTTGAGCCAGGCACCGCTTTTGAGGATCTGCCTGACGACTGGGTTTGTCCGGACTGCGGGGCCGAAAAAGACCAATT
>CAZQKO010000094.1:0-6007 GCA_964593945.1 uncultured Pirellulales bacterium | reverse complement strand
ATGATTAATATGCAGAAAATTCAACCTTCTGTAGCTCAACTGGACATCCTTTGTGCAGAAACACCGGCCCCGCCATGTGCTGTTGTGGTCTTTGGTGCGTCAGGTGACCTTACCCGCAGAAAACTGCTGTCGAGTATCTTCCAGATTTACACTCAGGATTTGCTTAATGAAAAGTTTTATCTGCTGGGCTGCGGCCGTAAAAAATTCTCCGACGAGAATTTTCGTGAAGCGGCCAAACAGGCTATTCGAGAGAACATTAGTGATGTATCAGTAAAAGATTTGAATTCTTTTGCTGACAAGCTGTACTATATAAATGGCGATTATGCAGATACTGCATTTTATGAACGCATCAAAACCAGATTATCCGAGTTAGACAAAAAGCACCAGGTAGAGAACAACCTGATTTTCTATTTGGCTGTTCCGCCACTTTTGTATACCACGGTGGTAAGTCATCTCGGCTCAGCCGGATTAGTCAGACATTCTGTCAAGCTGATTGTGGAAAAGCCCTTCGGCAGAGACTTAAAAAGCGCTGCTGGATTAAACGATAATATCAGCCAATACTTTAATGAGTCGCAAATTTATAGAATCGACCATTACCTGGGCAAAGAAACAGTCCAGAATATCTTGATGTTCCGGTTCGCCAACACGATTTTTGAGCCTGTCTGGAATCGAAATTATATAGACAGCATCCAAATTACTATAGCAGAGACATTGGGCGTAGAACATCGGGGCAGCTTCTATGATAAGACCGGTGCTCTTCGTGATATTTTTCAGAATCACATGCTTCAAATACTTTCTTTGATTGCGTTGGAGCCACCGGCCTCATTTGAGGCCGACCACATTCGCGACGAAAAGGCTAAGCTTTTACGCTCGATTCGACCATTTAAACCGGGCGAATTGAAAGATGTTTTAGTGCTGGGCCAGTATGGCCCCGGCAGAATAAACGGTACGGAAGTCCTTGGCTATCGAGCTGAACCCGGCATAAACCATCAATCCAGGACCGAGACCTTCGTAGCCGCAAAATTGTTTATAGACAATTGGCGATGGAAGGGCGTACCTTTCTATCTACGTACGGGCAAGCGTCTGGCAAAAAAAGATACGGAGGTTGTCATTATCTTCAAGAAGGTTCCACATTCGATGTTCGATACTTTCGGCCTTGATGATTTGCCGCCTAATGTTCTTATGATGCAGATTCAGCCTGAAGAAGGGATTTCCCTGAGCTTCCAGGCGAAACGGCCTGGCTCGAAGATGTGTATGGGCACATTGAACATGAATTTTTGTTATAAGGATGTTTTCGGCGTTGCTGTGCCCGAAGCGTATCAAAGGTTGCTTTTAGATTGTATGCTCAGCGACCAGACGCTCTTTACAAGATATGACGCTGTAGAGATTGCCTGGAAGTTATTGACGCCGGTACTGGAGGCATGGGAAGAAGAAGATTCAATGCCATATATATATCCGGCAGGAAGCGACAGCTTCACCGAGGCTGATAGTCTCATTGAAGTTGATGGCCGAAAGTGGCGAAAACTCAGTGAGCCGTAATTACTTGTCCCTCATCACTCGTGTATTGTTCGAATAGCCCATTTATATCTGCTGTTTGGGCGTCACCGGCGTGAATTACAACACGATAGCATAAAGTAAGTGTCTCGCCCTTAGCCAGTTTAAAAGGCTGGTCGTCTTCGAGCCAGTTCATCGGTGTCGGCGAAAAGAATCCATAATCGCGTGTGAACCACTTACTCGGAAACCAGCGATTATTGGGGTGCTGCAAAATGGCAATGCCTTCGGTGACGCTGTTGCGTGTGCCGTTGTAATCGCACCACGGCGAGGCGACACCCCATGTCCCTTTCTCTCCGGTCTCGCCTTCTGCATTGATTAAGGTGCCGCCGGAGTTGACGCTCATCTCCGGCACGACACGGGCGGAAAATAACGAATGATTCGTCTTTTGAATTTGAATGTCTGTAAGCGGATGTAAACTAATTTCAAAATCAATGAATCGGAGGTTTTCGTTAGGTGCGGTGATAACTATACGGCGAGTATCAAGGATAATTGGCTTGCTTCCGGGTTGCCCGTCCTCCGTAGCACTCCGTAAGGAGTCCTTAGGACTGTGGAGGGTGGGCTGCCAAAAGCATGAATCAACGAAGACAACGCGGGAACCTTCTGCCTCTATTATCTTTGGTCCCTGCGAAACTATTTGGCCGTATTTATTTTCTTCCTGCCAGAAATTACCGCCGTTGACACGATCACAACCGAAGAACAGCGAATGATGGTGTGGGTATGGCTCTGATGATTCGGTAGTGACGGACTGACCCGATACCGGCCCATTCACAGGCCAAAAATAGGGATATTTCTGCGAAGGTGCGAATTTGTAGCAGGTAAATAGCTTGCCGGCAACAGTAACAGCGACCTTACCCTTCTCGAGTTTCGCCGCCAGTTGCTGTGAATCGGTAGGAACGGAATCGCTTCGACCCGGCGATGTCGGAATATTGCAGCCGGCAACGAAGAAGTAAACAGCGGCAAATTTTATCCACAGGTTTATACTTGGTTTTTTAATCATTACTATGCTCCGGAGAAAACATCACAGGTCATTTTGACCAAAGCGGAGAAATCTGTTTAAAACAGATTCCTCGGTTCGCCTTTGGCCCACTCGGAATGACGGTTTACGGTCTTTCCTCTAAGTCATGGTCAATAATAATTTCACAAATGCCACGGGCTGCGCATGGTTTTGGATAGCATTCGATTGGCCTCTTCGTTATTGATAAATCGTTCCAGCTTCGGATCCCATTTTAGCTTTTGGTCCAATTGCATAGAGATGTCACCTAACAGGCACATCGTGCAGGAGCGGTGAGCGATTTCAACGGGAGCAATAGTTTCAGCTCGCGATTTAATGCACTCAAAGAAATTGGCTTTATGGTTATTGCTCTTGTAAAGATTGATTTCATCGGGTTTTATTGCTGAGCTGAGCAGTGACTTCGGCTCCGCATCGATCCGACCTCTATTGACGTATACCCAACCTTGTGTCCCTTCAAAGTGAAGACCTTCTCTGTTCTGCTCGTTACCTTCGCATATAATTTTGACACCATTGGGATATGTGTACTCGACGTGGAACATGCCGTGCACGTCCCAGAGGCCATCCTTTGGATACTCGGTTTTGCCTTCGATTTCCGTCGGGCCGGTGTATTCCGTCCCCATGGCCCATTGTGCGGTGTCGAGGTGATGGCTTCCCCAGCCGGTTATCATCCCCGCACCGTAGTCCTGGATACGCAGCCAACCGGGACGGTTGTAGCTGTTCTGGGGATGGACGCGTTTTTCCGTATAGGGTGCCCAAGGTGCGGGACCAAGCCACAAATCGTAGTCCAGATTCTCCGGCACAGGCATAGTCGGCTGTGGTGTTGTGGAGGGATCTATTCCAAAAGTTACCTTGATGGTCTTCAATTCACCGATTCGTCCATTACGGACCAGCTCACACGCGAACCGAAATCGCTGGTCTGAACGCTGCTGACTTCCAATCAGAAAGATATTTCCGATACGGCGAACAGTATCGGATAAGGTCCTTCCCCCTTCGATAGTCAAGCTCAACGGCTTTTGCATAAATATATCCTTGCCGGCTCTGGCGGCTTCTATCGCTATGGGTACGTGCCAATGGTCAGGTGTGCCTATCAGTACCGCATCGATATCATCTCGCGCAATAAGCTCTCTGAAATCTTGATACGCTGTACAGCCTTTGTAGGTCCCATTTGTGCTCCGCGCGGCGTAGCGACGTTCAACTGTTTGCTTGGCGTTGTTGGCTCTTTTCGAATCCACATCACACACTGCTATCACCTGGGCTCGCCTAAATCCAAACACCTCCCTCATATCGCCTGAACCCATACGTCCGACGCCGATACAGCCTACCGTGGTGCGTTCACTCGGCGGATTAGCACCAAAAGCCGAGCTTGGTATAATTATCGGCGCTACCAAAGCTGCACCGACTCCGGCAGCTATAGAACTTTTAAGAAAGTCTCTGCGTGTTAATGTGTTCACCTTTTTGATTTGCTTTGTTTTCACTGTTTCACCTGCCTTTCTTTCCGCAGAATGCAAGGCTTCGATTAACTCTTAGCTGTTTAATAATACAAATTGTCTGCTGAATTCACAACATGAATTTTCTTGCATTCGAAAAACCTTTTCTTTATTCTCATAATCGAAGCCTGTAGTAGCGCCGTAGAATGTTGGTGTATTACGAAAGGGTAAAATGAAGTTCGACGATCTGGTTCGTTGTTAAGGGGTATTTCTATCATGAAAAAACAAACAAGAAGGCAATTTTTACAGGTAGTGGGTTTGGGGGCAGCAGCCTCGCTTAGCAAGGAGGCTATTTCTTTGGGTCAGGTTCAAAGCGCCGGCAAAGCAGCTAAAAAACCCCTCAAACTGGGTTTGGCCTCTTATACTCTCAGGAATTTCAGCCTGGAAAGGACCTTAGCAGAGACGGCCCGCCTGGATTTGAGATATATATCCCTGAAAGATTTTCATTTGTCATTGGATAGCACACCGGATGAATGCCAGAAGGTGGCCCAACAGGTGAAAGAGGCCGGCATCGAGCTGTATGGCGGCGGTGTGATTTATATGAGAAACGAGGCGGAAGTGCATCATGCTTTCGATTATGCTAAAGCGGCTGGAATGAAGGTCATTATTGGTGTACCTAAGCATGAACTACTGCCGTTAGTCAACAAAAAGGTTCAGGAATATGACATTAAGTTAGCCATTCACAATCATGGGCCGACAGACAAAGTTTATCCTACGCCGGCAAGTGCTTATGAGCTAATAAAGGATTTGGACAGACGCGTTGGTCTTTGCAATGACATCGGACATACAATGCGGGCGGGCATTGCCCCGGCAGACTCGATCGAGAAGTATGCGGACCGGCTGCTGGATGTGCACATAAAAGACGTGACAGAGGCAACGAAGAACGGACGGACGGTGGAAATTGGTCGTGGTGTCATTGATATTCCGAAGGTCATAAAGATGCTGCTGAAGATTGAGTATCAGGGTGTAGCGGCGTTTGAACATGAAAAAGATGCAGACGATCCATTCTCAGGATTGGCTGAGTCGGTCGGCTATGTCAGAGGTGTGGTTGCTGCCGTTTCATGATCCGTGTCACGGGCTGGTCTGGATATGCTTCTTATGGAGAGAGAAAGTATCTGTGTTTTTAAATCGACAAGAGGATTAAACAACTTCTATCAGCTCGATGTCAAAAGTCAGGTTTTCCCCGGCCAAAAGATGGTTGGCATCTATGGTCACAGCCGATTCAGCGATATCAGTAACGGTGACTGAGATCGAACGGCCGTCCGCACAGGTGGCTTTTAATCTTTGACCGATCTTTGGTTCCAAATCTGTTGAAAATGTGCTTCGATCAACCATACGAATCAAATCCTCGCGGTGGTGTCCAAACGCTTCATCCGCTGGAATATTAATGGTCTTGGATTCGCCAGGCTGCATCCCGATTATAGCTTGTTCAAATGCCGGGATTACCTTTTTTTCCCCTAAAATTAGTTTGAGAGGAGCACGGTTACCGGAGGCGTCAAATACTCTGCCATTGTCTAATTTGCCTGTGTAACGAACCTTTACGGTATCACCGGATTTTGCCTTTATCATTCTGTTCCCTTTCGTTTTCTGATTATGCCGGAATAAAAAGGTTATCACAGAATCCCTCTCTGTTTTACCCCAGTGAGCAAAACATGTCTGGAATAAAGGGGAAACCATTATCTGTGGCAGTGTATTCTTTTTCTGAAGCTGTATGAGTGCTCGGCGTTTGTTTTAGAACCGACGTTCTCTGCGATCACCGCCTCCTCCGCCTCTATGATCTTGTCTGGGCCGGGCCTCATCGACCTTTAGAGCCTGACCCTTCACATCCTTGCCATTAACACCGGCAATGGCAGAGACAGCATCTTTTCTGGAGGGCATATCCACAAACCCAAATCCACGAGACTCGCCGCTGAACCTGTCCTTCATCACGTTGACAGTTTCCACCTGGCCGAAA
>CAZQKO010000093.1:5011-9944 GCA_964593945.1 uncultured Pirellulales bacterium | reverse complement strand
CCCCGTGAGATAGGCTGTAAATAATAGAAATGACTTTATCTCATGGGGTGAATCCGCCGTCTATGATATGCTATACACCATACTATATACTCGATACGCGATACGATATACGCTATACGCGTTACGAGGGGACATTATACAACATTATTTGTTAATTTTCAAGTAAATTATTTTCTCGACACCTGTCATTGCGAGGCCCGAAGGGCCGCGGCAATCTAATCCTTGCCTGTCCTGATTCCCGATTTATTGGGAAAGAGATGCTCGAATTCTGTTTCCTTGTCTCGAGCCAAATAAGTACCGGACACCTTTAATTCATTATAACTAAAGGCTGTATATAAAAATAATACCTAAGATACTCAGGTATTGTGCTGACACCAATCCATTAAAAAATCAGAAAATATAACTTGATAATTCCCTGTGGCTTACCATGGGGTGAAGAAGAGAATGTCTTCTTATCAAATCCTTTCTGGCTACGGCATGGCCTTCGCCATGACGAGTAATATTCTGCGAATTATCGCAGGCTTCTTCATTTTCTATGTTCTATATAATACCTAAGATACTTAGGTATTCTTTGAAAAACAATCAGAAAAGCACCAAAAACACGAATCTGGCAGCATATAGAGTATGATATTTCGCACAATTTCCATATTCCCAAATAACTCGCCGCCGGCGTATCCTTTGGCGTGGCTGGGTCGGTGCGATTTCATCGCACCCTACCTGACTCTTTCATTATTCTATCTTATGTCGGAGCATAGCGTAGATCCGGCCGCGCAGCGCGACGGACTCGAATTCTCTTGTCTCCAGCCAAAAAAGTACCCCCTATGGGGCAGGCGGACACGTTTAATTCTCCATAGATCATTGCATATTTCACTGAATTATGATAGATTTAACGATGTACACGTAGCAACATTGTAATGTTGTTCAAAAGGAATTAGGAAAAAGTCATGTCAACAAACACGCAAATCGATGACATAAGTTGGGTTATTTTGCTGAACATATTAGTAACTCAATATAAAGAAGGCAGATAAGTGATGTTAAAAAAAAATAAGCGAAGAAAGCCGGCAGAAACTGTCTGGCGGAAATTTAAAAAATCCTGGTTACTATTGGTATGGCCTGTTTTAGGATTCCTTTCACTTTTATGGTTTCTCATTCGGGTTATTCCGAAGCCATCACGAGCGACTTACCCCTGCCAAAGGGTAGCTTTTCCGCTTGCTTCAAGTTTTATTATCTGGCTTTTAGGTTTGTTTGGCTCTGCAGTAGCTTTCCGTAAGGCAAGGAGCAGCCTTTTACGCTCACGTTACCTTGTCGGCTTGCTGTGCATAGTAGTTAGTATTGGCTGTATATGTCTCTCACTGACGCTGACCGCTGAAAAAAAGGCACAGGCGGCCGACCCGCACCCGGTAAACAGTCCTATCGGAGTTGCCAAGGGTATTCATCCTGGCCGAGTTGTGTGGGTACACGACGCCAATGCCACCGATTGGTTAGGCCCGTTTATGGGCGATGGCTACTGGTGGCAAAGTAACCATACAGACCAGGAAGTTATTAAAGCTATGGTACATAATGCCATTTGTGCTCTGGCTGGAGAACCGAATATTCCAGATGCCTGGGATGCTCTTTTTCGACATTTTAACATCGAGCGGGGCAAGGGCGATGTCGGATATCAAATCGGCGAGAAGTTCATGATAAAGGTCAATTTCGTGGAGATGATTGCGACATGGGGAGATACCGACTATGACCTTGTGGACCACAGCCCTGAGTACGCGATATGCTCGCCCCACATTATGTATGCACTGCTGGAACAACTGGTAGATATCGTGGGTGTAGCCGAGTCGGACATCACAATTGGTGACCCAATCTGCCTGTGGTGCCACGAGTTTTACAATATGATTCAACCGGCCTTTCCTAATGTCCGCTATCTTGATTATCTGGGCTACCACAATAGAACCAAGATAGTCAAGGATGCCAATGTTCCATTTTATTGGAGTACATCGAAGGCTGCAGGAAAGAAGCAAGACTATGTACTAAAGTCCTACGTGGATGCGGAGTACTTGATAAATCTCGCATCTCTAAAGGGCCATTACAACCAGGCGGGAATCACCGTTTGCGGAAAAAACCATTATGGCTCTCTCCGTATGCCTATTGAGTCTGGATATTACAATATGCATGTGGATACTCCCTTTGATGTCCCTGCAAGCGGCAGCTACAGAAATATGGTGGATTTGATGGGACATGAGCACGTCGGCGGTAAAACGGTTCTTTTTATGATTGATGGTTTGTATGGAGGTAAGCACGCATTGTCGTATCCGCGTAATTTGCCGTATAAATGGCAGATGGAACCATTTAATGATGATTGGCCTTCGAGTATTTTCGTTTCGCAGGACCCGGTAGCCATCGACTCGGCGGCCTTTGACTTTCTTGTTACGGAATGGCCTGAGGGTAACGGCCCAGGACATGCAGGAACCGATGACTATCTCCTTGAAGCAGCAGAGGCAAATGACCCACCCTCGGGAACATTCTACGATCCAGAAAAAGATGGTACACAAGTAGAAAGTCTTGGTGTGCATGAGCACTGGAATAACCCTATCGATAAGCAGTACTCGCGTAATTTAGGGACCGGCAACGGAATTGAACTGTTGAAGGTCTCATCAATTCCAGATGCCGACTTCAATGACGATGGAAAAGTGAACCTTAAAGACTTTTCAAAACTTGCTCAATATTGGTACCAAAGCAACGCACTTGTGGACGTGGCTCCAATACCCGTTATCGATGGTGTCGTGAATATGAATGACCTGTCCGTTCTATGCGAAAACTGGCTTTTAGGTACTACGCCTTAAGTTTAATCAAACTTCCGGATTGGTGCCCAGCCGATAAATATTGCTGCTACTTAAGCCGATGGAGGGATTCGAACCCTCAACCCCAGCTTTACGAAAGCTGTGCTCGACCGTTGAGCTACATCGGCTAAACCAATCGCAACTCGTGCTTCGTCCCTAAGGGACTTCGCAGAGTAGTATTGGTATCATACTAAATCAACATACAATATGCAACGCGGCAGAATTACGACTCCATAGAAAAGCTTTGATTTACTGACAAATCAGGTATAATATTGTTTTGAATTCCTATCTCTCGACCCGGCTCGAGACGGGATAAATATGAATCGTATCTTAAAAAAACCAACAGATGCAGAGCTTCTCGACCGCTACGCGGCAGGCGATGAGGCTGCATTTCATGAAATTGTAAGTCGTTATAAAAACAGCCTTTATATGTTCTTGAAACAATTTCTTAACCGGCAGGACCTGGTCGAAGATACATTTCAGGAGACCTTTTTGCAATTATTTACAAGTAGGGAGAGCTTCGATCCGAATCGGCCTTTGCGGCCCTGGCTTTTCACCATCGCCGCCAATAAAGCCAAAGACGCTCTACGCAAAGCTCAGCGAATAAGCGCAATACCAATAGGCACTATATCGGAGTCTCAAGAGATGTCATTTGATGACGTCCTGAACACCCTTACCTCTGATAATACAATGCCTTACGAAGATTTGGAAAAAGGTGAAATCTCTTCCAGGGTCGCAGAGGTTATAGAGAATATGCCGGAAAATTTGCGAGAAATATTGATTTTGGCTTATTATAACAAATTTTCTTACAAACAAATGGCGCAGATTTTAAGTATACCTATAGGCACCGTGAAGAGCAGACTGCATACAGCGGTTGCTCGTTTCGCAAAAGACTGGAAAGCAACAACGAGGAGTCAAAAAAACGAATGAGGTCGCTAAGCAACCAGCAAAAACAACTGCTATTCGATTATTGTATTGGCCTGACATCACAAGAAGAAACCACCAAAGCTAAAGCATTAATTTCCTCCAACGAAGCGGCTGTTGAGCTTTATAAAAAACTCAAATCCTCTTTCTCCCCCCTTGATAGCTTAGAGCTTGAGCCGTGTCCGGATGACTTGGCAGAACGCACTGTTTGGCGACTTAGTAACCTCGCAAACTCAAGCCAGAATAGGCTGGGGCAATTAATAGCGGCTGAAACAACTCGGAAAGTCGCCGTCAAAAGTAGTTTCTGGGGTAAAAGAATAGCCATCGCCGCGGTATTTCTAATTGTTGGAACTATTTCATTTGCCTCATTCACAGGTATAGCTAATTATTCCCGTCAAAAATCCTGGCGGCAGCAGTGCGCGATACAATTGCAGCAGATATGGCAGGCCCTAAATCAATACAGTTCCTACAACGACGGCAAACTACCAACACTTGCAGCCGCAGCAGGCTCGCCGTGGTGGAAATTAGGTTATCAAGGCAAAGAAAACCATTCCAACACCAGGCCTATTTGGCTTTTGGTAAAGAACAATTACATCAAGCCGGCCAATTTTGTTTGTCCCGGTGCGAGTCAAGGCGAAGCAGCCCAGCTTGATGCTTTACAAGTCCAGGATTATAACGATTTCCCCGGCAGAGAATATATGACCTATAGTTTCAAAATAAGCTGCGGTAGTGTTGCAAGTGGCAAGTTAGTCTATCGAAAGGTTTTGATGGCTGATTCAAGTCCCCTCTTTGAAGAGCTGCCCCGCGACTATTCCCAGTCCCTTGGGCTGCGTTTGACCAGGGACCTGCTGACACTTAACAGCATTAATCACAGGCGGCGCGGCCAGAACGTCTTGTTTGGCGATGGCCGAGTCGAATTTATAAAAACGCGCTTTACCAGCCTTTCAGAAGACGATATATTCACACTGCGTGACACCGATATATATCAAGGCTGCGAGCTGCCTTCCTGTGAATCCGACTTTTTCCTCGCCCCTTAATCAATTGTTTGTATTGCGTAATTCGAAGTGCGTTTTACTATCCCCTGTTAATCAAAACCCGGCCGGACAAAGGCCCTCGCATCTGGAAATAGCTCTTCGGTCTTTCTGCGTAATCTATCGAGGTGTACAAGAATATCGAGG
>CAZQKO010000093.1:0-4911 GCA_964593945.1 uncultured Pirellulales bacterium | reverse complement strand
ATCGAGGTTGATGCCTTGCTCGCTTGCTGCTTCTTCTAACATTTCAAGGGTCACTTGAAGAATCTCAGACATTTCCTGCCAGAAGGATTTATTGTTTATGTCACGAGCTTGTGGATTATCCAATTCTTCCTCGCTTAATGCGAAGTTCATACACCGCGAAGTCAGTGGACAACGTTCACACCATCGGTCACAATAATTGTAAATGCCCGGGATAAATTTCGGGTCTTCAGCAAGCTTCTTTATGTATTCTTTATCCATAAAAATTCGTTATCGATCCGTCATCGGTGGGCTCTGATAACGGTCATTTCTATTGAAAAATAGAACTCAATAAAGTATGTTCTACATGGTTTAGATCCTATAATTATTCTATTGTAAATGCACTACGGAACATGATAAAGAAAATTTAGAGCGTTGCCCATCTTTTCGGCCAAATTACATTGACTTTTATTAGCTAATACGATATACTACATGCACAATCGTTTTTGGGGGTGATTGAAATCGCAATGGGGGTGTTGCAAGATTTCATCCATTAAATATACAGATTAAATCCGGTTTATAGTTATTCGTATATATTGGGCTGCCGGATTAACTCTACACGAATTGTGAAGTTTGGGGGGGTAAATGGGCAATCATTTTAAACTGACATTAACCATTCTCTTTGCAGTGACATGTGCGTTGGTTAGTGAGGCCGGTGCCTACTATGTCTGCTTCGATTTTAATCAGCTTCCCCGCAACGACGCCAAAGCCATTGAAGCTTATATGGAAAGCATACACGGCTCAGATGTCACTGTGCTCAACGCCATAGCAGGTAATGGCCGCAGCCCTGCCGGAACAAATTCTTATATCCGTGAAGCCCCTTTTGCTACTCTATCATTTGACCGGATGATTATGAACACAGATTCTTTTCACATGTATGCTACATTTTCCTTTGATAGTGATGAATTGGAATTTATCACCCAAATGTGGGGCTGCCACCTATCAGATAACAGCACAGTCACATGTTTCGACCCGCTTACCAAAACCTTGCTGTTTACTAATCCATGTTTGCACAGAATACAGTTAGACGATCTCCATGTAAAACCTATACCGGAGCCGGCTGCGGTAAGCCTAGTCTGCTTGATCCTGGCGGATTGGTCTTCATTTGCAAATGTAAACAAGCAAATTAGCTGGTTTTAACGAATTAGAGATTGTTACTTCTCACTAATAAGCTCATTGGTGAGAAGATTGATAGAGATAATTTTGGAGGAGAGAAATAATGTTAGCAAAGAAAGAAATAATTCTTTGTGCGATTATGGTTCTGGTTCTGCCGGTCCTAACAAAAGCTACCCCTGTCGGTACGATGGACATAGTATATGCCGGACAGGGTGCGAGTGATGTGATTAAGCTTTGGGGCGGTGGACACAGTGGATTAAACGCATACGGTGGCGTTTATATGCTCGATAAAACAGCCGGTACCGGCCAGGGAAATATTTGGCCTAACGGTCTGATCGGCGGTTTCTGTATCGAGTTACATCAATGGGCCCCGGATACAACGATAAAATATGATGTGGTTGCGCTGGAAGAAGTGAACAACACCTTTATGGGCGGCCTGATAGGTATCGAGAAAGCCGATTATCTTGCCGAGCTATGGGGCAGATTCTATAATCCCGCCTGGGCAGACGGTTGGCCATATTCCAGTGAGGAAAGGAGTAAAGCCGAGGCCTTTGCTGCGGCTGTGTGGGAGATCGTATATGAGGACATGCCGACATCTCCGCTGGGCTGGGATGTCACAGTTGACAGCTCATCGGGTTCACATGGTTTTTATGCCCAGAATTTTGACTCAGCTACAGCTAATAGCTGGCTGCACGCCTTAAACGGTTTTGGGCCGAAGGCGGAACTGCGAGCCCTCGTTAACCAGGGCAAGCAGGACTTTATTGTTCAGGTTCCTGAGCCGGCTACCGTGTGTCTGCTGGGTCTTAGCGGATTAGCTTTTCTGCGCAAACGCAAAAGATAAACGGATTATCCAATCACCAACTTAAAGGGCTGTGGTAACGCTCCACCGCAGCCCTTTTCTATTTGTCCAGTTTACGAAGTATGTAAAGTGTCTAAAGTGACACTTTACGTGTCATCCTGAGGCGAAGCCGAAGGATCTGGCCAACGAAAGAGAGATTCTTCGCTTCGCTCAGAATGACAGCCTTGCTGTCACTTTAGGCACTCCAAACTTTAGTTCACTCATTTTGTCCATTCTCCGTAGTACTCCGTAAGGAGTCCTTAGGACTACGAAGGATGAATTTCGGATTTCGATACTTGTCTAACAACAGTCAAGATTCCGGATTGACTCCGTTAGAAATCCAAGCTCCATCGTCGAAAATTTATCTGAACATCCTAAGGTTTCTAACAGGGTTGACTTATCGACCTCCTTGTGATAAAGTTCCAATCTCGATATTGGATACTCGATACTCGATCCTCGATATTTGACGAGTATCGAGCATCAAGCACGGGTATCAAAAATCAAGAATCGAGTTCACAAGGAGTCGCTATGCTTCTACAACCAATCGATATCGGAATAATCGGTGCGTATATTGTCATCATTATGGTAGCCGGCTTTGCTATGTCGAAAATAGCCAGCCGAAACCTCAAATCCTATTTTCTCGGCGGCAACGTCGTACCGTGGTATGTTCTCGGCGTGGCAAATGCCTCCGGCATGTTCGACATCACGGGCACGATGTGGCTCGTGATGACGATATTTGTCTATGGATTGAAGGGAGCGTTTATACCCTGGGTCTGGCCTATCTTCAATCAGATATTCCTGATGATATTCTTAGCGACCTGGCTGCGACGCTCCAACGTGATGACAGGCGCCGAATGGATAAACACAAGATTCGGCAATAGTATTGGGGCCAGACTATCGAATATCAGTGTCGTTATCTTTGCACTCGTCAGCGTTATTGGATTTCTCGCTTATGATTTCAGGGGTATGGGCAAGTTCGCGGGGATATTCTTGCCCTGGAACCTCTCGGACAACACTTATGCAATTATCCTGATGGGCGTAACAACAATATACGTCATCTTCGGGGGTATGCTAAGCGTCACGGTGACGGATGTGATTCAATATATCTTAATGACAATAAGCTCTGTCTTCATTGCTATTATCGCCTTCCAGAAAACGACAGGTGTCCAGATAGCCGACGCGGTACCGGCAGGCTGGCAGAACCTGTTCTTCGGCTGGAAATTGAATCTCGACTGGTCGCAACACATCCCTGCACTCAACGAGAGGATAGCACAAGATGGCTGGGAACTGTTCAGCATCTTCTTCATGATGATGTTATTCAAGGGAATCCTTGTCAGCGCGGCAGGCCCAGCACCAAACTACGATATGCAACGAATCCTTTCTACCCGAAGCCCGAAGGAAGCCGCAAAAATGAGTGGTTTTGTCTCTTTAGTACTATTTTTCCCACGATACCTGATGGTCGTCGGCATCACAATTCTGGGATTGGTCGTCTTTAAAGAGCAAATTGCTGCAATGGGTACAAATTTTGATGCTGAGAAGGTCCTGCCCAACGTCATCCGCGACTGCCTGCCAGCCGGCTTGATCGGCCTTGTATTGGCAGGTCTATTAGCGGCGTTCATGAGCACATTCACGTCGACCATCAACGCAGGAGCGTCTTATGTCGTCAACGACCTATACAAGCGGCATATAAATCCCAACGCCTCTGAAAAGAAGTACATCTATGCAAGCTATATCTGCTCGATTCTTATAGTGATTGTTGGTATAATATTTGGCTTTATGACCGAATCGGTCAATAAGATTACTCAATGGATAGTCGCGGGTCTGTGGGGTGGCTATACAGCGCCGAATGTGCTTAAGTGGTATTGGTGGCGGTTTAACGGCAAGGGCTACTTCGGCGGCATGATGTCTGGGATTGTTGCAGCGCTATTGCTACCAAAATTCTTCAACCAGCCGGTGTTTTTGGGCATCGAGAGAAACATCGCCATCTTTCCGATGATTTTGGGAATAAGTGCCATAGTCTCGGTTGTGATCAGTCTGGTCACCGAGCCGGATGACGAAGAGGTGCTGAAGAAATTCTACAAGCAAATTCGGCCATGGGGGTTCTGGAGACCGATACGCGACAAGGTGATGAAGGAAGACCCCGTGTTCAGGCCAAACAAGAACTTTACCCGCGATATGATAAACGTAGCGGTTGGTATTATTTGGCAGCTTACGCTTGTTCTGATCCCGATATACTTGCTCATCAGGAGTTACAGGAACATGTGGATTTCCGTCGCGGTTCTGGTCGCCACTTCGATTTTCCTGAAGAAGAACTGGTATGATAAGCTGGAGAATGATTAAGCTCGTTTCTCGATTCTCGATACTCGATGCTCGACGAGTTTATATGGTGGGCACCGCCCATCATTATATATAAAAAGATAAGGTTAGCCCCGACACCTGTGGTCGGGGCTTGATTTCCCGTTTTCGTGACAATGGCTTTTGAATAAATGAATGAAAGTAGACCTGATTTATGAAGATTAAATTCTCTCGTCATGCAAAAAGAAGGGCAAAATTATACAGCATTTCAGAATCCGTAATTGTAAAGGTTCTTGAAAACAAAGACATATCTGGTCAAGGGATACATGAAATTGTTGAAGATGTGGCAGGATTCAAGTATCCGCTAAAAATTGTATTTATCATCGAAAATGATATAATAACAGTAATAACAAATTATCCTTTGAAGAAGGGAAGGAAAATATGAAAGTATATTATGATGATGAAGTAGATGCTTTATATTTAAAGTTGGGAGATGATATACCAGATGGAGTTATAGAAATTTCTGAAGGTGTTAATATAGATACAACTTCGCAAGATAAGATTGTCAGTATAGAAATCCTAAATGCTTCTAAAAAGATAGATTTAAGAACAGTTCTATCTTACTC
>CAZQKO010000092.1:8458-10043 GCA_964593945.1 uncultured Pirellulales bacterium | reverse complement strand
TTGCCGGTAAAGACCATCGCGATGCCGAGCTTGTCTGCCGCAGCGATAACCTCATCGTCTTTCTTTGAGCCTCCCGGCTGAACAATGCAAGCTATGCCTGCTTTGCCGGCGTTTTCAATATTGTCCGGGAACGGGAAGAACGCATCGGAAGCCATAGCGCAGCCTTTAGTCTGGTCACCGGCGTGCTTGAATGCAATCAAGCCGGACTCGACTCGATTCATCTGTCCGGCTCCGACACCAAGGACTTTTCTGTTTTTCACCAGCACAATGGTATTACTCTTGGTATGTTTAGCTGTGAGCCAGGCGATTCTCAAATCTTCAAGCTGCTCTTTGGTAGGTTTTTTCTTGGTAGGATATGTCAATACATTCGGCTCCCAGCCGATGAGGTTCCTATTCTGCAATAGAAGTCCCCCGACAATACAGCGCACATCAAACTCTCCGCAGTCAATCTTTGTTCGGTCGATTGGTCCGGTTTCTATCAGGCGGACTCTGCTGCCCCAGCTCTTTAGCGTTCTTATTATTTCAACCGCGTCCTCATCAAATTCGGGTGCAATAATAACCTCAGCGAAAAAGCCACCGGCACCGAGGGCTTTGCCATACAAACTGTAAGATTCCATAATCGTTCTGGCAAGCTCCTCGTTGACTTTTCTATTCAGAGCAACAATACTGCCGAACGCACTGACGACGTCACCTTCGTATGCCTTACGGTATGCAACTGTAATATCGTCATCGACGGCGCAGCCGCAGGGATTAAGGTGCTTGACAACGACGGCAGCCGGCTCATCAAACTCCTTTACCAGCTCAAATGCTGCGTCGGCATCCAGAAGATTATTAAAGCTAATCTCTGTCGCGGCCTCCATTAGCTTGCCGCTGCATATTGAAGTCTCGCCGCTTGCCGGCAGCTTGTAATACGCCGCCGTCTGGTGAGGATTCTCTCCGTAACGCAGCGTTTTTTCTTTCCTGACCGCAATTGAAATCCTGTCAGGGTACTCCATGCCGGCTAACTTATTGAGGTATTTTGATATAGCCGCGTCGTAAGACGCAGTCAGCGAAAATGCCGCTCTTGCAAATTTACTCCGCAGCTCTTCGCTGACAGAGCCGCTGTTTTGCTGCATTTCTTCAATGACTCTATCATATTGGTCGGGTCGCGTCACGACAGTAACAAACTTATGATTCTTTGAAGCCGAGCGAATCATACTCGGCCCGCCGATATCAATATTTTCAATCGCTTCTTCCAGCTTGCAGCCAGGCTTGGCAATGGTCTGCTCGAACGGGTATAGGTTCACGCAGACCAAATCGATCGGCTCTATATTATGCTGCTTCATCGCCGCGGTGTGTTCGCTTTTGTCACGTAAGCCCAGTAATGCCCCATGTATCTTCGGATGGAGCGTTTTTACACGGCCATCCATCATTTCAGGAAAGCCTGTAACTGACTCAATACCAACGACATCAATTCCTGCCTTGCTCAGATTTTTAGCTGTCCCGCCTGTGCTGATTATCTTGACTCCCATCTGGCTGAGCTTTTTGGCAAATTCAACTACACCACTCTTGTCAGAAACACTTATCAATGCTGTTTTAATTCTCA
>CAZQKO010000092.1:0-8358 GCA_964593945.1 uncultured Pirellulales bacterium | reverse complement strand
AATTCAACTACACCACTCTTGTCAGAAACACTTATCAATGCTGTTTTAATTCTCACGTCCATATAAACTCCTTCTCCTAACTATCCCTAAACATCATTTACTATTTAATTGGTAATTGGTAACTGGTTAAATGGTAACTCAGTATCCAATAACCAGTAACCAATAACCAGTAACTATTCAACCGGCTCTAAACAGGCGATCCGGCCACGTTCATCAGCAATATAGATTTTTGAATCTTTTGTATTAGTTGCGTATATCGAGACTTCGGCAAAATTAACCGTGTACAGCAGTTTTGTCCGAGCGTTATCCATCACTGCTAATGTTCTGTCATTTGTAAAAACAAAAGCTTTTCCATCTGCTTCCGCCAGGAGGTCGGCTCCCTGCGGCAACAACCACAAAAGGCTGCCTTTTTGTTTATCTATGGCAACCATGCCTTTGGCGGGAGCACTTTGATAAACCACTCGTCGTGTCACACGCGGGGCCTTTAACGGTATCGACGGTATCTGATACTTCCAAACAAGCTCTGTCATTGCCGGATTGACTATGTCAATCCGATAGACATTAGTATCCTTGCTGGTAAAAAACAGAGACATTCTGTCCCGCACGATCGGCCCAGTGATGGCATCAGCGGCATCAAATTGCCATAGTTTCTTAGGTACATCCGGCATGATACTTATTACATTGCCTGCATCTGTTCCAAAGACAACAAATTCCTCGTCGGCAATAATTGATGTAATCAACGAATCGTTATCGGCAGTAACCTCAAACACCTGAAGTTTATTATCTGCGTGTAATATATGCAGGCGTCTGTCAGGCCAGCTTATGTAAAAAAATGAACTGTTCCGAACGACAGGACAAATAACACCAAAATCCAGAACTTTTGCATTGCTTTCTATTCCGGTTTCCGGGGCAATCTCAACCAGCTTGTTTCCAATTACCGATATAAGCTTACCCTGGTAGAGTTCCAGACCGACCACCGGAATACCTGCCGATGCGACGAACTTGCTGAATATCACATTTCCATTTTCTCTATCCAGGGAAATCAGAAAGTTGCGGTCTGAAAGTGCATAAATGCGATTATCAATAATAAATAAGCGCTCCAGGCTCTCAGCTTTTCTCATCGGCAGCTCATTCTGCCATAGAATCTTTAATTTGGCATGCTCAAGCAGTTCCGGCGAGACCAGCCAGTCCGTCCCTGCCTCTGCAGCCACAGCGCCGGCCGTAATATACAAAACTAAAAAACCAATTAATAAAATAACTGTATTTCTTAACCGCAACATTTGTGTAAACCCTCACAAAACAAACTCAGAGCAGTTGTTAAATGCCTAAATGGCGTAAGCCATCCCTTACGGGAGTGAGCTAAAGTGACACCTAAGGCGTCATTCTCCGTAAGGAGTCCATAGGACTGAGCGAAGCGAAGAATCTCCTTTTTCATTAGCCAGATCCTTCGGCTACGCCTCAGGATGCCACTTACGTGGCACTTTAGGCATTTTAGACACTCCACACTTTAGTTCACTATCTACGTTATGGCATATTAACATAGTCAGCCAAATCAATGTTGTGCTCAATTTCAAATTTCTGCATCTGTTCGATGCGTTTGGTATCGTCTTCGATCCGATTTACAAGCTGAAATATATATGGCTTACCTGCTAAACGATGCTGCAGGTCGTCGAGCATTGGCTCCCATGTGCCGTCATACAATTGCTTCTTCAGAACCACCAGCATCCTGTGCTCATCGCTGAGGCTGTTGACGAAGTCGTCTATATCCTTGGATTCCCCCTGGGGGGGGTCCTTCCTGATTGTACTGTCTTTGTCTTCGCGGCTATTTCTGCTCTGCTGGCCCATATTTACAACCTCGCCCCCTGCTTATGCAGAGGCAAGCCTGTCCCCGCGAAAGCAGGGACGCAGCAGAATACTAACGGCCAGCCCTTCAAATTGCAACAAATTTCCCCCAAATTAAAGTGCCTAAAATGAGAATTGACTAAAGTGCCCCCTGCCTTCGCAGGGTATGTGTTTAGCCAAGAGAAAAGCCATCCCCATCCCTAAGGGATGAGGATGCCACCCGATAAGTTTGATAAATAAAGGGTGGCAGCCCCAAGCGCTGGACTGAAGCAATGCGAAGTCCGAGCTTGAGGATGGCCTTCAGCCTGTCCCCGCGGAAGCGGGGATTATGAATTACAACTTTAGCTCACTCCCGTAAGGGATGGCTTACGCCATTTAGATACTTTAGCTCACTTTAGGCATTTATACTATTGGCGTTATTTTAATCCGATATTAGCTTCTGCCAGTGTTTTGCATCGGCCCCTATTGCTTTGAGAAACCTTTTTTGTGCTAACTTTTCCAAAGACCCACACCGTGTTTTTGTAGCATTTTCCAAGGGAATCTGTCCGCCGGCAAAAGTTTGATGGCCACCGCCGGTTCCTTTTCCAGAGACAACCCGGTGTATTACCTTATCAGCTCTGGCATCCTCCTTTGATGTTCTAATAGATATAAAAAGTTTGCCTTGAGAACAACCCGTGCACATTGTCCAGCAGGTTTCATCTTCTCTCAGCAGCAGGTCCGCTGCTTCAGCAATCATATCGGGATTGTCTATCGTTGCTAAGCTGGTGATAATCGCCTGTCCATAAATACGGGCGTTCCTTAGGGCTTCATCCAGCATCCGAAAATAAACTCGCGGCACACTACCTCTTTGGATTTCGCTGAGCATCCTCTTGTTCGCTAATGGAAACAACAACGCAACCGCTTCAATATCCGCTTTGATTGCCTGTCTGCCGAGATCCAGTGTATCGGAGCGGATCGCATAGAATAAGGCAGTTGCAAGCTGTATATCAGGTTCTATCCCCGCCTGGACAAGATATTCCAGCAGGATGGTGGCTGTAGCGCCATATTCTCTGCGAATGTCGATGAATTTCACGGCTCGTGTAGCGATTCGTAGAAGATGATGGTCTATAACAATGTCGGGCATCATTCCAGCGGGCAGGGAAGTATTACCGGTTCCCGGCTGGGCATCTACCATTGCAATGCAGTCGAATTTTTCAAATTCAATCTCTGCACACGGCCGCAGGTTCAGACCAAGATACCGCACAAAAGCTCTGTTTTCGGCCCGACCAACGGTTCCACCGTGAGTAATAGTACACTGAACGTTATTGAGACTATTTGCAATTTTGCGTAGCGCTACCGCAGAGGCTATTGAATCAGGGTCAGGATTATCCTGCATGACAATCAACAAACGTGATTTTGTCTTTAGAAGCTGCTCTAATTTACTGAGCCTTTTACGAGTTTTGGCAGTGGGTTTCACAGGATTACCTTATTTGCCTTTTCTGAATGGCCTGAACAATCTGATTAAAGAAGAATCATGCCAGCTTTTTCTGTTTGGAAATATCCCCCTCTCCACAAACCCTACTTCCTCTATTGAGTAAAACGCCTGCGGATTAAATTTCTTGATCGACTCAACCACGCTGGGAACTTCCCGCCGAGGCACGATGGTAAAAACGACCTTTACCTCGCCGCTGGTTCCATGGCCGTCAATACTGGTAGCTCCATAGTTTTTAGCATTCAAATGCTCCACCAGAGGCAGGGCATTCATTTTGGTAATCACTCGTATTAGCACAACACCTAAAGACAGCTTCTCAGCTATACAAATGCCTACATAATTACCTATCGCGAATCCACCTGCGTAGGCGATGTAACACACGGGATTGGAAAGATTTGTCATAATCTGGCCTATAGCTAAGAGCCAGATTAGTATCTCAAAAAAACCCACAACAGGAGCCAGGTATTTCAATCCTCTGGAGACAAATATGACCCGTATTGTCCCCATGGTGACATCGGCCACCCTGGCTATAAAGATCAAAAATGGCAGAATAAACCAGGTGTAAAATCCTGAAATAAAAAGTAACTCGTAATTCATAATAAATATTCCTTAAGTAATTTCAGCGGGGCCTCACCCATAGCGTGTTAGCTATTCCATTGTCGTCAAGGATTCATGCAAATCGTGTTTCGGATGTTTTCTAATTTGCCGAAACAAACGAGCTCATCACCCAAAAGGATCTCCGTATCCGCGGATGGGTTGGGTATAGTCTGTTCACCTCTAACTACTGCCAACACGGTAATGTCATGCTTTCTCAAGTTCGACCTGGCGAGCGTTTTGTTTAACACGCCGCTGCCGGCAGAAACCGCAACTCTCGAAACCCCATATCCGCCGGTTGCCAGCAAAAGTTCCTCAAAGGATACCTTCTTAAAGATTTCTTTTTTGATGATTTTTCGCCTCAGAAAATTCGTGAGCCTCCTGGCAAACTGCTCGTGCGTGAAAACTCTATAGACGCCATACACGACAACAGCAATAATGGCTAGGTTTACCCATATTACTAAAAAAGGTGGGATACGAAATGGCAGGTATGACTCCGACAATTTAGAAAGTATCATATCTTGTGATGGTATTAGCGAACCCGCCAGAGTGGCAATCATAATGATCAGGCCAGCGTTGCCTAAAATGATAAGAGCAGAAGCAATCTTGCGCCTTTGTTTGTTGCTGGTAATCAGCTCCGCCTCTTTTGTCGTAAAGCCGGTTCCCGTAAAGCACGACAGCGCCTGGAACTTAGCTAAAGACCACTCCAGCCCCGTCAATTGAAATGCAATCGCCCCGATTCTGACCACGATGAACGATATGATTAGTGTTACAATGAACAAAAACAGCATAATTACTTCTCCTGAAATTACTAATCTGAGAGATATCTTATTTTTTCAAAGCCATTTCTTTTTTCTAAAATATATCAACATAACCACGGCCACCACAGCCATGATCAGCAAAACAGCTCCGTAACCCCATCGCCATTGTAGTTCCGGCATATACTTGAAATTCATTCCATAAACGCCAGCGATAAAAGTTAAAGGAATAAAAATGGTTGCTATTATCGTAAGCACTTTCATAACGGCGTTCATCCTGTTGCTAATGCTCGAAAGATATATATCAACCATCCCGGTAACCATATCCCGGAAGCTTTCTATGGTATCTATAACCTGTATAGTGTGGTCATAGACATCCCTGAGATATATACTGGTGACCTTGCTGATAAGTTTCGATTCGGTTCTCTGCAAGCTGCTGATTACCTCCCGCAAAGGCCATACGGATTTACGCAGAACAATCAATTCTCTTTTCAGGCGATGTATCTGATGAAGCGTTCGTTCGGTAGGCTCTGCGACTAATTGCTCTTCGAGAAGCTCGATTTTTTCTCCGAGTTTTTCCAGGATAGTAAAATAGCCGTCAACGATAGCATCTATTAATGAGTAGGCAAGGTAATCCGGCCCCATTTTGCGTATGCGTCCTTTTGCGTTTCTGATTCTGTCCCTTACATGGTCAAAGACATCACCGACTGTTTCCTGAAATGAAATTACAAAATTCTGTCCAAGCACGATGCTCACCTGCTCAGATTCGACTGACTGCTGCTCATCGTTATAGTGCAGCATCTTAAGCACGATAAAAAAGTATTTCTCATAATCTTCGGCTTTAGGACGCTGCCTTGTGCTCAGGATATCTTCCAGTAAAAGAGGGTGCAGCTCAAATTCCTTACCCATCTTCTCTATTATATGAATATCGTGAAGACCATCTATATTTATCCATGTAACAGTGGGCGTGGTTTTGAAGGGGAAGCATTCCTCGATGCTTGAAACCTGTTTCTCGGCAAAATTTTGTTCATCATAGTCGAAATAGGTTATCCGAACGGTTTCGACCCTTTTCTCGCCGACATAAACAAGCGTCCCCGGCGGCAAGCCAGCCGGCTTGGACCGCCGTTTAGGTGACTTGGTCTTCTTAACAGCCTCTTTCATTGTTATCTCCCTTGGTACTTGTGCTTTCTTCGAGTTGTAGGCTTCGTCAGTTTATTCTATATCTGACTTTGCTGTTCCGGCTTGCTTGGTCTTTTTCACCATAAAGCTCACAACCAGGCCGGTAATAAAGCCTAAGCCAAATGTCAGTATTAAAAGCAAAGCTCTTGACATCTCAACTGTCATAAAAAGCAGCTTTGTTTTCACAACCTCGGTGTTTTGAAAGATAATGATAAGAGCCAATATTGAAATAACAGCTATAATAATTATCTTTGCTTTTTTCATTATTGATTTCCCCTTGTTTTAATTGACCTTATTGTGATTGTTAGTACCAATTTTTACTGACAGGTTTCTAATTATCGAAAATGGGAAACTAACCATCTGGCGCAGCCCCTCCACTGATGACAAGATACGAACCTGGCTTTTTACCTCTGTGAATAGTTCGTTGACTACAACCTTTTCCTCGACTTCGCCTACCTCTTTCACCATAGCTAAGCGGTGAAGTGAATACAATCCAATCAAAAAAGCCAGTGCGAAGAAAAAGTCCCACTGCTGCAGATTAAGCGTAGGCAAGCTGAATTGGCCTGTCGGGCTCGTATATTTCAGCGTCCATTCCAGTTGTCGGCCTGCGAAAAAGTCCGCAAATTTACCACCCAATATCGGTGCAATCCCGGCTGCAACCGAATTGACGATGGTGTTGGTGGCAAGATAAGCAGTAGCCTGACCTTCCGGTGCCAGCTTCAAGCTGATGTTGCCGGAGGCCAAAGACACACCAGCCGATGAAAGTCCCATCACTATATGTATGAGAATTAAAAGCGGTACGGTCAAAAAGTATTTTTCCGGCATTGTCGTAAAGGTCCAGGCCAGAATCGATAATATAAACAATGGTCCGCATATTGCAAGCACCGACTTGTTGCTGAAACTATCTGTAAATTTGCCCCAGATTCTAAGAAAAGTAAAGTTAAGAACCTGACTGACAATCGAAAGGGCGATGATAAAAGACATGCTCAAGCCTAATCTCTTGAGCATATAGACCATAAAGAATGGTCCAGCCAAATTCACCGCGAAGTTCCACGAGCACATAAATGCAATAAGCTTTCGGAAGTTCTCATCTTTGAACGGCTTGGCAAGCAGCTTCAAAATCTTAGGCCTTTCCTCCGCAGCAGGCATACGTTTCTCCGGTGTTCTGGCTAAGAAAAAAAGCCCAAGAGTACCGGCTGCAAAGCCGGCCAAAAACAGAATTGAATAGCCTTGAAGCTCATATTGTGGCAGCAGTTTTTTCCATGCGTCTAAATAAACTGCTGCAGCTATGCTCAGTGCAATTCCGACACCTGTAGCGATTCTCATTCTTTTCGAGAAGAATGAGCCTAATATATTCTGCGGTATAAGGTCACGCATCCACGAATTCCAGCTACAACCGGAAACCGCTCCGAGGGCCGAAGCCGCTATCATTGATGCCAGCAGGATAGCAAGGCCGATTTTAGCCCCAAACAAGAAAGGAATCAGAGCAATGAACAACCAGCATAATCTGCTTATAGCTGCTGCTATTACGACTATAGCTCGTCTGTTGCGAATCTTTTCAACGAGGAATATTGACGGCAGTTGAAGCAACTGAGCTAAGGGCCCAATAGCCGCCAGCAAACCAATCACCATATTGGAAGCGCCGAGCTTGATTGCAAAGGCGACTAAAAATGCTCCGCCTGTTAATATCCCCATCGACTGTGAAGCTATGCCATCTTTGATAACATAACTCAGGCCTGATTGAACTTGCTCCTCTGTCAGGGTATCTTTGGCTTTAAACCACATAATAGAGGACCTCCCTTCTCTCTACTCATATGGTATAGTTTTGTCCTTTTCAAAAGATCATGTACTTTTTTGCCTTTTCCAGACGAATACCAACCTTGCCTATATCTTCAATCCGCCTTATACGCTGTTTCTCTCGCCGTTCTACAATCCGCTTCACCGTTAGCGGCCCCAGACCCGGCACTCTGAGCAGTGAAAAACGTGATGCCCGATTTACATCGACAGGAAAAAACTCAGGATGACCAATCGCCCAGGCCTCTTTAGGGTCGGTTAATAAAGACAAATTTCCGTTATTCTCGAAGGCAACGTCGGATTCGGTAAAACCGTATTTGCGAAATAGAAAGTCCACCTGGTACAGACGATGCTCCCGCATAAATACATCGTTTGGATTTACCTGCCCAATTTGTTCGCCGGTTATAGATTCATCACCAAGTTCCCTCTGATATGCACTGAAATAGACTCTGTTCATCTTCAAGCGGTCATACAAACCCCACATATACTTTACTATTTCAGCGTCCGATTCCCCAGCAGCTCCAACGATAAACTGGGTGGTCTGTTTTGTCCCCTCATATCTTGACCCGCGACCTACCAATCGGCTTATCAGCTTCATCGGCTCAATAATGTCACTGATATATTTTTTCTTATTCGACAGTTTCGCCAGATTCTTCTCGCCCGGCGTTTCAATATTTAGAGACACCGCGCTTGCCAGCGATACCGACTCCTCTATCGCGG
>CAZQKO010000091.1:0-10257 GCA_964593945.1 uncultured Pirellulales bacterium | reverse complement strand
CGGCTGGTGGATTCCGGACAAAAGCAGGTGCTGTTTCTTTTAAATCCGGTAAAGATGCAGCAGCTGCAAATGGTTACCGCCGCCGGTGAAAGGATGCCACATAAGTCAACTTACTTTTATCCCAAGATGTATACAGGTTTAGCGATTCAAAAAATATAAATTGATTTTTGGAGACAAAAGATATGGCAGATTGGAAAAATCCGCCCAGGTTATTTATCCCTGGTCCGGTAAAAGTAAATGACGATGTTTTGCAGCAGCTTGCACGCCCGACATTGGGACATCGCGGCAAAGAGTACGCTCAGCTACAAGAGGAAACTGTCGGTATGCTGAAAAAGATGCTCTTCACCGAACAAAATGTATATCTTTTTACAAGTTCCGGCTCGGGCGGCTGGGAAGCATCGATACGCAACTGCGTAGGCTTTAATGAAATGGTTCTGTGCACCTGTTGTGGAGCCTTCAGTGATAAATGGGCCGACGTCGCTAAAGCCTGCGGCAGAAACGTCGAAGTACTAAAGGTTGAGTGGGGAAAACCTACTCTGCCTGAGATGATTGACGAAAAGCTCGCAACCGGCAAATTCGCCGCTATTACACTTATCCACAACGAGACCAGCATAGGCCTGACCAATCCGGTCGTAGAAATCAGCCGGATGATGAAGGAAAAATACCCTGATGTGCTGGTTTTCGTTGATTCGGTCAGCGGCATGGTAGGGCTTCCTTTGAAATTTGACGAGCTTGGCTGGGATGTGGCGTTCGCCTCTACTCAGAAGGCGTTTGCTATTCCACCTGGACTGGCTGTTGTTGCCGTCAGCAAGAGATCTTTGGAAAAGAGCAAGAATGTTCCCAACCGAGGTTATTATTTCGACTTTCAGCAATATGCAAAACGTAATGAGAAGAATCAAACGCCGACAACGCCGGCGATTCCTCATATTATGGCCCTTAACTACCAGTGCCAAAAATTGCTGAAAGAAGGAATGGAAAATGTCTGGCAAAGGCACAAACAGATGGGTGACTTTGTAAGAAGCTGGGCGAAGAGCAAATTCGAGCTGCTCTGCGATGAAAAATACGCTTCAAATACTTTGACTACGATCAAGAACACCCGTGGCATCAATGTTGCTGAAGTCATCAAAGCTATTCAGCAAAAACACAACACAGTTTTTGGAAACGGCTACGGTAAACTGAAAGACCAGACTTTCCGCATCGCTCACATGGGTGATATTACTATCGATGACTTGAGGGAGCTTCTTGGCTGGATCGACGAAGAAATTGAATAAGGTGATTCGGTATGCTGTGGGTTACCGCCATCGGTGGAGACCCGTGCATACCATTCTATTATCTTATCTTAGCGGTATCCAAACCGTCATCTCAGACTTGCCCCGATTACCCCAGGCATAGTAAGGAATCAAGCGAATATCGACAGCTTTCGGCTTCTGATGTGATATCTGGCGGTAGAGGACCTCGCCCCAGTCGCTGCCGCCGAGAACATGTGCCTTGCCTTGAAGAACAGTGACGCCTCCGAGCAGCTCCTCATCAAAATGGTTTCTGAGTTTGATCGCAGGCGGGATGGATACATCTGTTATCTTCACTCCATCCGGCAGGTCAACAGACTCAAGACAGTAAACAATCGGCCCACGTTTAATAGCCGCCTGGTTGCGAACTTCCTCGACCAGAGGATTTGCCTCAATCAACTGCACCGGCATCGGCAGGACAAGCTTGATTACGTCGCCGCCGTAAGGCGTCCTGTGGACTGTCGGCCACTTTCGTTTGATTTCAAAATACTGTTCTGTTTTTAGATTATCTCCTGCGAGTTTATCGTTGACCTTCACAATAGAGCCGTTGGCCCAACCGGGTATGCGAAGAAATACCGAGAACTCTCTTGCGGGCGCATCCTCAAGGATTATCCTGATTGTCCCGTCCCAGGGATAACCGGTTTCTTGTATCAGCTTGATCCTGGAGCCGTCGGGAAACTTAGTATCAAGCACATTGCTGCCGTAGAGATTGACCCACACTCCTTCGTCCGAGACATTGTAAGCGAAGCTACCTACCTCGGCAATTGTACGAACCACGTTCGGAGGGCAGCAAAAACAGCTTATATAAGGTTCTCGCTTCCGTGACCAGCGCAACTCGAAAGGCAGGTCTTCAACCACCCGAAGCGGATTGGTGTAGAAGAACTTCTTTCCATCGAGGCTGATCGCTGAAAGCACACCATTGTAGAGTGTCAGTTCGAGAATATCGGCGAAGCGCGCCTGCGCAGTGATTGCCAGCATGCGCCAGTTCCACAAAGCAAAGCCAACCGTTGCGCACGATTCGTTGTGCGCCGTGATGTTAGGCAATTGATACTCTCTGCCGTAAGCCTGGTGAACAAGCTGGATTGCCTCGTGGTCCTTTGAGCCATCCGGTGAAGCGCCATCATACAGGGCACCTGTTGCACCGTTAACATACATTTTCCGGTAGGCAACATCATGCCATATAGCCTCCAGGGCTGCCAGCAAAGATTTATCTCCCGTCTCTGCATAAACATCAGCGGCGCCGGCGTAGAGATAGTTCGCCCTGACAGCGTGGCCTACAGCCTTGGTTTGTTTACGAAAAGGGATTCTGTCCTGATTGTGATCCGTGCCGGTTTCCCCTGCTTTTGCAGGGGCAAGCTTGCCCCCGCGTAGGCGGGGGTCACGAATGTCAATAAGAGCCTTTGCTAATTCCAAATACCTCGGTTCGCCCGTGGTCCGGTACATCTCAATAATACCCATATAGTGAGAGGGGCAAATGGCATTGTTCGCCAAATCCTGGGGTGACTTCTTGTATACCATGTAGAGAAAATCAGCGGCTTTTTTTGCTATATTCAGCAACGTTGTCTTGCCCGTAGCGCGATAGTGAATGCAGGCGCAGGTCATCAAATGTCCCATGTTGTAGGTCTCAAAGTCAAGCCTGTTCGCAAATTCCGCGGTTTCGCCTTTAGGCGTCCTGCGGACTGGAGTTTGACTACGCTGGGATATTATTACCGGCGTGTGAATATAACCATCTTTGCGTTGGGTCTTGCCGATTACATCGATGATTCGATCCATTTGCTGATTTAGTTTCTCGTCTTTGGTCAGGCCATATACGAAAGCAGCCGCTTCAAGCCACTTATAGAAGTCACCGTCATGCCATTTCGGCCCTCTGTGTCTTCCCTTTTTCAATCCCGCCGCAATAAGAAAGTTGTCGTAAGCATGACTGATCTGGGGATCTTCCAGAAGCTGCCACATATTTGGGATCATAACCTTGTGGCACAAATCAAACCTTTCGGCCCAGAAACCTTTAGTCCACCGTACATCATCGATATCGACACTCTGAAGTTTCGCGTATAGGCTGGATGATGTGTTCATTGTCTTCCGCAGTCCTAAGGACTCCTTTCGGAGGACGCCTTGCGGTGCTTTATCTGCTGACCCAGATAAATCGGGGCTTGCGGCCAAGCAAATGGTCACGACCAATACACAGATAGACAGCACTTTGACCATAGTTAATCTGTAATTTCTATAACCCGGCTCTCGTCTCTGCAAAACGCCGAGCCGTATTCAGGCAGGCCTGTCCCGAGCAAGGCCAAGGAGACGGGCTGAATCCTTAATTCCGTGTGCACGGTTTTTCATTACATCCTGTATCAACGCAGCGTCACGATGTTAAATGGTAGCTGAATTCGAGCACCTTGGGTGTGACCAGCTTTCGGTAGTCATCCATACTCATCCGTATTGCTTTTTCATGCAAGCCGGCCTGGAACATGATGTGGTCATCCTGCTCTAAGGCCTTATCTATAACGGTGGGCATATCGTACAGATTGCCGAAAGGTGGCTCCGCACCAAGTTCGCAGTCAGGAAAGAGCTTTCCCATCTGGTCTTCTTCGATCAGCACAACCGATTTGGCTCCCAACTGACTCTTTAACGTACGTAGGTCAATTTTGTAACATGCTGAGAGAACACACATTATGTTCTTACCATCAGCTTCTACGACCACCGGCTTGGCTACGTATCTTCCCGGCTCATGTTCCTCCGCCGCAATGTGTTGTGCCGTGAAGGCCGGCTTGTGCTCGGTAACCTCGTAGCTGACGCCCTCTTTATCTAAAAAATCTATTACTCGCATCTTGCACCTCACTGAAATCCCCTCAAATAACATCCTCAAAACTCTCACGCCTAATTATTTTTATCCGCAAAGAGTTGCTCTGTCAATTGCCAATATAGAAATCGACTGTGCCCATTTAATACTACAGCTTGGGGTGGAAGGCCACTCCCTGGCGTTGCCTACAGGATAGCGTCTTTAGATGTGCTATACCAAAGCGTATTTAATTTCTATGTTTTGTATTATTCGCTGCTTCTATCTGGCGGGCTGGTCTTTGTTGACTTCTGCCGTATGTTACCTTGCATCGGTTCCGGAAGTTGGAGGCATCTTGTGTTCTGGTCCTATGACCATAAATTTTCGTTCTCCTACAGGAGTCCCGTCGCATAGAACCTGCACAACATATTCACCAGGTTTTTCAAACCGCAATTGTTGCCAGCAGACATTCAGTTCCACCACTTGCAGAGGATTTTGGAATTCCAAATGTCCCCTCATGCCGACGATTGGTTTGTTATCTGAGAGGTTTATAAATCGGATGTCTGTCTGATATTTGCCGTGACCGTTGGTTAAGGCAACATAGACGTGTAGTGATGGATGGGTGCAGGGAAAACTATTCGCTCGGATAACACTAAAAAGGCCGATCAATGAGATTTTTTTTGTGAATTCATCTCTGATGATACTATCACAGACATTGATGGACAAAACAGAAGGCGTAGGCTTCTGTGCAGCCTTAGTAGCATCATTACTATTGTTTTCTGTCACATCCATCTCCCATAGTTATATTTTTATGCGAGTATTGTAGCTACATCACATAGTCATACTATAGGATATTGTCTTTGTGGATGCAACTTAAACTTTACGCTTTCATCTGTGTAACTATTTGGCGGGTCTGGGGGGATTGATTGCCGTGAGCCTGTTTGAAGGCTACAACAGACGGTTCGTTCTGCTTCTTGAAAAACTCATTGCCTACAATTATCTCCTTCAATGCCTGTGACTTCGTCTTCGCATCTCTCAGGAACCGAACGGCCCTGGTGCCATAGACGCCACCCAGGAGGGCACTGATGCCGATAGCTAACTCCAATGCCGAATCCGCAACCTGCCAGGCATCGGGCCTTTCCGCAGCCTCAGCTAAAGCGGTGCCGGCAAGCTGCCAGTTCAAGTCACGCAGTATATCTTCCGTCGTCTCAGCCTGTGGAAATTCCTTCGGCAAACCACAGTCAGTGACAAAGGCTCTCGATTGCAGCTCGTTCAGCTTGGTCAACGCCTGCAACTCCTCCGAGGAATCTTCCTCTCTGGCCGTTTCCGCTGTCACCTGTGCAGTACGGTTGTGTAGCCAAGCGTTTTTCTTTTGAGCCTCGCTCGGTGCAAAACGCAAGCTCTCACAGCCACAAACTAAGAGCATAAGTGCACAAGTGCATAAGCCTGCCCTGAGCATGGTCGAAGGGTGCAAAAGTCCTATCCTTTTATAATTTACTCTGTTACATTGTTCAGCAATCTTTTTCATTGTGTACCTCCTTAACTTTTGGTGAACGGGTCATTCTTCTGATATAATCCCCACAATCGAGTCGTAAATACTGAGTGGGTATACAAAGCTATGGACATAGCTAAAACATTCAGACCTCACACTATTCTGTTGTGGCGTAAGGTAGCGGACCATCCTGAAGCCCAGCGAATTTTACGATTGTTCCCGTCAGCAAGTGTTCACATAGTTGAACAGCAGCGTATAGCCCCTTTTTCTAAGATGTCGGCTGGCCGAGCGATGTTAGCTGGAAAGAGAACGTTGATGATGGGTCAAACTTCGCGTTTTGTAGGACGTTTCGATGGCTTGCTCGGGCCAAATGTCTACTGCAGGCCTTACTATAAATTGGTGCCTGTCTCGAATGGCTGTCCCTATTACTGCACATATTGTTATTTGGCATACGTCTATCGCAAATATGCTCCATTTATCAAAATCAATATCAATTACGACACGATGCTCAGACAGATACGTAAGACAGTAGCCGGCACAAACGCCAAGATTAGCTTCAATATGGGCGAGATGCTTGACAGTCTTGCACTTGATCACGTGACCGATCTCTCGACAATGTTGATTCCTTTTTTTTCCGATTTTCCTCGCGGCTTTTTGATGCTTCTGACCAAAAGCAGTAATATCGATAACTTGCTGACCATCAAGCCTAACTCACAAACGGTAGTGTCTTGGAGTCTGAACAGCCAACAGATGATCCAAACGCATGAATTGGGCACAGCTAATCTCTGCGAACGTATCAAGGCTGCACAACTTTGCCAGGATCACGGCTACCGAATTCGGCTGCGTATTGACCCCGGCATTGTCTATCCTGATTGGAAGGTTGGATACACAGAGTTAATTGAAAAAACATTGACATCTATCAAGCCTGAGAACATTACCATCGGAATGTTAAGGCTGCTGCCAGGTCATTTTCGTCTTGCCAATCAGGCGTACGGCAATCGAGCCAAAAAGCTTTTGAATCATGAATTTATCAAAGGTGCCTCTGATGGGAAACTTCGCTATCCGGTAAAACAGCGTGTTGAATTTTATAATTTTCTAATCGATGTCATTCGTAGCTTCGATAAGAAGGTCTCTATCAGTCTTTGTAGAGAAACTCCCGAAATTTGGGACATTTTCAAAAACCGATGCGATTTAGGAAAATGCAATTGCATTATATAGTTTTTTTGATCTGCACCACTGTATCGCAAACTAAGTAAAATATTTAGCTCCCAAATTTATTTGTGGGTTTTTCTTTTTCCAGAGTCCGCAGGCGGTACTCGTAGGAAATACATCTTTCCGAAAGCAAATCTAACTTGTGCTGAAATTCCTTCTGGCACTGCAACAATGCCGTGACATCGTGTTGTAATATATCGAGCTGTCTTTGCAGGTTGACCCAACTGCCTAAAATAAGGCTGGCCAGCAATACAAGCTGTACCAGCGTAGAGACGTTTATCTGGCGATTAAACTGCCATGTTCGTGAGTTATTCTCGGCCATAGCTAAACTCTCTGATGGTTAATTGGTGAGTGGTAATTAGTTATTGGTTATTGAGTCGATGCTATTTAACCAATTACCATTTAACCAGTTACCAACCATCATGGTTTTGCATAAAATACGTTCTTGTCACCGACCCTTGACATTACGGCATACATTCCGGCTGGTAGTGTCCCCTGGTCGAGAAAGGATTCTGCTAAGTTGACTGCTTGCATTTGCTGGCCTATTTCAACCGGCAGGGAGCCGGGGTCACCTATCTGGACCGCACAGACATTATAGACATTATATGAGACGAGACTTTTAACCTTTATCGCCCAGGCGGCTGCTCTTGCGCCGGGTGAAGTGACAACAGATGTTTCCTGTATACTATCTGCATTGACCATATCACGTACCTTTTACCTTATGTGAAACCCGTAATGAATTGCGTGGCTAAATACTTCTTTGTCGCACGATTTTCAGATTCGTACATTGCTTTTTAAAGTCCATCTGCACTCTCTCTATCCTGCATGTACTTCTGTTGTCACTCCGGCAGCTTAATAAGTCCCTGCTTTGCGGACTTGTAGAAATCATGTCACCGACTCTGTAATCAAACACCAGGCTCAGCGTTTGTATTTTGGCTGTTTCTATAATTTCCGATGAGGCTATTGCTTTGTGCCTGACAAATTCATACAGCGCAGCAGAATCGTCAACTTCATCCGGTACGCCGAGCGTCCCGTCACTGTCATTCGCGAAGATGCTTTGACCTGAAACCTTACGAAATTTAAATTGCCGAGGCAGCGTAATGATATGCTGTACTACAGGTGCAGCCGAGCCGACTGGTCCATCGGCAACTTCGCAGCTTAATCGCTCATCACTGATTACAGACGCGGTTATTCTGAATCTAAGTGCTCCTTTTAGCGATGCTATCCAGGTATCAACATCAAGCTGGTCGCTGCTGATCCATATCCCGCACTCATCAAGAATATTATTGAAGGCGTGCAGATATTGCCACCAGTTAACGCCATCGTATGAGACTTGCAGAAAATAGCCCAGCGACTTACGGTTCTTGTCTGTGGATAAGCTTGGCCAAAAACGTCGTTGGCGTCGAACGAAATTATTGCTCTGAAAAATCTTGGAAAAGCCGAACGCCTCGCCCTGATTGTATGGAGCATTGCTGTAGTCTCCAGCCTCGTTTAGGCACCATTTGCGATATACATCCTTGATCTTATAGAAATCAGGATTAGTAGAGGGCGAGAATATTTCATAATCCATGTCCTCATCAGTGGGGTCCCAGGCCTTAACCAACTCGAAAGTTGCTTCGTAGACTTTGAAGTCACCCTGGCCTATATATTTGTGCGTTACAGGCCAGAAGTTTTTCTTGCTGGAAATGGTAGCTATATTTGTCCTTGAGATGCTAATCTGCTCGCCTCTTTGCTGACAGTCCAGTTCAACTACCCTGCCGGTGTCGTTTTTATAGAATATAATTGCCTGTCTGGGACCGGTCTCATCAAGTCTGGGGGCAAACTTGAACTTCAGTCCAGCACGCTCACAGCAGTGATGCAGAGCTTCTAATAAATTCAACCCGGTGACATCAAGATCACGAATGCTCTGGTTCTCGGTCAGTGCCCTCAGTTGTTCAATCTTGGGCGTTTGCAAACAGCCTACCGGCAAATATTCGCACAGCAGATAATCAATTATCTCTGATAAGCTAAAGAATTTGCTTTGCGACGCCTCGGCACAAAAGACTGTGTAATTTTTACCGTTGATTTCTGCTGGGCTGCAGCTGGCATTTACTTGGCCGTCATGATTAAAGACTGTATTAAGACCGGCCAAAAACAAAGTTGAACCACCGTTATCGGTGAGGCGCTGTCCGTAGACCGTGATTCGTGAAAGAGCCGCGCTGAAATCCTTAGCGATAATTTCCACCTTTTCGCTGTCAGAGTCTAATCTTGTCTCGATGCCTTCAATGTGGCCTTCAAATATAGACAGGCTAAAGGTTGCTGCGCCGGGCGGAATGCCGTTATAAATCTGCCGAATACAAAGAGGCTTTCCCATAGCAAATTTGGTTTCTACCTGCTCAGCGGGCATCCAGTTGGCGTCTTGCTGAGCAGCAGGATTATAAGCTAACTTGGCCCAGCCGAATTCCGGCCAGCCGCTACGTACTATCTCTATAACCTCAAGATCGGTACACAAAGTCCCATCAAGTAAAACCGAGACCGTTGCAGCCGGTAGTGACAATCCCCCTTTGGCGGATTGAAAAAAGTCAATTCTGTTGGACATAAAAAGAACCTCGATGTTTAGCCCCCAATCCTTCGACTTCGCTCAGGCCTGTCCCGAGCAAGGCCGATGGGACAGGTTTATTTGGGGGTTCATATTGTTTCAACCTTCAAAATTTCGATCGCATCGGGAGTATCGCTAACAATTTCAATGGCAATTTTCGCTGAAGAATTATTCTGAATACCACCAGCATCTTCAGGCTTTACAGCAAATAAATATCTGCCGGTTGTAAGCGCCTCGCTTTGCCAGCAGTGAAACTTTCGACCATGGTAGTCGATTGCAGCAATTGGATTTTCATAGTCAATCTGTTCTGTTCCCCCATCGTAATAAACCTCGAAACGCACCGGCTTCGACTTTTGTTCAAGAGGGCTGTAGAACCAGACAAGCTGAGTTTTATTGCCGTCCATTTGGTCAGCTCGCCAGGCAAATATATGATTAGGTAAAGGTTCAGCTAAGTTGCCTTCGGTATCTATTGCTACCTTGACAGCTGCATATAAAGTTAGTTCCTGGTAGCCGCAATTATTGAGCCGTCGAACAACATAAAAGTAAGTTGAACTGTTATTTTGCGGGACATAGTCGGGCAGTGACATTGATTCGGCGTTCTGTTCAGCTACAGACATAATGTTTGTGAAATCTATCTTCTCCATGGCAGTACCGCGATAAAGCACTGTGCAGCCATTTGGTCTCATCCAAAACCATCCGCAGCTCATTACTACGCCGAGCTTAAACGCATTTGCAGTCATGCCGTTAAATAGAGCACCTGTCAACCACTGTCTCTCTATTTTCAGTATCTTACTTAGCCAAGAACCGCGATATCTCAGTGTCAATTTGCCTGATAGGACTGATGATACATCTGTTGAGCCGTTCAGTAAGGCTTCTCCTACTATTTTCATCGTAGCCGTGACATCGGTGGCAGCAGCCG
>CAZQKO010000090.1:0-10415 GCA_964593945.1 uncultured Pirellulales bacterium | reverse complement strand
CAATATGGGTGCATACGGCGGTACAGCAGAAGCCAGTTTGTCGCCGCAGCAACAATCAAATTTATTTAGTAAGGCTACCGACCCGAACCCTGCCAACGAGGCTGAAAATGTTCCTCGGGACGTCACATTGAGCTGGACCGCTGGCTTAAACGCTGTTTGGCATAATGTTTACTTCGGACGCGACATTAATAATATGATGCTTGTATCAAATCATCAGACAACGACGGAATTTAAGCTCGAAACATTGGAATTGTACTCTGGAACTACCTACTACTGGCGTATAGATGAAGTCAATATTGAGGGGCAAATATTAACCGGTGAAACCTGGACATTCACAACCGTCTATCCGTCACGCAGGTGACCCTAATTCAGGTTGGATATTGGAATTGTAGCTGTACGGCAAACGCATTAATATGAGCTGTGGCGAAGTGCTTTGTAGAGACAAGCTCATGCGGAGAGTTTTCGTAGGTTTATGCCGTAGTTCTTACAACTTTTTTCTTGAAATTCCCGCGCCAGCGGTTTAAATTAACCTGACAACAGAGAAAGCACACCTCAGATTTGTGATGAAACGTGGCCGGTCGGATTCTCGTTAGACTCACCGAGCACGCGAGACAAAAGGATTCAAGAATATGCAGAGCATTATTCAGGTGACATGCTATCATGGCGGGAGCCTCCGCGAAGCCATCGCTAACGACAAGCGTCTGGAAAAGTTTCAGCTCACGATATCGAGGCAGAAGATATCAGGACGCAATCCAGGCTGGGCGAAGCTTCATAGCACTGATCCCGAAGTGCCGGGGGCAATCAACCTCGAATGGAATCCCGCGACAAAGACCCTTATGGCCAGAGTTGTCACAAAGGGTAGGAATACACCAGAGCTAATTACGGGCGAATTTATTACCTATCTGATGCGCTGTCAGCGAAGGAGAATTCGCTCCATTCTTCTTTTGCCGGGCTAGACACTTATGCTCCCTTCGGCTTCGCTCAGGGCAGGCTTGTGCCCTTACGTTTTTTCCTTGAAAATTCCCTGCCGGCAGTGTAAATTCCTACAAAATAGGGAGAACACACCTTGGATTCGTGGTTCAGGATTAGGACGTCTGCGTTGTAAGTGGGCGTATGGATTACGGCGAAGGGCACAGGGAATGTGTCAGACGAAGAGGTTTATACACAAGCCGTATAATCAATAGTTAGATTGAAATAAATATTTATGATAAAAAAAATATTTCGCCAACCAATATGGTATTGTCTACCAGAAATTAATGTATTTCTCATCTCTTATATGAAATCAACCAAAAATTTGTCTAAAACTTTAAAAGTCGGTATCAATTTTTCTATAATTCTTAATTCTGCATGCTACATAGAAGGGGTTTTGGAAACGGGTCTTAAGGCGTTACTTTGTCAAAAGCGTAATGTTTTTAACAAAATATTATCACATCCTAATTTTTATATAAGAAAAACGACCAATCAATTCTTTAATAAATTAGAAGAAGATTTAGAAGGGAAAATCAGCAGAACAACGGGACTTTCCAATTATGATGATGTTTTTAATCTTCTAATAGGAAAACGGCCTAGTAAGTTTCCCGCAATCGCCCCCATGTGGGAAGGATTAAAAACTTTATTTCATTTCCGTAACGTAATATCTCATGGGAAAGAAGTATCTGGTTTCTTGCTTTCTGCTTACTGGATAGATGAGCCGTGGAAGGAATCTTTCCGTGGTGGTTATAAGAAGGCAGAGGAGTATTTTTTGAAAAATAATCTAGTAAAGAAACGATTCATTGAGAGCGAGTCTGAAAGGATGTTTTTTTCTAATCGAGTAGCGAGTCATTTTTGGAAACTGGCACAAGATTTTGTAAAAAATTTGTCGAACTCTTTATCAGGAGAAGAGAAAAAAGCATTTGATGAGGCCGTTTTTAAAGGTAATATTTTTTTCCGACCTAACAATTCAATTCAAAGGACCCATTCACGCGTCAAACGCGCTCAGGGCCGTTGATTTTCTAGGTTACAAGTATCTTGTTTAGACCCTCAGAAGGACTTTGATGCCTTTTAAAGGTCTAATTCTTTTCGGCTTATTTGTGGGCCAGTCATTGATTCGCTTCCGTTCTCCGTAGCAGCGCTGCTGCGAAGGATGAAGCGCTCGTAATGACATTTTTAGTTATTCAATGCATTGATAGACCGTCGCCGGAACAGCGACGGCTAAACAAAGCCTTGACCTCCGTTAGGGATTGTTTCCTCGTCCTATAATAGAACCTTCCTCTGTATTATCTCTAACGGGGTTGACCCCGTTAGAGATTTTTACACATTCTGTTTCGTGAATTCCTCCTATTGCTTTCTCTAACGGGGTTGACTCAGTCCTTATCCGACAATACAATTGCACACTCTGTTGAGGGTAATTGGTTACTGGCTAAATTGTATATCCAATATTCAGTTACCAATTACCATTTAACCAATTACAAGGTTCGAGGTATGAAAATGACATTGATCAACGAGAACTTTCTGAAATTACAGGCTGGCTATTTATTTCCTGAAGTCGGCAGGCGCGTTCGCGCTTACAAAGAGCAAAATCCGACCGCGAAGATAATCAGTATGGGTGTCGGCGATGTAACGCAACCTTTAGCGCCGGCTGTAATCAAAGCAATGAAAAAGGCCGTCGATGAAATGGCTCAGAAAGAGACCTTCCGAGGTTACGACGATGGTGGCGTCGGATACGAGTTTCTGCGAAAAGCTATCAGCGAAAATGACTTTAAGGCTCGCCGAGCCGATATCGACATCGACGAGATAATCATCAGCGACGGCTCAAAATGCGATACCGGTAATATGCAGGAAATTTTCGGGCTGGATAATGTTGTAGCCGTAACCGACCCGGTCTATCCGGTGTATGTGGATACGAATGTTATGGCGGGCCGAACCGGTGGGGCGGCAGGGAAGGGCAGCTACGAAGGAATTGTCTATATGCCGTGTACCGAGGAAAACAACTTTGTACCAGAGCCGCCCAAGGAAAAAGTGGATTTGATTTATCTTTGCTTTCCGAACAATCCGACAGGTGCGGTGGCGACAAAGCAGCAGCTTTCCAAATGGGTCGAATACGCACGCAAAAACAAAGCGATAATCCTCTTTGACGCTGCATACGAGGAGTATATCAGCGAGGCTGATATTCCGCATTCGATATACGAAGTCGATGGGGCGAAAGAGGTAGCGATAGAGTTCCGCAGCTTCTCCAAGACTGCCGGTTTTACCGGCGTGCGATGTGCTTTCGCCGTTGTGCCGAGACAGCTTGTGGCTTACACAAAAGACGGCAGGGCGGTCGAGGTTAATCCGATATGGAAGAGACGGCAGTGCACCAAGTTCAACGGCGTATCGTATATTACTCAGGCTGGTGCCGCAGCAGTTTATACCGAAGGGGGCAAAAAGCAGATAAAAGAGACTATCGATATTTATATGGGTAACGCCAAGCTCATCCACGAAACGCTCAGCAAAGACGGTTACGCCGTTTATGGCGGTGTCAATGCGCCGTATATCTGGCTAAAGACACCCGAAGGCGTGAGTTCCTGGGATTTCTTCGATACATTGCTGAAAAAGGCACACGTTATAAGCACTCCCGGCGCGGGCTTTGGCTCAGCAGGGGAAGGTTACGTCAGACTGACAGCATTTGCTCAACCGGAAAGTGTTAAAGAGGCGCTCGAGCGTATCAAACTCTGCTCTACGTAGCGCTTCGCAGAGCACGAGGCTATATCCTAATGGAAGAAAGAATCGCATATATTGGTCTGGGCAGCAATTTAGGTGACAAAGAAAGCTCTATTGGCCGTGCGCTTGAAATGCTTTCTCAAGTCGAACATATAGAAGTCACTCGTGTAAGTGACCTAATCGAGACTGCTCCGCTCGGGCACTTCAGCCAACCCAAATTCATTAACGGAGTGGCCGAGGTAAAGACCACACTAAGTGCGGAAGGTTTATATGGGAAATTAGCCGAGATTGAGATTCTACTTGGCAGAAAGCGCCAGGGCAAATGGATGCCCAGGACAATTGATTTAGACCTCCTTTTATTCGGGTCCGACATTATCAATTTAACTCATTTGACCGTCCCACACTCACAAATGCACTTGCGCTCGTTTGTGCTGAAAGGCCTGTGCCAACTAAATCCCGAATTGATTCATCCTGTGATAAAAGAGCCGATGAAGGAATTGGCTGTTCGATTAGGCGGCCAGGATTTTATGCTCAATTCACATCTCCCACAGCTTGTCAGTGTAGCGGGCATTATCGGCGTAGGAAAGACTACGCTGGCAAAGGGCCTATCGAAAACAATTGGTTGTGAATTGCTGCTGGAGCCTTACGATACTAATCCCTTTATGCCGGACGTCTATGCCGGCAAGAAAGAGCTGGCGCTGGATTCACAATTATATTTTCTCACCAATAGAATCAGTCAGTTGAACCGCAATGTTCTTGAGCTGGGCCGGATTGTTGTAAGTGACTATATTTTTAATAAAGAACGTATTTATGCCGGACGGCTGCTCAATGCTCAGCAGCTGGATTTATACGAAATGATTTTTCAATCAATCAGTGCTGAGGTCACTCAGCCGGTACTGGTGATATACATACAAGATTCGGCACAAAGATGTCTCGAGCGGATTCACGATCGCAATCGTCCGTATGAGCAGAGGATTGAACAACAATTCCTGGAAGACTTGAGCGGCGATTATGAGCAGCTCTTTGCTGATTGGAAAATCTGCCCGGTTATCCGAATACAAATGGCTGAATTCGATTGCAGGCGAGATAGCGATATCGAGCATTTAGCAAATCAGGTAAAATATTACGTTGCAACACACGACCAATAATCTCAGCAGTGAAAAATGGAAGTCGCCAGAACAATACAATCGGTTAGAAAGCTTGTTCAAACCGCCCGCGCAAAAGGCAAAACAATCGGCTGTGTACCTACGATGGGTGCGCTTCATATCGGCCATATTTCGCTAATAGAAGCAGCAGCTCGTCAAACAGATTTTATTATCGTTAGCATCTTCGTCAATCCAACCCAGTTTGGACCCAGCGAAGATTTTGAAAAGTATCCGCGACCGTTTGATAAAGATATAGAGATTTGCAAAAAGCATGGCGTAGATGTCGTCTTTGCTCCAACGCCACAGGAGATGTATCCTGGGGAAAATCTTACCTGGGTAAATATGGAAAAATTGACTGAACCGCTTTGTGGTCAATTCCGTCCCGAACATTTTCGCGGAGTAACAACTGTCTGTGCCAAGCTGTTTAATATTGTTGCACCGGATATGGCATTTTTCGGCCAAAAGGATGTTCAGCAGGCCATCGTTATCAAGCGAATGGTTGCTGATTTAAATATGCCTCTGGATATCGTTGTTTGCCCGACAATTCGCGAGCCGGACGGCTTGGCTATAAGCAGCAGAAATCAATACCTTACTGGACAACAAAGAAAAGACGCGACCTTAATTTATAAATCCCTTCAAAAATGCCGGGAAACGATTGAAGCTGGTGTCACCAACAATGAAGAAATTATTGACCAAATGCGTAAAATACTTAATCAGATCCCGTCGGCAAAGATCGAATACATCAGTATCGTTAATGCCGAAACACTTGAAAACCTCGACCAGGTTGCCGGCAAGATCCTTGCTGCAGTTGCAGTCAAAATTGGCTCAACCCGGCTCATCGACAACATTTTAATGGACGTAGGCAAAAAGTAGTATATAATAAGTTTTAAGCGTTATTATTGTTCTGTTAAGTGGTGAGCTTATGAAGGTTATCCTATCTTTTTCTGAGATTAAGGAACGCTTTGACGGGGAGTGGGTATTGATTGAAGATCCTGAAACTGATGATTATTTCAACATCAAACAAGGTGCAGTACTGTGGCACAGCAAGGATCGAGATGAAGTATATAGAAAGGCCAGAGAGATACGACCGAGACACTCTGCTATTTTATATACCGGTCGATTGCCTGATGACGTGGCAGTGGTATTATGAAAATTAAATTTGATCCTACTCAGGGTTTAATTGTTATTCCCACTCGATTATACGGATTTCACACAGATGCATTAGTGCGTTTTGCTTTAAATACAGGTGCAACCAGCTCGATGATCAACTGGGATGTAGCGGTACTCCTTGGATACGACCCAGCTTCCTCGAAAGAGCGTATCCAAGTAACAACAGGTAGTGGAGTGGAATTTGCACCTCGAATAAATATTAAAAAAGTTGAAGCGTTAGGAAAGTCTCTTGAGAATTTTCCAATACTTTGCCATACACTTCCTCCCAGTGCTACAGTAGATGGCTTATTAGGTCTTGATTTCTTTCGTGGTGTGCAATTGGTCATAGATTTAAAAACAGGAATAATTACTTTGTGAGATTTTGAGCTTTAAACACAAACTATGAATCAACAATCATGCTTGTTAAATTATTAAAAAGTAAGTTACATCGGGCAACGGTTACCGAAACGAAGCTGCACTACGCCGGCAGTATTGCTATAGACTCTAAGCTTATGGAAGCAGCGGATATTTTGCCGTACGAAAATGTAATGATCGCGGATTTGAACAACGGCAGCAGGCTGGAAACCTACGCTGTGCCGGCAAAAGCCAATTCCGGCCGAATCGCTGTACTCGGCGCTGCTGCTCATCTTATAAAACCAAAGGACCTTATTATAATTTTCAGCTTCGGCTATTATTTCCCCGAAGAAACCCAAAAACATAAACCAAAGATTATCGTTCTCGACGAGAATAACCGATATAAAAGTAGCGGATAGCAGACTATGAATCGGACGAGATACGAAGCAAATGTATCCTGAGCTTTTCAAAATACCTTTCATTGGTTTGCCAGTAAACAGTTATGGCCTGATGATGGTTGTCGGCTTTATCGCGGCAGTGTCTCTAATAAGACGCCTGAGTCGCAACATCACACCCGATCCTCAGCTAATTACTAATGCTGCCCTTTACTCGCTGATAGCCGGCGTTGTTGGAGCTCGATTATTCTATGTAGTCCACCATTTTGAAAACTTGGATGAAGGATTGCTGTCTATTGCCGCAATCTGGCGTGGCGGTCTGGAACTTTACGGTGCTGTTCTTCTTGCCGTCCCCGTCATTTTTTTTTATCTTTTGTACCATAAGCTTCCCGCCCGTTATTACCTTGACATCTTAGCTATCGGCCTGATGCTGGCATTGGCCTTAGGCAGAATCGGCTGTTTTATGAGAAGTTGTTGTTTTGGAAAACCTACGACTCTGCCATGGGCCGTCCGTTTTCCATACGGCTCAGATGTTTATTACAGCCAAGTATATCCGGACACTCAAAGAAACCGTCTTGAACCACACTTGAAGCTACCGGATGAGTTTTTCCACTATTACGAAAGCAATGACAAAACGTTCTATGGCTTAAAATCATACGAAGATTTGACTGAACAGCAGAAGGATATGGTCAAAAACGGTAAATACCGCTGTTTACCTGTTCATCCAACACAATTATATTCATTAGCAAATGCCGCTGTTTTGTGCCTTATACTTTATCTTTTCTGGCGAAGGTCACAAAATGCCGGGAGGCTTGACAGTTCCGATAAATTATTTGCCAAACCCGGCTGCACCTTTAGCTTGATGTTTATACTCTATGGCATTACTCGATTTTTTATTGAATTTCTGAGGGACGACAATCCTTTTGAGTATGGTTGGTGGGCAATTTACAAAGGTGGAACAATCTCTCAAAATTTGGGCATTTACATGATAATATTCGGCGTTGTTTTAATGATAATATTTCAAAGAATGAAAACGCAAGTTAACGTTCTCAACGAGAGTAACAGAATAAATAATTAATACTTAATATTCGCTGAGCATCGAGAAAATGTATCCTGAGCTTTTCAAAATACCTTTCATCGGTTTGCACATAAACAGTTATGGCCTGATGATGGTTGTCGGCTTTATTGCAGCAGTATCTGTAATAAGGCACCTCAGCCGCGAAATCACGCCTGACCCTCAGCTAATTACTAATGCCGCCCTTTACTCGCTGATAGCTGGCGTTGTCGGAGCCCGATTATTCTATGTAGTTCACCATTTTGGAAATATGGAAGGAGGAATACTGTCATTTTTCGCCATCTGGCGTGGCGGTCTGGAACTTTACGGTGCTGTTCTTTTTGCCGTCCCCGTCATATTTTTTTATCTTTTGTACCATAAGCTTCCCGCCCGTCATTACCTTGACATCTTAGCTATCGGCCTGATGCTGGCATTGGCCTTAGGCAGAATCGGCTGTTTTATGAGGGGCTGTTGTTTCGGGAAACCTACGGCTCTGCCGTGGGCCGTCCGTTTTCCATACGGCTCAGACGCTTATTACAGCCAGGTATATCCGAATCCACAGAGAAATCGTCCGGAGCCACAACTGAAATTGCCGGATGAGTTCTTCGGCTCTTACACTAACAATGGTAAAACCTTGTATGGCTTAAAACCTTACGAAGATTTAACTGAGCAGCAGAAGGACATGGTTAAAAACGGTGAATACCACTGTTTGCCTGTTCACCCAACCCAGTTATATTCATCGGTAAATGCCGCAGTTTTGTGCCTTATACTTTATCTTTTCTGGCGAAGGTCTCAACATGCTGAAAAGTCCAAAATTGTAAACAAGCTCTTCACCAAATCCGGCAGCACATTTGCCCTGATGTTCATAGTTTATGGCATCACACGGTTCTTTATAGAATTTCTTCGCGATGATAATCCTTTTGAAATTGATAGTTTTACGGTTTCACAGATTATCAGTGTCGCATTGATAATATTTGGAGCGATTCTGTTGGCGATATTTAACAGAATGAAGCCGGTAGTGCATCGTCGTTAATATTTTTCCCGCCTTTGCCAACGGTACCTGTCATCTTTGAAAGAAAAAACCGGTTTATTTTTGTAATATAGTTAATAACTCAAACTGACCGTTTTTCAACGATGTACTGGCATAAGTGGATATTTAACAGTAACATATCGCAGTTTGTCATTCCCGCGCAAGCGGGAATCCACTGCTGCGATACAGCAAATGGATACCCGCCTTCGCGGGTATGACAGTACGAACCGGTCACTTTGAGTTAATAAGAACCTTTCATGGGACTACCACTTGTTACTGTCAAGTATTGTGTATCATCAGTAAAACGTATCGCACCTTCATAGGCAGTAGGGATAAGAAGCGTGTCACCGGCTTTGAATTCAACGGGATTTGTACCGACAGAGAGAATTGTGCCGGCGCCGGTTAGAATAATCAGCGTCTGCATCCTGCCGGGTGAGATAAACACTTCGCAGTTTTTGGCTTGGTGACCTTTATCTATCTTGAAGTATTCGCAATCTACCAATCGGCCTACCGTGGTTACTGGTAGTTTGTCATTATTCATATCGAAATGGATGCTTTCAAGAGCCTCCTTGATATGGAGAGGTCTCGGCTTGCCGGTATCATCGATTCTGTTGAAGTCGAAGACGCGATATGTTGTATCCGACGGTGTTTGAATTTCAGCTATCAACAGACCTGCTCCGATGCTGTGTGCAGTGCCTGCCGGTAGAAAGTGACACTGACCGGCCTCGACAGGCACCTTAGCCAGCAGCTCGGCAACTGTGCCATTCTTTATTGCTTCGGCAAACTGCTTTTTTGTAATACCCTTTTTTAATCCTTTATAAATTACCGCACCCGCTTCTGCAGATATAATATACCAACATTCCGTTTTAGACTCTCCTTCGCCCAGACGACGGCAAGTTTCTAAATCCGGGTGGACCTGCACGCTCAGGATGTCTTCAGCATCCAGAAATTTAATTAATAATGGAAAGGGCCCTTTGAAGTTCTTATCACCTGTTATTTCTTCTGGGAACTTTTGAATTACTGAGTTGAGCGTTTGGCCGGCTAATTCGCCGTTTGCGATGATGGATTTGTCGTTCGGCAAATCAGCCAATTCCCAGCTTTCACCGATCTTTTCAAAAGGCGGGATGTCTTTATTGAATACTTCCCGCAGCTTTTGGCCACCCCATATTCGCTGCTTAAATATCGGCTTAAATTTCAGTGGATAAGGCTTCATAAATGTTATATTAACTTTACGAGATTTCGTTGTCTACAACACAATGCAGCTATTATCAATTCACCTCCCAGAAACAATGCAACGGCAGGTCCGATTGAAAAATCAAGATAATACGCAAACAATAAGCCTGACACTGAAGCTACAGCCGTTACCGCCCAGCCTATCAGCATCCGTATGCCCCAATGGGACGAGAACAAAGCCGATATTGTTGAAGGTATGATAAGGAAGGCAAACACCACCACAATGCCGGCCATTTGAACAGTTAATGTGATTACAATACCCAGCAGCATATAGAAAACAAAATCCCACATTGCTGTCTTGAGACCTTCGGCATGGGCCTTCTCGTAATTATTCGATAATCTGTTCAACGGTTTTCGGAAAAAGTAAAAACAAGCTC
>CAZQKO010000089.1:0-10473 GCA_964593945.1 uncultured Pirellulales bacterium | reverse complement strand
ACCCACAAAGTATAAATTTTTGGTTTCAAAAGCTTTTTTAGGAAAATTTATTGGAATTAGTTTAGCGAAAATCCCGATTAGTACAGTGGAGAACTTAGGTAAAAAGGGATTTTGTCACGTGGTTGTTAATGTTGACGCAACTAATAGCCGATAGCTGCTTGAACGGCAGCACACAAACGGAGCACCTCTTCGAGGAGCTTTAAAGCAAGTGCTTACTAAGTTTAAAGCTGTAATCAGAACGACTGGTGATAAGCTCTTTAAGAATGGAAGATAGTTGGAACAAAACGCGGGGGGCAAACATAAAAGTTTTTATGTTGGGCTGGGAGTTTCCTCCATTTATTAGTGGAGGACTCGGTACGGCGTGCTATGGACTTACCAGAGCGATGGACCAGCTTGGCATAAAAGTAACTTTTGTTTTGCCAAAGATGGTCGAGAGCCAATATACAACGCATGTCAAGATGTTGACTCCTGGTTCCCAGAAAGTCATCTCTTCTGTCAAAGGCCAAGAATTCAAAAACGTTAAGTTTCGCACTATTGATTCACCTCTGCAGCCCTATTCAAGCTCCGATTTTTATCGGCAGCAGTTCGAAGAAATTTTGCGGCGGAGGCATGATAAACTCAGCAAAATCACCGCAGTGAGCCAGTTAATCGGCGGACCCGATTATAGCGGCAATATGTACACCGAAGTCCACCGTTATGCTGCTATTGCCACACAATTGGCAGGAGATGAGGACTTTGATATCATCCATGCACACGACTGGATGACCTTTCCTGCAGGGGTTGCTGTAGCGGCAATCAGTGGCAAACCGCTGGTTGTGCATGTCCATTCGACAGAATTCGACCGTAGCGGCGAGCATGTCAACCAGACGATTTATGATATTGAACGGATGGGTATGGAGCAGGCTAATAAAGTCATCGCTGTTAGCAACTTCACCCGCAATATCATAATCAACCGATACGGAATTAACGGTGCAAAAGTTGAGGTTGTATATAACGGCGTGGAGCAAAACAGCAATGCGGCTTTATCTGACACCCACATAGATAAAAACGAAAAGGTTGTTTTGTTTCTGGGCCGAATTACTATGCAAAAAGGACCTGAGTATTTCCTGGCAGCGGCCAAGAAAGTCCTCAGTGTTATGAGCAACGTCAAGTTTGTTATGGCAGGCTCCGGCGACCTTATGCACCGGGCAATCGAGATAGCAGCAGAGCTTGGTATCGGTCATAAAGTGCTCTTCACTGGTTTTTTGCGTGGCGATGACGTCAGAAGGATTTATGAAATGGCTGACCTATATGTCATGCCTTCCGTATCAGAGCCATTCGGTATCGCCCCTCTGGAGGCTTTGGGCCATGATGTGCCCATAATAATAAGCAAACAAAGCGGTGTGTCGGAAGTTCTAAAGCATGCACTGAAGGTTGACTTCTGGGATGTAAACGAGATTGCCAACAAAATGATAGCGGTCCTGAGATATGCGCCCCTGGGTATTACGCTGCGAAGTCACGGCAATTTTGAAGTACGCAAACTTCGATGGGATGACTCAGCAACTAAATGTGCGAAAATCTATGAAGAGACGCTGGTTACAGTTTGACGGAAAGCATCAAGCGTAAAACGGTGGAGTTCTGGATTAAAATTTTTTAGGTATGTAGTATGCCCTCAGTATGTTTTTATTTTCAGGTACATCAGCCTTTACGACTTCGGCATTATACGGCATTCGACAGTACAGACCAATACTTCGACGATTACAAGAATGCTTCTATCTGCAGAAAGGTGGCAAATAAATGCTATTTGCCGGCTAATCGTCTGCTCCTGGAAATGATACGCAAATTTGAGGGCAGATTTAAGGTTGCATACAGCCTGACAGGAGTATTGCTTGAGCAATTACAGCATTATTCGCCGGAAGTTATAAGCACTTTCGATGCCTTAACGGCAACCGGCTGTGTTGAGTATTTGGCTGAGACCTATTATCATAGCTTAAGCTTCCTATACTCCCGCGATGAATTTATAGAGCAGGTAAACGAGCATATCGAAACTATCGAGCATCTTTTCGGTCAAAGGCCGAAGGTATTTCGCAATACCGAACTGATATATAATAATGATTTGGCTGAGCTTGTTGAATCCATGGGGTGTTTCGACGCAATAATAACCGAAGGGGCGGACCATATCTTAGGTTCACGAAGTCCAGATTTTATCTATCGTCCAAAAGGATGCGATAAGCTTAAACTGCTGCTGAAAAACTATTCCCTCAGTGATGATATTGCCTTTAGGTTTTCCAACCGTTCCTGGCCGGAGTGGCCCCTGACAGCAGAAAAGTTCGCCCGCTGGGTTAACAAAGTTAATGGCAACGGCAACGTGGTAAATCTGTTTATGGATTACGAGACATTCGGCGAACACCAATGGATTGACACCGGAATATTCGATTTTGTACGGCACCTGCCGGAAGAGATTCTAAGGCATCCTGATAATGATTTCAAAACACCCAGTGAGGTGGTCCAAAGTTTTAAGCCTGTCGATACGGTTGATGTACCAAACATCATAAGCTGGGCCGATACTGAAAGAGACCTTTCCGCATGGCTGGGCAATCCTATGCAGTCTAACGCTATCCACGAGCTTTACAGGCTCGAAGGCAGGATAAAGCAAACCGGCGATGAAAAAATGATTACAGACTGGCGAAAATTGCAGTCGTCAGACCATTTCTATTACATGTGCACCAAGCACTTTGCGGATGGAGATGTGCATAAATATTTTAATCCGTATGATTCACCCTATGAATCGTATATAAACTTTATGAATGTGCTGGGTAACCTGCAGAATCGCTGTGTAAGGCCGGTTCTGGTAGATGCAAGCAAAATCGCAGATGGAGCTTCGATTGATAAAAACAGTACAAAACAGAGGCGATTGGGGGTGCGTGTTTTCCCACGCCAAAATGATACAGATGCAAATGGCTCTTTTCCTCTGAACCGGACTTGTCCGACAAGCCGGAATCGCAAAATAAGGACCCGCAAGATAAATAAAGCATTCTGATTCGTTTTGCTCTTTTCAAGGTGGCTCCGGTTCCTGGATTTACCGTTACAGCATTCAGGGAGTATGATTGTGTTAACTCTGCAAAAATCCAAGAGCATAAAAATTGCATCCGTATCGACCCGTGACAAACCTATAGATGAGTTATTGACCAAAGAATGGCTGTTGACCAATGAATGTGGCAGCTATGCATCTTCAACGGTTATCGGCTGTAATACAAGAGGGTATCACGGCCTGCTTATCAGCTCACTGAATCCGCCTGTTAACAGGATAATGGCGCTGGCTCATTGCTTAGAGATGGTGATATCGCCCGCCGGAATATTTAACCTTTCAACCTTTGAATTTCCTGATAAATTCGTACCGGCAGGTTTCAACTATATAAAACAATTCCATCAGGATACAGGGGTACATTTTGATTATGAATTAAACGTTGCACAACCCCAAACTGCCGGTGCCGAACCTGCTCCTTGCAGGAAAAAGAATACAGGCTCGTTTCTAAAAAAACGGACAGCAGCAATCAAACTGACTAAATCCATTTATCTTTTGCGTAATGAGAATACAGTTGCACTTAAATATGATTTTACAAAAGTCGATGAGCCGGTGGATTTCATTTTACGTCCTTTTGTAGGACTGCGAGACTTCCACACGATGCAAAAAGCTTACGCCTCGTTGCGTTCAGACTGGCTTGGCGATGGCCTGGTGGTTCGTTCCGGTCGTGGTGGACAGGGCAGTTGCGAGCTGTTTTTGAGATGTCCCTCCATGAAACCAGTTAGAAATTATATAACGAGAAATAATACGATACAAAAAGAGAAAATTTCTAACGGGGCGAAATTTGAAAATGATCATCAGTGGTGGTTTAACTTTGTGTATCGTATCGATAAAGAAAGAGGCCAGAATTTTACTGAAGATTTATGGACGCCCGGATTTTTTAAATGCCGCATAGAATCACCAACCGAGCTTGTTCTCTGGGCTAACCTCTCGTCGTGCGTCACGCGTAATGCGTCGTGCGAAAGTGTAAATACGCAATACGCAATACACAATACACAACACGATATTAACACCGTTAAAGAGGATTTGGACAGGCATCAAAACGAAGTGATCGCTACGGCGAAAGCCTGCCCGACGGACAAGCCTCTGGGTAGGCGGGCTGATGACCGAAATCTTAAATTGCTTTGCCTGGCTGCCGATCAATTTATCGTAAAACGTCGTACGGACCGAAATTGCAGTCCGAAGGACTCCTTGCGGAGAGCTACCATTCTGGCTGGTTTCCCATGGTTTGCCGACTGGGGCAGAGATGCTTTCATCGCCCTGCCGGGCCTGCTACTTTCAACCGGAAGGTTTGACGAAGCAAAGTCGGTCTTAACTACTTTTGCACAGTCGGCAGACGAAGGTATGATTCCCAACCGGTTCGATGATCGCAGCGACACCGCATATTTTAACAGCATTGATGCTTCGCTGTGGTTTATCAACGCGGCCTTTCAGTATTTACATTCTACAGGTGATTCCAGAACGTTCACGCAGGAGCTCTTGCCGATCATCCGCTGGATTGTGGACTCTTATCAAAAGGGTACCCGCTTTGACATTCATGCTGATAACGACGGGCTTATAACCGCAGGCAACACCGATACGCAGCTGACCTGGATGGATGCCAAGTATAACGGCGTTGCTTTTACACCCCGGTTTGGAAAAACGGTCGAAATCAACGCCCTATGGTATAATTCCCTTTGCTTTTTAGCCGAGTTTTATGTTGCGCGGAATTCAGAAAACGCAAAGCAATACAAGTCTATGGCTGAGCAAGTTGGAGTAGCTTTTTGTAACTTATTTTGGAATGAAGCTGCTGGCTACTTAAACGATTGCATTTTATCCGGAGGCTCTGCTGATGCCAGCCTTCGACCGAACCAGATATTCGCTGTTTCACTTCCTTTTTCACCACCGCTGCCCCCCAGGCAGCAAAAGTCAATTGTAGATTGTGTTCAAAAAGAGCTGCTGACCCCTTTCGGCCTTCGGACGTTGAACGAACAAAGTCCTAATTATAAAGGGGTTTATACAGGCCCACAAGGACAGAGGGATGAGGCGTATCATCAGGGCACGGTTTGGCCGTATCTGATAGGGCCGTTCGTGGAGGCCTACCTGAAGATAAATGAATTCAGCCGAAAGAGCAAAAAAACGGCTGCTGAATTTATTCAGCCTTTGTTACGGCACCTAAACGAGGACGCCTGCCTTGGCCAGGTAAGCGAGATATTTGACGGCCACGCCCCACATAAGCCCAAAGGATGCTTCGCTCAGGCCTGGAGTGTAGCCGAGCTGCTCAGAGCCTACCGCTTGATAAACAGCTAAAAACTTCAATGCTCGTTTCTCGATGCTCGATATTTGCAGTTGTCTTTTCTGAAGAAATCTGTATATTACCCTATCTTGGCACTTGGCACAGCCTGCCCGCCGTACTCTCTGGGCAGGCGGGGTTTCAATCTGATCCGCCGTTGCGGATTATGTAAAGTGTCTAAAGTGAGCTAAAGTGTCTAAAGTGAGCTAAAGTTTAAAAAGACTTAGAACTTTAGGCACTTCAAACTTTATCTGCCATAGGCGGATTAAGTTCATTTTAGCTCACATTTTTACTCATTTTAGATACTTTTAATTTTAGTGGAGAACGCTGCTATGGATTTTAGTATCGAGGACACGCGTAAAAAGCCGGCACCTTCGCTCAAAGAGCTTATAAAAGATAGCGTAATTACCCTGGAAGATGTGACCGATTGGCTACGGATGATTTATGAGATTCGCTTTTTTGAGGAAAAGGTTTTTGACCTTTTAGGTCAGAATATTATTAAGGGTGCCTCTCACCTTTATGCCGGCCAAGAGGCTGCTGCTACAGGTGCTGTTGCCGCTATAGAGCGAGGTGACGTAATTGGCTCGACCCACCGGGGACACGGCCATTGCGGTGCCATCGGCAACAAGTACGCCGACTCAGAAGAAGACCGCCAAAAGCACTGGAACTGTATGATGGCTGAGCTAATGGGCAAAGAGACCGGCTATTGCAAAGGCAGGGGCGGCTCGATGCACATCGCAGAGGTGGATAAGCAAAATAATCTCGGCTCGACCGGCATTGTGGGTGGCAATCAGCCACCTGCGGTTGGAGCTGCTCTGGCGGAGAAGTTCAAAAAAAGCGGACGAGTGGTGCTTTCGTTTTTCGGTGACGGCTCTACTAATTGCGGCAGTTTCCACGAATCCATGAACATGGCATCAACCTTAAAGGTGCCTTTAGTTGCAATCATCGAAAATAATCTTTATGGAATGAGTGTGCCCTTCTCCGGCAGCGAAGTCCAAGGAACCCTAAGGGCAAGCAATATTGAGGATATCGCACAGCGTGCAGCCGCATACGATGTGCCTGCTATGATTGTTGACGGACAGGATGTGGTCGCGGTTTTTCTTGCTGTACGCCGAGCGGTGGAAAAAGCAAGAAAAGACAATCAAATGACAATGATTGAAGCCAAGACATATCGCTGGTATGGGCACAGCCGAAGCGACCCTCGCGCATACCGCACCAAGGCCGAAGAAAAGTTTTGGCACCAGCGAGACCCGATTACAGTTCTCAGAAACAAGCTCCTTTCCGAGTCACTGTGCACCGAAAAGGAGCTGGACAAGATAAAGGATAAAGCCTTTAACACAATCGAAGCCGCTACAAAGTTCGGCATGGATAGTCCCTGGCCCAATCCTGCGGATGTAGCGAAGGATGTTTACGTCGATGAGACATATCCCGCCGAGATTATAAAAGCGGATAAAGAAATGTCCAAAAAGGTGATGGAAGCGGCCGCCGCCTTTGAGGCTGCGTTGGCTAAATCTACCGCCAAGACGAAAAAAGAAGCTGCTGAGCAGGCCAAGGCGCTAATTAAAACACAGTTCGGCATGGACGTTATGAATATTGCTGCGGCGGTATCGGCTGCACAAGCCGAGGAGATGAGAAGGGATGAACGCGTCTTCGTGATGGGTGAAGATGTGGGCCTGTATGGCGGTGCGTATCAGGCCACCCGCGGCCTGCTAACGGAGTTCGGCACCAAAAGGGTCATCGATACTGCAATATCCGAGGCGGCTATTGCCGGTGCCGCGGTCGGAGCAGCCCTTCGCGGTATGCGGCCGGTGGCTGAGATTATGTACGTCGATTTTGTCTCTATCGCCATGGACCAGCTCGTTCACGTCGGCGCTTATAATCGTTATATGTTCGGCGGTAAAGCCAAGGTGCCGATGGTGCTGCGGACCGAAGGTGGTGTCGGCAGATGTATCGCTGCGCATCATTCGGAGTCCCTCGAGGCCTGGCTTATGCATCCACCGGGTCTTTTCGTTGTGATGCCCTCCACGCCATACGATGCAAAGGGCTTACTCAAAGCTGCTATTCGTAGCGACAATCCAGTGGTTTTCATAGAGCACAAGGCCACATACGGTCAGTTCGGCCCGGTACCGCAGGGTGATTATATTATTCCGTTAGGCGTAGCGGATATCAAAAGACAGGGTAGCGACGCGACCATTGTCAGTTATAGCAGAATGGTAATGTACTGCCTGCAGGCAGCTAAGGTTCTGGCTGAGCAGCATGGCATAAACGCCGAGGTGATCGATGTGCGGACATTAAAGCCTTTGGATATTAAAACAATAGCTGAATCGGTTCGCAAGACGGGACGCCTGATCACTGTAAGCGAAGGCTTCGGCACTTGCGGTGCAGGAAGAGAAATAGTCGGGCAATTTATGGAGTACCAGTTCGACGATGGCTCACACGGCTTCGATTATTTCGATGCGGCTCCGGTTAATCTTGCAGCGGTTGATGCACCGCCGCCGATGAGCGAGCCGCTGGAAAATGCAAGTATCCCAAGTGTCGAAGGAATCATCGAGGCTGTTAAAAGGGTAATTGGTTAAATGGTAATTGGTTATTGGTTACTGGTTATTGGTTGTTGAGTTACCAGTTACCATTCACCAATTACCATTCACCAGTTAACAATTACCAGTTTCCAATCACGAAAAATGAGGATTTGTAAATGGCGAAAGAAATAAGATTACCACAGCTTGGACAGACGATGGAAGAAGGAACTATCGTCGAATGCAGAGTCAAGGTCGGCGATAAGGTCGAAAAGGGCGATGTGATTTTTGATATAGAAACCGACAAAGCAACACTGGAGATGGAATCGCCTGCCGACGGTTTCGTCAAGCATATTCTTGTGGAGGTAGATCAAACCCTGCCGGTCGGTGAATTGCTGATGATTCTGGGCGGTAAGGACGAAGAAGTTCCGCAAAGTTTCATTGATTCGCTAAAGGGTGGCACACCTGCTGGTACAAGTGCATCCGCTGGCGTCGCTGAAGTTGCGCCTGCTGCTGTTCGAAGGACTCCTTACGGAGAAACGGCAAAAATTGCGCCCGAACCAAGTAAACCAGCCGGTAAGGTGATGGCTTCACCACGAGCGAAAAAATTGGCCGAAGAGCTTGGCGTGGACCTGGCTACAGTCACCGGCACAGGCCCAGCCGGCAAAATTACCGAGCAGGATGTAAAAAACGCTGCCAGTTTAGCCGGCACACCTGTGGTGCCGGTCGCACCCGAGCCGATAGCAGCACCAGAGATAAAACTTGGTGCAACCATACCATTGAACAGAATACAGCGAATAACAGCGGAAAGAATGCTCAAATCCAAGCACGAAATACCGTGCTTCTATCTTATTGCAAAAGCTGATGTCACCGACCTGGTTGCGCTGCGAGCCGAAATGAATAAAACAGGCGACGTTAACCCCGTTAGAAATTCTATTGGGAATAACATGGCACAAAAAGGAAAAAATTCTAACGGGGTAAAGGTATCCTATAATGATTTTATTATGAAAGCGGTGGCAACAGGGTTGGAGAAATACCCGATTATGACCGGCCAATTAGCTGGTGAGGCCATTAAATTGGCAGATGCAATCCATGTCGGCCTGGCGATTGCGGTGCCGGGCGGCCTGGTTGCTCCGATTGTTAAGGATGTGAACAAAAAGGATATCAAACAAATCGCACGTGACAGTCAGGCCTTGATAGAAAGGGCCCGCAATAACAAGCTGTCTCCGGAGGATTTGGAAGGTGGCTGTATCACCGTCAGTAACTTAGGGGCTTTCGGTGTAGAGAACTTTATTCCGATTGTCGTGCCGGGCCAATGCAGTATATTAGGCATCGGAAAAATTACTGACACCTGTGTACCGGATGACGGCAATATCTTGGTGCGTAAACTTATGAGCATGACTCTTTCGGTTGACCATAAAGTCACCAATGGTGCGTACGCGGCCCAGTTCCTGGACTTCGTTAGAAAACTTCTGGAAGATACCTCGAAATTGGTAACTGGTGAATGGTAACTGGTGAATAGTAACTGATAAATGGTAACTGGCAAATGGTAATTGGTAACACAATAACCAATAACCATTTAACCAGTAGCGAAAAAGGAGTGTCTGAAATGGCAAAGAAAGTAGTAGAAGCTGATCGTTTACCGCTTATAAGAAAAGCTACACCTAAAGTTCCGGTCATTGGTGTTTTTGCCACGAGCGACCCGCGCATTGATAAGGACAGCAGAGTGCGCTGTCAGAATATCGTGAAGATGGCGGCTGACGTAATTGCCTCAGGCATAATTCTGCCGGATAAGACGCCGGTACCTGTGGTTTATTCCACAGTCTTAATTGACGGCGAAGCGCAGGCAGATATTATAGCACAGCAATTTCGCAAGGCCGGCGTTGATATTTTAGTCTGCGTGCCGGACACATGGGCCTTTCCACAGCTTACTACTATCTCACTGTTGCAGCAATTTCCGCCTAATACACCCATAAATATAACCTGCGGCAACAGCGGCCCCAAACCCGGCGTAGTATATGCCCATGCACTTAATGGTGCCATCAGCCAGTACGGACGGATGGCTGCCTTGAACGTGGGGACATGGCCGGATACCGGGATGAATCCGAAAATGACCGAGCAGACCGCCAAAAACCTCATCGACTGGTGCTATGCTGCGGTAACAGCCGTTGGCCTGCGGGGCCGAAGAGTTATGATTTTGGGCCACGATTCGATGGGAATGGAAACAGCCCTGGCGCACATTATTCCTACAAGAAACACATTTGGCATAGAAATCACTCGTCTGGATATGAAGCTGTTGGCTGATATGCTGAATAAAAAGGCGTATAACGAAAAGGAGCTAAAAGCTCTGCGAGGCTGGATAAACAGATATGTTGGCAAACGCCTCCAGCTTCACAATGAAGCAGACAGCGAACGTCTTAATATGAGCTTGGCGATGTACCTAATCGTTCGTGACCTGATGGCTGATTTGAATGCGGTGGGTGGCGGTTTTATGAGCCAATTGGAATGGGGTAGTGACCCGCGCGGTATTCCGCTGCCGGTGGCTGACGTGATGGAGTCGTTCTTTAACAGCACATTCGACCACAACGGCGGCAAGGCGCCGCTACCGTTTGCCACCGAAG
>CAZQKO010000088.1:0-10580 GCA_964593945.1 uncultured Pirellulales bacterium | reverse complement strand
ATAAGGCTAAAAATCCCGGCTCTTGGGAAGTAGGTTATAATTACCGTGAGCTGGAAGCCGATTCCGTCCTCGGCGCATTTACTGATTCAGACTTTATCGGCGGTGGAACCGACGGCAAAGGACATCAGTTCGGCTTCACATATCAGTTAGCAAAGAATCTGCAGGCATGTGCTACATACTTCCACAATGAGAAAGACGCAACCAGCGGTCGCTCTCTGGATTACCGAAGACTGCAGCTTGACTTGAAGCTGAAATTCTAAAGTCCGATGACTGACTGATTAACAAAATCCTAATAAAATTCTAACATAATTTTAACAATTTTAGTTCACAATTTAATAAGGTTTGTAAGGAGATAGAAAAATGAGAAAGCTTATTTATGGCTTAGTTGTGTTGATGCTTGTGATGCAAAGCGGACTGTTGGCGGAGAATTTGCACATAGAGGGCTCGACCACCGTTGGACCTATTGCAGACGGTTTCGCCGAGGTCTTCAAAAGAATGTGTCCCGACGTCATGATTACTGTCAACAAAAGCGGCAGCGGCACCGGAGCGGCAGCTCTAATAGATAGTCGCTGCCATATCGCCACGATGAGCCGTTTTATGAAAGAGAAGGAATTCAAAGATGCCATCGAAAAGGGCGTCTTGCCGGTGGCACATGTCATCGCGATGGATGGTGTTTGCGTTGTGGTGCATCCGTCCAATCCCATTACAGAGCTTACTATCGAACAGGTACGCAACATATACTTAGGCAAAATAAAAAACTGGAGTGAGCTTGGCGGCCCTAACGTGGATATTATTCCGGTCAGCCGGGATACGTCGTCCGGCACATACGAGACCTTCGAAAGCTTCGTTATGAAAAAGCAGAAAATGGCTTCTAATATTGAGTATGTTAGCACGAATCCACAGGCTTTTTCCAGAGTGTCAACAACGATGGGAGCCATCGGCTATGTAGGTTTTGGTTTTGTCCAGACCGGGGTAAAAGCATTAAAATTGGATGGCGTTATGCCAAATAGAGAAACCATTTTATCCGGGAAATATCCTGTATCCAGACCGTTGTTTATGTTTACAAATGGTTATCCGCCCCTCGGCTCAATGGTTCATAAATTAGTAAGTTTCTACTTGACCGAGAAAGGCCAAGAGGTTGTCGAAGAAAAAGGATTTGTTCCGGTAACGAACTACTAATCGTGGCCCGTCGCCCACGACCCGTAACCCGTAAAACGAGCGACGAGCAACGTAATGCTATTGCTTAGAATGAATGAAAAAGAGCTAAATCACGTATTGCAGCCAGCGGCCGATTTGTATCGGCCGCTGCTGCTTACACATAGAGAAAACCTCAAGGCTTTTATATCATCCTACTTGGGGCGAGCTGCCCTTTTTATAATCACGTGCACTTCGGTTCTCTCTGTATTACTGATATTTCTCTTTGTTGCCCGTGAGGCGTTGCCGTTTTTTCGAAAGTCCGGTTTAATCGAATTTTTCACCAGCACAGGCTGGTACCCTCAGCATGAGACTCCGGAATTCGGCATGCTTGCCTTGATAGCAGGTTCCGCTTATGTAACAGTCACGGCAATGATTATTTCTGTCCCCGTCGGCATTTTAGCTGCTGTCTTTATAAGTGATATTGTTTCTTTCAGGATCAGAACCTTTATCAAACCCATAATCGAGATTCTCGCGGCTATACCATCCGTAGCCTACGGCTTTTTCGCCGTGCTGGTTCTTGCGCCGTGGATGCAGAAAAGTCTCGGCTTTTCAACCGGCACAAACGCACTGAACGCCTCGCTTATTCTGTCGGTTATGGCTCTTCCGATGATAGTAAGTATGGCCGAAGATTCCATCTCGGCGGTAGGTCGAAATCTGCGAGAGGCATCGTATGCTCTGGGAGCTACCCGAATGGAGACGATCCTTACAGTCATTATACCGGCGGCTCGTAGCGGTATAATAGCAGCAGTAGTTCTCGGAATAATGCGAGCCGTCGGCGAAACAATGGTGGTCTGGATGGCTTCCGGCAATGCAAGTCAAATACCGCATCCCTGGTGGGATCTATCCCAATCCGTTCGTACCATGACTGCGACAATTGCAGGTGATATGGGCGAAACGGTGAAAGGCTCCGATCATTATCAGGCGCTTTTTGCTGTGGGCCTGTTGTTGCTGGTTCTGAATTTCTTCCTTAATACTGTTAGTGGCTATTTCCTCGCGTCCGCAAACCCGTTCCGAGCCAAGTCGAGGGAAAGGTCTTCGGGAAAATGAATGTAAATACACGTGGCATATTTGATAAGGCTTTTACAGCGTTGACCACTGTATCTGTTGTGCTCTTGTGCTTTGTATTAGCGGCGGTTCTTGGACCGATGTCGTGGCGAGGAGCCAAGGCCGTATTTTTTAGAGGAACCGTTGAGTTCCGCAAGATGCAATTGGCCGAATTTGAGCACGGCAATCAGCCTGAAATCAAAGCTGAAGTCGATGAAACAGAGGCTGCGCGGCAGTATGTTTACAGGACTATAAGCGAATTCAAACAGGGTATCGATACAGAGGCGCTGCGGGATAAAGTACGCAAAATTCACAGGGATTTTGGCAAAGAGTTACGCTACAAAGACATACCGCCTGATGAATATACAAGCTTGAGGTCGGTCACACGGGATATTCGTGACAGGCTGGAGGCTGCATTTGCCAGCCGGGATAGAGCCGAGATAAATGAGAACATCGAATATGTTTTGCGTTACAAAGATGATGAGCGGTTCAAGGGTACGATTGTGGAGGTTTTCTTTCGGCTGGCAGCCAACTTTCAGCAGACAGTGGCGAAAGTTGATTTAGACAGGCGTCAGGAATATGCCAAAGAGCTAAATGAGGTGGAGCAGATACTTTTCGGTTCCCGGGAACGACCGGGTCTTTTTGGGCCTCGCCCGGGCGAACCTTTGCCTGCACTGGCTATGAATCGTTATGGTGCCACACGATGGGATGTGGCACAGTCGCTGCTGGACAGGCTGCTGTGGCACCAGCAGTGGGTGCAGCAGGAACAAGGTAAACCTCGTGTAAAGATTCAAACCTCACGGATACAACAGTTTGTAGGCACAGAGATAGAGCCACTTTTCGGATACATCGAAGAGAATCTCCATAAGATGCTCAAGCCGAGATGGACGTTCTACTGGCGGTACTTTTTAGACGATAGCATACCAGGCCATTACTTCGGCGGGATAGGCCCTGAGATCTTGGGAACGTTGGTCCTGACGCTGTTGAGCATGCTTTTTGTAATTCCGCTTGGAGTCATTTCTGCCGCGTATTTAGTGGAATGTGCATCCGACAATTCGGCTGTTAGGATTATCCGAATGTGTATTAACACACTTGCAGGCGTGCCAAGCATTGTTTTTGGACTCTTCGGCATGGCGTTTTTTATATTATATTTTTTGCCTTTGTTTGGCGCACCTTCAAAGCCTTGCATCCTCGCAGGTTCTATGACACTTGCAGTGTTGACATTGCCTGTTATGATTCGAGCCAGTGAAGAAGCGATTCGCTCGGTCCCGGACAAATACAAAGAGGCTTCTTTGGCCCTTGGAGCGAGCAGGTTTCATACCTTTGTTGCCGTGACATTGCCTGCGGCGCTGCCGGGTATTTTAACAGGTATCATATTGAGCTTGAGCCGTATCGCCGGCGAGACGGCACCTATCTTATTCACGGCAGGTGTTGCTGTCGGTCCGATTCCAAAATCGATCTTCAGCACAACCCGTACACTGTCGTATGGAAGCTGGGATATGGCTGTTGGTGACAAGCTGTCAGCGTTGGTTCCGCACAATCAATACGGAATGGTGGTAACATTGGTGATGCTTGTGCTCTGTCTTAACGGATTAGCTATAGTTTTACGCGCACGGGTTTTTAACAAACTGAAAGGCCATTGATGTTTGCAGCGGAAGTGTCGAAAGGAACTGAAGTGAATAGAGAAAGCATCAAGCAATCAGTATCTGGGTTGAGCACTAAACATAATGATGGTATAAAGTATAAGATGCGCTCGGTTGAGGATACCAGAAAAAGAAAAAAAACTGAACTCAAAACAAGGCTATCGACATGCGAATGTGCGATTATAAAAGCCGAAGATTTTAGTTTCTATTATGGCTCAACGATAGGTGTTAAGAACATTACTATGGATATTTACCCGTGCTTTGTGACAGCGATAATTGGACCGAGTGGCTGCGGAAAGAGCACATTTTTGCGAAGTATCAACCGAATGAATGACCTGATACCCAACGCTCATGCTGAGGGCAGACTCCTTGTTGACGGCTATAATATATATGACAAGCATATCAATTTAGTCAATCTGCGTCAGCAAGTAGGGATGGTTTTTCAGGTGCCTAATCCGTTTCCAAAGAGCATATTTGATAATGTCGCTTACGGCCCGTGCCGACAGGGAATAAAGACACGTTCCGAGCTGCAACAGATTGTTGAGCAAAGCCTGATAGCAGCGGTGCTGTGGGATGAGGTGAAAGACGATCTTAAAAAGTCGGCTCTGTCACTTTCCGGCGGCCAACAGCAGCGCCTGTGCATAGCTCGTGCCCTGGCAACCAAGCCGCGGGTTCTTCTTATGGATGAGCCCTGCTCGGCTCTCGACCCAATCGCCACAGGAAAAATAGAAGACCTGATTGAGCAACTCAAAAGCACTTATACAATTGTAATCGTAACCCATAATATGCAGCAAGCCGCACGCATTAGTGAGAGAACAGCGTTTATCTGTCTCGGTGAATTGATAGAATACGATTTAACTACCAAGATATTCGAGAATCCGAGCAAAAAACAAACAGAAGATTATGTCACAGGTAGGTTTGGTTAGAAATATGGTCGATGAAAATGTATGTAAAATCTGGAAGATTCGAACCATAAAAAATTACCATGAGGCCCACAACCATATAATGGTAGGCAAAGTTTTGGAAATCACAGATTCATATATCCGTCTGCATTGTAGGACATACCATTTTGGTAGGGTCGTCAACGGACCTAAAGACATCCAAATAGGTAATATAACGGTGCGTGTCGTTCCATGGAGCAGGATCGAGATTATCAATGAGCTGCCGCAATCATTTAATTATGTCAGAGGTGATATAATCGCCGATAAAGAGGGACAAGTTCTATTTCGAGATGAGCAACACACCTGTCCTCTGGTGAGCCGCTCCGAACGACGATACTAAGCTATAATTTAATTTTGTAATAAGTTTGAAAATTGAGTGATGTTTATGAAAGGTAGAAGAATATGCCGGTTCATCTGCAAAGAGAAATTGAAAATCTTAAAAAGAAAATACTAAGCCTGGGAGCAAAGGTGGAAACTGCCGTACCTGAGGCAACGCTTTCTCTTGAGACAAGGGATGCCAGCCTGGCTCAAAAGATAATAGAAAATGATATTGAAATAGACCAGTCAGAGGTTGAGGTAGAAGAGGACTGCTTGAAGATACTTGCTTTACATCAGCCGGTAGCCATCGATTTAAGATTTATAGTTGCTGTATTAAAAATTAATAATGACCTGGAACGTATAGGCGATCTTGCAGTTAACATTGCCGAGCGTGCAGCCTTTCTGGCCACCCAACCGAAAGTCGATGTTGCACTTGACTTTGCAGGCATGGCTCATAAAACCCAGATAATGTTGAAAAAAAGCCTGGACGCTTTGGTTAATCTCAGTGTTGATTTTGCTCATGAGGTCTGCGCTTACGACGATGAGATTGATGCTATGAATCGCCGGATGTATATTGACGTGCAAGAAGCGATTCGTGTACATCCGGAACAGATTGAGCCTTTAATACATTTACTTTCAGCAGCACGACATCTTGAACGGATAGCGGACCACGCCACAAATATAGCAGAAGACGTTATTTATATGGTCGAAGGTAAAATCGTAAGACATAAAGTGGAAGACTACAAATCGTGACCACAGATGAAAGGAAGGCCGGTGACCAACTTATGCAGGATTAGGGCTTATCTTCTATCCATCATAATATTTGGGGGATTATCTTACAGGCCCTGTTACGCTTTCTATGATGAAGGCTTTCAATAATGGGGCTCAGCGGGTGCTTCCTTCGAGCGGGATTTGGTGTGCCGTTAACATCGAGTCCTTGAATATGATAGTAGGCCCCATCGGTATCAAATCCGTTGATGATAAGGTTGACTGGAACAGGTTTTATTCCGAAGTTTCTTTCAACTTATCAAAAAATATAGATGCCAACATTTTTTATCTCTGGCAATCGAGCAGGTCCAGTAGCGAGTGGAAAGACATCAATTTGATTGGAACCAGCCTGAAATTCCTTTTTTAGCACATCAACATTCGTATCTCATCTCACAAATCATAAACTGAGCCACGAACCATTGGCAACAAACTTATGTTTTCATTAAATCCAGCTCAACAAAAGCTGTCGGCAGGAAAATAAAGACAGGCAGCCACGCCCAAAACCCTATCTGGTAGAAGCTATCGGCCTCAGGGGCAAACATCTTGCATATAAAGGTTGTAATAAAACACGCCCCTACCATAAAAAAGCTCGTCATCACAGCAGATTTCATCGACTTTGGGTCACGGCAAACTAAAATCGGCAGACATACCATAAGCATCACCAAATTGAGAATCGGCTCAGTTATACGAAAATGCTTCTGGCTGTAAAGCTGACGCAAATCCGTAATCTTTGCACCATATTGTGCCTGTGACGCAAGGTCGGCTAACTGCCGCCAACTGAGTAAAGTCTTGTGTTCGGACTTACGCCTGACGGGAATATCTCTTGCAGTAATATCGCTGTTATAAACACTTATCGGCTGAGGACCTTTTGTAGAATCTTTTGCGATAAACCGTCCGTTAGTCAGAATCCACTGACCATTTTTATTAATGTCCACTGCTTTTTCAGCTGATATTTGTCCTATCACCTTCCAAATACCGCTTCTGCTCTTACGACGGATAATAATAGTGGGCTGATGTAACGTGGATGTTTCTACATCAAGTTTTTGAGAGCAAATTAGTGAACCCTCACCATCAGTTATAAACCATACATTGTAGTGCTCCTGGCCGGGAATATCATCATGGCTGCGGACAAGTTTGTCGCTGAGTGACGGTATTATAAACTCCTGGTCTATTACCAATAAACCGGTCAGCAACAGCGCCAGAAGCACAATTGGCCCAATTACCCTCTTCAGACTAACCCCCGAAGCCATTATGGCAACAAGCTCATTAAGGCGAACCATCTTGCCTAATGAAAAGGCCGCCGCTACAACAGTAATCATTCCTGCAAAATCCCGAAAGTAAAGTGTGGCATTCAGGCCATAAAAGACAAGAATGTTTTTGGTAACAGCAAAAATACCAAGGTCTGAATGCTCCGTAAATTCATCGAGGTTCACAAACAAATCAATAACCATTCGCAAACCTATCAAAACAAAAAAGGCAATCGCGTAGCCAAGCAAAAAATTCTTAGCAACATATTTATCTAATATTTTCATTTCTACTGCATAGTCCCGTACAACATATATAATGCTGTACCTTTAGAGCCTTTTAACATGCACGCTACTAAATACAAGAGAACCTCTATACAGTCCATACCTGTCACTTAGGTTCGACTTCCGGTAAGGATTCCGTATTAACCACCCATTGTTTCAGCTGCTGCCAATCGTTTGTATCAAGATTATTACGTTTGCAGTAGCTCTCATAAAGCTTAAATATATCGCTAATGTGAGAGTAATACTTAAAATATCTCCGATTTTCGTACTTTTTCCGCTTCCATGGTCCCGGTGCAACATAAGCATTCCATTTAGCCTCCTCGTAGTCCACATTACCTATTGCCATAGCCGCCAGTGCGCTGACTGTGCCCGCCCGGTCGACACCTGAGTAACAATGAATCAAGACAGGCAGCTCTACAGATTCGATATGTTTTATCAGATGCAGAACTATATACCTGGCTGGAAGCCTACGTGAACTGACACGCATGGAGATCATTGTTAAACCTAATTCTCTTGCTACTACCTCCTCAACCTCAATATCCTCCTGCTCACGTCCTCGCAGGTTTAGTATCGTCTTTATTTTATATCGTTCCACCCAATTTCTAAGTTGCGCAGGCGAAGGCTGACCGGAACGATAAACCTTCCCTGGAACCACCTCTCGAAAATTTCCCATTACCTTGAAAAGCACAATACAATAGCCATTAGCCGCCGCTATCAGAAAAAGAATAAACATCCACAACGGCAACCTTTTCAATTTTAAAAAGCTGACTACTCTGACCATATTCACAGATACAATGTCCTTAAATTAAAAATTTGAACTCTATCAGAAAAGGCTTGATAAAACACAATAACGCAAATAACAGCGCAATATTCAAAACAACACCTATGAGCGAATCCCTCTTCTTCTCGAATTTGACCACAGCAATTATCGACACTATAATTCCTAAAGCAAACACAACGGGCATCAATACTACCATGACTAACATTAGCTTATCTATAATAAATAGAAACCTTGCATTACGATTGATAAATGATACCAGTATTAACAGAGCCAGGATGCTTATAGTATAAAAAGGTAATCTAAGTCCAATTAATGCTGCTAATTTTCTCTTCAAGATACACACCCTTATTAATTCACTGCATTTAACGTTAGCTTTCTTACTTTAAAGATGCTAATTCTTCGCCAACTTATAATATATAATCCCCGCCAGAAGCAACAAAACACCCAGGCCTGACCATATTAATACTATACCTGAAACACCTTTTGAACCAAGATTTTCAGTAATGTTTTTACCACCCATTATGCACACTATCAGCGCCGCAGCGGGCACACAGCTCGCAGCAAAAGCGCTGAGCAGATGCCCTTCCCTTTTGATAATACCCAGTCCAATACCAATCAATATCATAGGTACGCAGCCAATTCCAAATACAAGCCGAGAATGTAGCTCCGCTGCAATTTCAGCTAATATCTTCTTCACACTTCTCTGAAGCTGATGTTGCAGATTCCACAGCTCTATGCTCGGCCCGTTCTTCAATATCGACGACTCTGAAGCCTTTTGGATAGCACCTAAAACATATTCGGTTCCAAACTTTTCTCTTATGTCCACACTTGTCGGCGGAATCAAGCCGGTAATTCTAAGCCTTCCAATCACTACACCTTTCTGCCCATCCTCTTGCTGCCACATAGGACTGTAAAGCTCCATAGTAATCGTTAATACAGGCGGCGAGCTCTCACCTTCAATATACAGCAATGCCTTGCTACATTTCAGGCTACGAAAAGGCTGCTTTTTAATCCTTCCAGCTTCGATAACAATATTAGATTCCTTAACGACAACCTCTTCAGATAACTCAATTTCTCTCTCGTCTTTCACTCTGCAATTCTTAGCTGTAAATTCAATGAACTTATCTCCGCTGTGCAGCGAATAAAAACCATTAGCGTCTGTGATCTTTGCCGCGATGTCTTGTGCTAATAAATCCGCGCTAAATTGTGCATAAGTTCTGTTAGCCAGTTTTGCGATAGGGTCAAACCGAATAGGATCGGCCTGAATCATCTTCATCTCGCGGATCTTCTTGAACTTTATATCGTCGCCTAATAACGAGCCGAACTCTATGGCGAATGAAATCCAATCTGATGAGAACCACATTTCGTCTTCGGTACTAATATGGTATGGATTTTGCGCAATTATTCGTACTTCGTTAAATCTCTTATAAGGGCTGAACTTCACCGTGGCTTTATCAACTGTACTAATCTTGTCTATGCGGCTACCCCTCAATTCAGCAACGACAACACCCAAAAGGGCTTCGTTCTGCGAGTCGGCATAGTCAGCGTAAATCAAATACGCCTGGTCTTGCGGCAGCTTATAATACCCTCTTCGCCTAATGTTGCGAAAAAGTATCTGTTTAGCATCAGCCTTTATAGATTTTTCCGCCAAATGCACAAAAACAGGTGTTACATGAAAACTCAAAATCAGATTTGCAATAGCGACCATAATTGCTAAGGCAAGGCCCGGATAGATCAGTGTCAACAAACTTATCCCGCTTGCCTTGCAGGCATCAAGCTCATTATCGCTTGCAAAGCGGCCGTAAACTAAAGCGCCAGCAAATAAAGCCGCGATCGGCAAGACAAACGTTAGTATTATCGGCAGAAAACAACCCATAAGATGAAGCGCATGACGAGGTCCTAAACCGTAATCCTGTACGGGCAGCAATATACTGCCCAAGCTCAGGATCATTGCCAATGCCAACGCCGCCAGCATAAATACCCTGAAAAGCTCCCGAAATATATATCTATGTAGCGTAAAAATCATTTTTGCCTATCGCCGCACACTATGCGAAGTATATTTAATTAAAAAACAACACGAACGTAATATATCTCAACGCAATACATAATACGATATACGCAGATGTTAAGCAACAAATTGAAGAAGTGCATATATTTTCTACGACCCATATAACTTTGTAACTTGGCCTAACGGGCTGAGCTTGAATAGACCTTCAAGAACGAATCCGAGTATATCTGCTTGTTCATCAGCATGTCACTGGTAGCAACCACTTTCATTAAGTCCGCATCAAACACATCGGCAATGGCTGAATCCAAACCGTGTGACATGGCCATAGCAAGAAATATGCGATTTATCATG
>CAZQKO010000087.1:0-10624 GCA_964593945.1 uncultured Pirellulales bacterium | reverse complement strand
ACAAGCGCAGCTTGAATTTTAAGAGTACCACGTCTGTAAAGGCGTGGGTATCTATTTTTAACCACGAATAAACACGAATTAACACTGATTGACACTGGATATATATAATCGCAAAGAACGCAGAGAAATGACCGATTCTTGATTCTGGCTTGTCCTGCTTGCCCATTACAACTCAAAAAGTAACACCTGAGTGTGCAGGCGGACACCTTTACTCACCGACAGCCACATTGTGCCGACACGGCGGATAAATCGAGGCCAATTAAATGAATAACGCCTACAATCACTGGAAAATTTGTCCAGTGCATTGTTTTGTTAGCAGTTTTATGGCCACCGCTTTTTCCTCAAGATATAGCTGCGCTCTCTTGGTAGGAACCAGAAAAACTCTCGTAACTCTGGTATGCGACAAACACTGGAATCCTTTTTGATATTGATTTCTCGTGCATCCCACGCAAGCTCATCTGTAATATCAATCATTGGTCTAATGATTCTAGATATCTCCCATATTGCATATTTTGACGCTCTATAAAGTAGTTGAGGGACTGTTAACCAATCTTTAACAGATAAAGGTTTATTTTGCAGGTCAAATGAGCGGACCATGGTAAAGGAGCTAATCACTTCTGCTAATGCTTGGCCCTGAGCAAGAATTTTATCAATACTCTTTTGCCTTACATTTGCTTGAAGTATCTTTATAAGAACCTCGCTCCATTCAGAAACTGGCTCATTCGCAACAGCTCCTTTTGCTAGGCCATCTAAATTTGCATACCTCGTTTTTCTAGCAAAAATTGAGAGAAATACCAGAATTTCCTTTGGTATTTCAGCAAGGCCGAATTCACTAAGTGTTGCCGATTGTCTTTTTGCCGCAATCTTTTGCAACTCATCGAAAAGAGTTTCAATGTTATGGTTAAACTTTCTCACATAACGCTCACCAGGAGGCGACAATTCATTTTCAACCATGTAGTCAAGAATAAGTGCCAACTTAGCCAATCTCTCAATCCCGATGGATAGCTGAAAAAAACCAGCATAAAATCTACCCTTATCCCCTATATTGGCATTTCGTATTTCGGTTAGGCCTGTGCAAATGCATGACCTTATTAAGTATCCTTCTTGCGATAAGATAAAAAATGGCTCTTGAAACATGATTTCCACTGATTTTATGCTGCCATTATGCTAATATCAACATAATTGCGTTGCCCTTAAGTTGGACATGGCCTTCGATGGTGGCGATTATCAATCAGATGCAAGGCTTGGTTCGCTTATCATAATTCGCCTATGCACATTCAGAAGCATTTTATCTATCTGCCTAGGCGTAAGCATCTGCTGAAAAGTGTCTTTGATATTTTGAATCAGCCAACACGCTCTCACGCAGAACTTGTAATAACATTCGTCTCTCTCGGCCTCTGGTATATTGATGCAATCAATGTACCTACAATCTGGTGTAAGTTTATTGATAGCTGTCTTTGCTCTATTGTCATAGATAAAGAAGATATCCGGCCGATGAAAGTGCAGATACTTTGAAGCGAGGGACCTCTTTTCCATTTCGGTAAACCAATTGAACAGGTCAGTTACTTTTTTGTGAGTTCTTATGGCATTGGTAACACTGGCAATTGGATCTGCGGGACTCGTGGGTAGATTTGATAGAAGGTTATCCAAATCGGATCTACAAATCTTGGGACCAACGGTTTTTTCGTAGAATTTGTCGGATTCATTTTTCTTATTCTTACGGCGTTCAATTGCAGCAGCATATGACCTTCCAATCAACCATACCTTCGACACTGCTTCTTGATGTGTCGTGTGTTGCGGATGTGCCGCGCACATATCGTACAACACCTGATTGCCCAGATCCCACGGTGTTGGGTTCAAGGCGTAGTCGATATCTACTTGTTCAACTAAATATCTCGGATTCTTCATCTATCCTCAAGCAAACTATTAGATGAGGACCTTTCTTGCTCATTAACGTTGGAATGGTTTATCCATTTTTATTTCAGCCCAACATAATAATACCTGTGGTAGAGTTGGTCGTTAGTTGTTGGTTGTTAGAACTAAATATTTATCCGCCGCCCATTTGGCGGACCATTTACTAAAGACTAAATATCCATCATTCTGGTGCTGACCTCCGCTGCTGTGGCTTGTAATTATACTTGTTTTGGCAAAAACTGCAATGAAAAAGACAGACTTCGCCCTGCCCACAGGTGGCAGGGCTAAACAACTAAGAAGTCCGTGTCAAAAAACAAAAACCCGCCGAGTAAATCGGCGGGCTAAACAAGAATAATAATCCTGCCACCTCGCTTCGCCAAAAAGATAACCCTGCCATAGTAATGGCAGGGCTAAACAAATTATGAATCCGCGTTCCTCCGTGAAATCCGTGGTTCAAATTCGTGGTTAATTTTATACGAGGCTCTTGGCTAAATCGACAGCCGAAGCGGCATCGGCGGCGAAGCCATCGGCGCCAATCTTGTCGGCGTAACCTTGTGTTACCGGCGCTCCACCTACCATAATCTTAGCTGAAATGCCGGCTTCCTTTAAGGCTTTTACCGTTTTTTCCATACTTGGCATGGTAGTAGTTAAAAGAGTGCTCATACCGATCAACTGAATGCCTGTGGCCTTGGCTTTTTCCACAAATTTGTCCGGGCCGATATCGATACCAAGATCAATAACTTCAAAGCCTGCGCCCTTGAGCATCATGGCCACCAAATTTTTGCCGATATCGTGCAAATCGCCCTTTACGGTTCCTATCATAAATTTGCCGACCGGCTCGACACCAGCCTTAACAAGTTCCGGTTCGAGCACCTCCATGGCCATTTTCATGGCTCTGGCAGCTATGAGCACTTCAGGTATGTAAATTTCGTTCTTTTTGAAGCGGCCGCCAATCACGTTCATACCTGCTATTAATCCTTCTTCCAGCACGCTCTTGGGGGATGTGCCCTCAGCTAAAGCGGTCTTTGTTATTTCTACCGCAGTATTCTGGTCACCTTTGATAACCGCATCAGCTAACGCCTTCAAATCTGCCATATCAGCTTACCTCGAAAAAATAAGACCTACCTGTTACTATTTTCCTCAAATATTAAAGCTAAGATTAAACATTATTCTACGGACAGAAACAAGCATTAAGTTGACTTTGCTCGAAATTTTCGATTTCCGATTGCCAATTGTCGATCCCTCGACTTCGCTCGGGACAAGCTTGAAATCTCCACAGGACGCCTTACGGCGGAAAATCGTAAATCTAAATTCGGAAATTTGCCGGGTATTGTATTTATTTGTCTTACAGCCTAAAATAGCTAAACGAATCATACGCATTTTTTGTGAAGTACGAGAATTATGACGTTTGATGAACTATTAGCATTGGCTTCTTCCGGCGATTGTCCAGATATTTGCGTTGATTCACGCCTTGTCAAAGGCGGCGACATCTTTGTAGCTATCAAGGGCACCGTGTATGACGGCCATGATTTTATCGACCAGGCAATTACCAACGGTGCCAGATATATTGTTTGCCAGAAGGATAGAAGACAGGAGACAGGAGACAGAATACAGAAGGAATGCGAGATTATTTTTGTTGAAGATTCTACGGAAGCGTCAGCACTTCTGGCACAAGCAAAAGCGGGTAATCCGGCTTCACAGTTAGTAAACCTTGCTGTTACCGGCACAAACGGCAAAACCACCGTAGCGTATCTGGTCCGCTCTTGTATCCTCGCGGCGGGGCAAAAGTGCGGCCTTATCGGAACAGTCGAATACGATACAGGCTCAGCCGTTTGCCAATCTTCTCTGACAACGCCGGACTGCCTTGAAATCGCACGGATTCAACAGCAGATGGTAGAGGCCGGCTGCAAATACATGGTCATCGAAGCCAGCAGCCATGCACTTTCTCAAAACCGCTTAGCTGGAATTAATTTTAAAGCTGCTGCGTTTACGAATCTTACCGGCGACCATTTGGACTACCACAAAACAAAAGAAGATTACTTGGACTCTAAGACCAAGCTTTTTTCTGCTCTTTCACCCGATGCGATAGCTGTGCTGAATAAACAATCACCGCAGGCTGAGTATATCGCCAGGAAAACCAAAACCAAAATCTTGTGGTACGCCATTGACGAGCCGGCTGATATTAATGCGCATATCGAATCGATGGACATAAATGGAACGGTTTTCGTAATAGAATATAGAGGCAAAAATCATCGTTTAACTACACCTTTACTTGGCCAATATAACGTGGGCAACCACCTTGCGGCTGCGGGACTATGTCTTGCAGCCGGTTTCGATTTGGAGACGATAGCAGCCGGCTTTTCAGCTTTAAAAATAATACCAGGCCGATTGGAGAAAATTAGCCCACATTTACCATCCAAAGAAAACAGTGGGGCGAGCCCCACCCTACTTATTGATTATGCCCATACAGACGACGCATTGAAGAATGTCTTGGCAGCACTTAAACCTTTGTGTAAAGGCAATCTTATTGTAGTCTTTGGCTGCGGTGGAGACAGGGACAGAACCAAACGTCCACGCATGGCCAAAGTCGCCGAAGATTTGGCTGATATAGTAATCGTTACCAGTGACAATCCACGAACTGAAAAACCTGAAGATATAATTAACGAAATTCTCTTTGGCTTTGAAAAACCAAACTCAGAGGGAATTATCGTTGAAGCAGATAGAAAAAAAGCCATCGAATTAGCGATAAAAACCGCCGACAAGGATGACCTTGTACTAATCGCCGGCAAAGGCCACGAAAACTATCAAATAATCGGCACACAAAAATACCATTTTAGCGATAAGGAAGTGGCCACAAAGTGTCTTGAAAAACGGATGTGTGGGGCAAAACAACTTTAGAAACTATAGCGCAGGGATACGTATATATTTGTATTGTTCTGGAATTGTGAGAAGAACGTGCTGGGATAATCGCCGAAGAAAATATTTGCCCCAGCTTCAAGGGCCAAATTGTCAGTTGCCTTGTAGTTTATATTCGGCCGCATATAAGCATCCTTGTCAGACGGCGAGTAATACGTAAACAGAGAGCACCTCAGATTCTGATTCATCAACAGCTTCGTCAAACGCACCGTTGCCACGTGTCTGTTCCTGTCACGGTCCAGGCCTACAGGCATACTATCCTTGTGTTGGCCATAGTCTAACATGTGCTCAACATAATACTGAAAGCCAGCGGTGAAGTCCCTGCCAATCTCCTGCGTATAGCCGGCCAAAAACCGTAATTCGGAATTGTTCACCAGCGGGTTTTTTCCGCTCTGGTCGTCATCAGATTCATAATACCCGAATTCAAAATTGCCTATACCTTTACCCACCGCTCCGCGAATACTGGCGCCATAAACATTCAAATCCGGGAAAATCGCCTGGCTGCGTGCTGCGTTCTGTCCGCCCGGGCTTTTCCAGTAGCCGCGATAGCCGTAAAAAGCAAGCTCATAATTGTTGATATTTTTATACAACCGTGCCGCAATCTCATCGTCCCGGAACCAGCGGTTCGGCTTGTTGGTGCCCTGGATTGCATCCCGGCCGGCCAGTCGGCCAAGGTTCGAGTTCCAATAAGAAATACGCTCACCGCTTATAAAACGATCCATGTCGAACTGCGGCGTATAGACAATATCAAGATTAACAAAGTCACTGAACAGGCTGACCTTAGCAGCATCTGACGGGGCCTTTAGATATTCGGTATCTCTGCCTATAAAGAAAGACTGCCAGTCTTTCGGAAACAAATCGTTAATAAAGAGAAGATCGCCTGTCCCCCAGGTCAGAATCTGTCTTCCGACCTTTATATCCATGAAATCTGTTGGCCGGGTGAATATATTGGCTTCACGCAGATCGAAATCCGCGTGCTCAGTGACCATGTCGCCAATCACGTCTCCCTTGACCTTCAAATCAGCCCAGTCAAGAAATGATGCCAGATCCACCTGCAGGCGGGTCTCCATAACCGACATATCTTTTTCGTACTTGTCCTTTCGCAGCCTATAGCCCGACCTTATTTCATAGAAGCCATGCACCTCTATCGGCAGGTCACGAAGCAGTGATTCAACGGCGTTCTGATTATCGTCCTGTGCCATGACAGGCAAAGAAAGGAATACAAATATCGAAAAACCTGCGAATAACTTATTGTTCATTTTGTAATATACCAAGATTACAAGTTATCCGCCTTTAGCGGACAGAGTTCACCGACAGATTTTATAAATTTAACTTACAATTGTCGAATGTAAAGCTGCAATTTAACTATGCAACGGTGCGATGTCGCAAAGTAAACCAGCAATGTCACAAATTTAAATGCACTTGATAGAAATTTTCCAGCTAAAACAATAGTCAGGCGCAGCGCTTTGTTAGCAAATTATAGTTTTTCGACTTTGACATAAAGGTGACCTACTGAGGCTGGAAAATCTGGATCATCGCAGTACTTTTCAAGAGTTTGTATTGAACATATCGGTATCATGGAGTTCCCATTCAGCCATTTGTTGAAGTGTTCCCCACCCTCAATTACGCATTTCTTGGCTGATGGCACAGAGTCCATCTTTAGGAAAAACTTTACCATAAACTGACCCAATAATTTTGACAAGATCGTATAACAATGGGGTACGAGTAGCTAATATGGATACACATAGCCTAACAAAGAGAAACCCAGACGGCAATAGCCACCAAGAATGCAGTTTGTTTATTTCTAATACCCCAACAATATTGCGGCAACCATGTAAAATAAGGCCCCCATTATTGTAAAGAGCCCTAATCCAAGTTGAACTCTTACAGCAATAGCACCAGTTACAGCAAAGAAGACTAAAAGGGCGTAACCAATATATCCGAGAATTTGCATTCTCTTTTTCCCTTTTTCAAAACACACGATAAAACTCAATGGCACGGCGGAAAGGTGTGCTGATTGAGTTTTGTTTTTTCGGCTGGTCGGCCAAAGTTGCCTAATAGTGATTACGCAGGGATTTTAACATTATCATGCAAAAACTCAGGAGCTAAATCCGCACCGTTTTCCCATACGATAGTCTCTAACACAGGGTCAACCTTAAAGGATTTAAAAAGTTTCTTATCTTTTAGAGGCCCAAAAACTTCCCCGGTTAATTCGTTTTTTAAGTCGATTTCTCCTTCGATGCCATCGCTGAACTTAACCCAAATAACATAATCGTGTAAATATTTTGCATCTTTAACATGTAAAATCATAATCTTACTCCAAAGAATCAATTGCGAACAGAGCTTTCTTATGTTCCGCAAGTTGCCAGTCTTTTAATAATTCGTCTTTATGCAGTTCTCGCCATTCCTGAATCAATTTAATTGCGCGATTAGACATATTTCCACTTACATGTCCAGTTCTAATTTCTACCACTATTTCATCATCTCCATATTTCGCATGAAAGTGTGGCGGAGCATGATCTTTCCAGTACATATAAATTACAATTCCGAAAAATCTGCTTATAATTGGCATTCGTTTTTCTTTCTCAATAGTATTATATCATATTTCCGGTTTGACTTTTTCTATATCAATCATAGCAATAATGTCGCAGGAAATTTTTTTCCGCAAATTCAGGTACTGTCTCTGCCTCTTTTGACCACCTGTTAAGGGTCCGTAATCAAATCCAACATTTACTATTATAAAATAAACCGCCTTAGTATAGAAGTCGACCTGTTGTCAAAAACAGCGGTTTTTATCTAGTTGCCTCCCGCGGCGGCTGGCGGAGGTATCGCTCCGTAAAGATTTCCTCATTGAGATTAATATTGTATTTGACGTTGCCGAACTCCATTTCCGTCTTGCCGCCGGTTTTTAAGTCTCTGGCTTCTGATTTGACTACTGTGGGAAACTCCTGAATTACTTCAATCTTTTTGGATTCGATGATACGATAGAGCTTACCTTCCTTGTCGAAGTAGTCCATCTTCATGGGCACATAAGTTTTGCGGTCTATCGAGACATTGTAATAGCTAAACTCCACCGCATCTGCTTTTTTGGGAACATTTTTAATCACAAATAAATCATCTGTTGTCTCGATAAGCTCGTGAGTATCTTCAGCCAGACTTCTTCCCGAGACATCTTCATACAGAAAGTCTGAGCCTACAAAACTGGTACGTTTGTCACCGGCTGCGACCCGCTTTACCAAATCGAGCGCCGGCAGGTATAACCACCTGTCATCATCCTTTTGAAGCTCGGTGTGCTTGTGAACCATATAAACCATTCGGCGAACATCAGCCGGCCTTTGAAAAAAAACAAAATACTTTTGATCACCGCCGTCATTGACGTCCTTCCTCAGGATAATAAACTCGCGTTCGCGTTTTTGTCCCTGCTTGTTTGTTATGGTCATTGTTACCTTTGCCTTGCCGTCTTCGCCCTGATAATATGCGACCAAGTTAGCCTTATTGACTATGGTATTTACGTCGGGAATATCCAAAGAAGGAATTTTAGCTTCGGGGGCACCGTTTGGTTCGGCAGCCAGGCCGGGCAGCGTAAGAACAAACAATATTAGTGCCGTCGCTACATATTTAGTCATATTACACCTCGTTTTCATCCTTTTTCTGCTCTTCAGCTACTTTGCACCTCTGTCGGCGTGACATAATTCCGCAAATAAGCGCCATTACCGGAATAGCTATTATACTAATCAATTCCAATCTGCTCCAGCCGAGTTTCCAATTCTGATGCAAATTTAACGCCACCAAAATAACCGTTGCCGCTGATATAATCAGACAGAATCCACAGTTACAGACTAATGAGACCGGAGTGCGTGCCGGCTTAAACAATTTTTTCTCCGCTAATGTTAAAATGGCCGGCAGTACCATCAGCGTAACCGCTCCCGATAGGGCCATTATCGCGCACAGGAATATGCCTACCGTTTTATATGGTATCAAAGGCGCTGCTAAAAGCGGCAGAAATCCTATTGCAATAACCAGAACGTTTCTGCTTATCGCCCGTGCCGGCTCGCCAAACATTACAGCAGAGCTGTCTTTCCATGAATGAGTCTCTGTGTAACTGACCCGCGAGCGTTCGAGAAAATGTATTGCAAAATCAACCGCCATACCGAGCGTCAAGGCGCTAAGCACCGCGACAGGCATATCATAATCCTTGCCCACCAGCCCGATTATGCCGTAGATAACAGTAATAGTTATCGACAGAGGTAACATGCACACAAGTCCCCACAAAGGCGAGCGGAACAATATAGCCATCATTATGAATACGATAATAAAACTGCCCATAAGTGACTGCAGCATACCCCAAACCATCTTCTCCTGCCAAACGACATTTATATAGGTAAGCCCAGCCCAATTGTAATCAAGCGGCACCGGCGGCGGATTCTTAGCGAAAAATTCAGCGACTGTCTTAACCACTTTCTGCATCTGTTTATTGTCGCCGCTTTTTAGTTGCAGCCATATATTGGCTTTTCTGTAGTCGTAGGTGACGAAATGCCATAAATCATCAGGAGTGTGACCGCTCTGAAACTGTATCAGGCACTGAGCCACCGCAGCCGATGTGTCTGGGACTTTGTAATTTTCGACACTACCGTCAATAAGTTCCTGATGCACCTTTTTAACGATGTCTGCGATAGAATTGCTTTTTCCCACAAGACCGGTACTTTTGGCGTGCTTTTGCATGCTTGATATATAACGCAGCATCTCAGGATGCTTGAATAGTTTCAGCCGTTCTTTTTCCAGCTCAAAAAAATCAACAAGCTCATACCACGCATCAGCCTCAGCCTGGCCGGCGGAAGACTCTTTTTGGCTTGCGATGTCGGCAAGCTTATTTAAAAACTTTTCTTTTGTCATATCTTTGGCTGCGCTGGCCAGCAGTAGTTTTTCCATCTCAGCAATAATATCAATCGCTTTGGGGAATTTTGCTTTAAGCTCGTCACCTTTCTCAAGGAGTCGCTTGCGCACTAAACCGATGTATTCGGTATCGGTAGTTTGTGGTGTCCGGTCCTCAAGCACTAAATAGGCCATATATGTCCCGCCGAAGTGTTTGTTCAACTCAATATCAGCCTGTCTTATGGGATGTCTTTTTGAGAACCACTTGATAGGATTATCGTTTATGTTGATTCGAGTGATGCCATAAACAGCAACTACAGTGACAATCGCCACCGCGATGAGGATTGGCTTTGCGGCGTTATAGGTATATCTTCCTGTTGAGCTTAATAGTTCTGTAAGCCAGGTTTGTTTTTTCTCGCGTCCCGTTGTTGCACCAAAATTTTCCAGCCTGCTTTCTTTCAGCATCATTATGTATGCCGGCACAAAAGTGACCGTGCAAAGCCATGCAATCATAATGCCGATAGCCACAAATAAGCCGAAGATCTGCACCGGCGGAATCGGCGTAAGTGCCAGCGATGCAAAACCTGCCGCCGAGGTTAGCGAGGTATAAAGCATCGGCATAAACAAATTGCCCATAACTTCGCGAATTGTGTTTTTTCTCCCCTTTTCTTTGTTGTAAAGGTCAAAAAATTCAGAAAGGATATGCACAGAGTCTACCACCGATATCGGCATAAGAAAAATCGGTATCATCGAGCTCATGATGTGGACCGGATAACCAAAGCCAATCAGGAGCCCCATCGTGGAAATCACAGAAACTAAAGCCACAATCAACGGTGATATGATAAGAACTAACTTGCGGAAAAATATTAGCATCAAAATAAATATCGTAAGCATTGCCAATGGTGCCGATATCGCCATCTGA
>CAZQKO010000086.1:0-10792 GCA_964593945.1 uncultured Pirellulales bacterium | reverse complement strand
TTGGCGCAGATGGCAATGAATGCCGGCAAAGAGATAACGTTGATGCCTTCATACGGGGCAGAAGTTCGCGGCGGAACAGCCAATTGTATGATCACTATTGCTGAAAGAGAAATCGCTTGTCCTGTAATCGGCAAACCCGATTCGCTAATCGTGATGAACGAGGCCTCGCTGAATAAATTTGCCCCGCGTCTTAAAAAAGGCGGGCTATTGGTTCTGAACGGCTCTATGATCGATAATGTTCCGCAACTTGACGAAACCATCGAGGTAATAACGGTACCAGCCGATGAATTAGCCGTTCAGTTGGGTAACCCGAAGGTTGCGAATATGGTGGCCCTGGGCGCGTATTTACAAAAGCGAGGCCACCTCACCATCGACATTGCCGTACAAGCCCTGCCTGATGTCCTCGCTGAAAGGCATCACAAAACAATACCGGTCAACACCGAGGCCCTGCGCCGAGGCGCCGAATTTCGATATTGACGAATTTTGATTTCCGATTTTCGATTTCAAATCGACAATCGACAATTGGCAATTGGAAATCGAAAATAGTCCGAAAATACATTGTATTTTTGCCAACTCAGCAGACTACTCAAAGCATCCGCTCACTGAACCGAGAAAAGACTTGACTTTTGATGGGCGATTTGTTTTAATATAGGGGCGGAAAGATATTAAATTCGCTTAGCCACAAACCCTCCCTTGGTGTTCGTCTATTGCGGATTGAAAGCTGTTGTGTGAGGAGGTATCTTATGGGGGGACGTAGTCAAATATCTCTGGGACTACGTGCCATGATATTAGCCGTTGTGCTCATTTCCAGCGGTCTGGGCAGGGCTGGTCCACCAAAGGCAGATAAGACTGATGGGATTTCGCTCATTATTAAGCAATTCCCAGCACAAGGTGGCACTATAACTCCGGGTCTGGGTGTTCATCAATTTAATCCGGATGAGGAAATTACCTTGACCGCAGTTCCAAAATACGGCTATAAATTCGTGCGTTGGATAGGCGATGTAAGTGACCCACAGGCCAGCAGCACCTTTATGCAGATAAAAGGGCCGAAGATCATTATCGCCTTATTTGAGAGTTCCGAATATGACGGAGTGTTTCCAAGAGCGGGATCTCCTGGAGGTGGAGTTCGGTCTGGTGTTGGTAGAATTGCAGATGTAGGAAATTTCTCCTCGCTAATGTCCGGAGGCAGCGGAAAGGTCGTTTCGTCTTCTCTTGCATTTCCATCATCGTCTACAAAATCAGACCTGCCATTACCGGAACTTCCAATTGTGATTGTTCCTGTAACGGATGAACCGGTTGTGCCGGAACCGGCAACGGGGACGCTGTTAATTTTTGGTAGTCTGTTTGCCCTTAAATGGTTAAACGGTAACCGTTTAAATGGTAAATCCAAATACTAATCACCAATAACCATTTACCCCAGCCAATCTTATTCAAAGCTATAACCGCACGTATCAGCAGTGATAAGCTCAGATTCGGTTCTTGGATATTTTCTGCAATTCAGCGGACGGATGGTGTAAATAGCGCAATAAGATTTTCCATCCGGCCTGAATCTTAAAAAAGGACAGACATTAGGCAGCTTGCAGCACGCACCGCAGCTATCGCATCGGCCTTTGCGCCTTTTAGAGACGGGTAGTACCGCAGTAAAAGTCCTTTTTATTTTCGCCGACCAGGTGTTTCTTCTATCAACCACGAGTACATATTTCCTGAAAGATAACGGTAAAACGGTCATGCCAATCTGGCTACGGCTTGGCCTCCCCGCTCCGGCTCCGGCCTTCGCCGAGACGAGTCGCCAAGACGAGTTATCCAGAGAACTTGTTTAACTTTACAGCCTTCGGCTCTGAAGTCAAGTTTTGTGCCGGTTTTTACCGCCCCACTGACCTACAATACGTATACCTGCCAAATTGGCACAAGGACAAAGGTGGAAAACATCGTAAAAATACCTACTTTCCATGATTGTTTCAGCCCTAAGTATTTGATAACATACCTACTTTAAAAAGTGATCCATAGGATAGGAGGAGGCTGGTTTTGAAAAACTTAATGTTTCCAATCCCGTTAAGATGTACCTTCCGAAAAATGCTATATATAAGAGGGCTGGTATAGCCCCGCAAGTTGTCCATAGTGGAAAATAGCTGTTTAGATAGACTTAACATAGATTTTGAAAAGCAACATGTTGGAATTATTTATTCAGTAATTTAGAGTTGACCAAATAAGAAGGGACGAAGCATAAATGAGGGAAAATAGCACATTATTAGCATTAACAGCAATGACAATTTGTTTTAGTATGGCAGCCTTGTTTTTCTACAAAAACTTTATTTGCTCCAAAACTGGAAAACTCCTTGCGGTTGAAGAAAAAGTGGAGGTGGAAAAGGAAATTCCAGAAGAGGGGGTAGTTTTGCCCATCGGCAGAGAAACTGCCATAAAAGACGAAGAGGTTGTTCCAGAAAAAGAGGTGGTTTTACCCAAAGAAGAAGTTGAAGAAATACACACAGTTGCTAAAGAAGTAGAAGCAATACTTCAGCAGATAGGCGCAGAAATCAGAGAAATAGTGTTAAAACTCAAAAACATAACAAGACTTAAAGAAACTTCGATGTCAACAACTACGGAAACGACAGAAGGAAAACCAGTGGCAGATGAAATTAGTAGGAAACAAAAAGCTGCAAAGCCTGAGCAACCTTCAGCCGCAGAAGAAAAAATAAGAAATCTTATTGCTGAAATTAAAGAAGAACGAGCAGCAGCAGGAGCAGAAGAACAACTAATGCAGGAAATAAACGGCTTAATTATTGAAGAGACCATGACTAAGATTGGCTATGAGTTTTACGAATACTTCTTTCTTCTGTGGGAGCCCCCACAAGTAGCGCTTAAAAGTTACAACATCTTAATTACCGAAAGAGCCAGCCCAACGTGGGGAAGCTTAGTCGAGATTAAAATTAGAGAGAACACTGTTTGGAGCAGAGTGCTTAGGCCGAGGTCCGAAGAGATTGAGGAGGCAGTTAAACAGGCCGTCGAAGCAACGAAATACTATCTACAAAACTATGGGAAGCGCTAATTTCAGACTGTGAATATGATGGGAACCGGTATATAGAGGTATTAAAAATGTATTTTCCGGCATGCCGGATGCAGAAAAAGTAAAAGTTCTATTTGAGAAAAGGAGGAGAAGATGAAAACTACAGTAATTTATGTTGTGAGTTTTATTGTTTGCGCTTGCCTTTTAGTGTCGGCTGATATAGCCACAGCTACGGAGTTAGTTTGGGTGCCGATAAACCCATCTTTTGGCGGGCCATCATACAATGCAACATGGCTGATGGCTTCAGCACAAGCCCAGAACAAGCTGGTAGAAAAGACCAAGCCGTACACATACGAAAGACCAGATCCTTTCGAAGATTTTGAGTACACCTTAAAGCGGCAATATCTCTACGCACTATCAAGGAAGATACTAAATCAGGCATTTGGCGAAGAGGAGGACTTGCTGTTGCCAGAGGGTGAAACAGAGGCCCACTATACGGTTGGAGATTACAAGATTGATGTTACAACTAATGGACAGATAACCGTTGTGCTTACCGACATTACTACTCTGGATTTGACTACTGTAGAAATACCGTACTTTTGAATAAATTATCGGGGGATAGGGTGAAAATACTACTTTATACTGCGATAAACGCTGTATGGGTGATAGGTACCATTATTCTATCTGGATGCAGCTCTAAATTAGCTTATAAATTTACGGAGCGAGCGACTATAGGATATACTACTGCTATTCACGATGACTTGATTTCTCTGCCTCCACCGAGAGAAAGAATAGTGATAGCGGTTTATAAATTCAGGGACCAGACCGGCCAGTACAAGACTTCAGCTCAGACAACCACCTTTTCAACAGCGGTTACCCAGGGTGCTACCTCTATGTTAAATAAAGCCCTTGAGGATTCCGGCTGGTTCACCCCTATAGAAAGGGAGGGATTGCCGAACCTATTGAACGAGAGACAAATCATCCGTTCAACCAGGATGCAATATATGGCTGAAGGCGGCGAGAAATTGTCGACTTTGCCGCCCTTACTTTATGCAGGTGTACTTTTAGAGGGCGGCATAATTGGTTATGACACAAATATAATCACAGGCGGTCTGGGCGTCATGTACTTCGGTCTCGGTGGCTCAGGTCATGTAAGAAAGGACCAAGTGACTATTTATTTAAGGCTTGTATCCACCAAGAATGGACAGATACTAAAATCTGTCTCGGTCACTAAATCCATCCTTTCCAGACAAGTGGATTTCAGTATTTACAGATTTGTCAGAATCAAAAGGTTGCTGGAGGCAGAGACCGGTCTTTCTACCAATGAGCCACCATCTATGTGCGTGCTGGAAGCAATCGAAAAGGCGGCCTTCGACCTGATTATAGAAGGTATTCAGGACGGAATCTGGGATTTGAAAAATCCGAAAGATATTCATTCTCCCATTATTCAGAGGTATTTGGAAGAAGAACAGCAGACCGAAAAGATAGTAACCTTTGACAAAAAAGGCAAACTAATCAAAGTTGAAGATGTTAAAAGGCCCCCTGCCTTGCGGGAACCCAAACTTGAGCAAATAGAGAAACCTAAACTCGAGGAAGTCGAGAAACACGAACTTGAGGGCGCAGAGAAAGTTGAGGATGTTGAAAAACCTGAACAGATAAAGACACCTGAACCAAAGGGTAAGAGACCTGAACCAAGGAAAGTCGAAAAATCTGATACCACTGCTGCAAGTATACCTCCAGTGATTACCCTAAACGTAGTAGATGGCTACGACCAAAAAACCGAAACAAAACTAGAATTGAATGGCAAAATCCATGCTGTACAAGCTGCTAACGACGAGTCGTGGGAAACCGGGCCTGGCTTATATACATCGTATGATTTCTCAGATATATTTATTCCTGTAGGTGTTAAAGTAATATCGATTGATATTTACGTGAAACATTTCGAGGAAGGAATATTTCTTCCCGGAAAATTAGAATGGGCTGTCGGAACAGGCTGGCCAAATAATCCTGTAGTTTGGACATCATTATATGCTCCGGTGTATAAGGGACAGCAGAATAAGGCAGTAGATGTATGGAATATTACAAGTTTTGTAGATACACCCGAAAAGATAAATTCCCTTCAGTTACAAGTTAAAAATAATAGCAGCATCACTAAGACGTTTGTAGATTACATCTACGCCGTAGTTCAGTGGAAGTAGAAGCGCTTTTGCCAAGACCCATTTGCAATGGTGAAGGCCGGTTAGGATTAGCTGCTTAAGTATTATTTTTTCCATTTTGTTCCGCCTTTATTCCTTCTCAAAGCGTATTCGTAAAGCATCAGAATAGTACTATACTTTTTAACCGAGCCGAAGGACTGATCATTATTGATTCTGTGAAAATTATAACTATAAAAATAGAGGGCAACTCAACCGAAAAGCTGGATGAGTTGCCCTGTTGCATAGTAGGTTGTGGTTAAATCCAGCTCAAATTATGAGCCTTGGGTAATCGTGACTACATTGTTATCGCCTGTCTGGGTGATGGTACTTGAATAGCCATTGCCAGTCTGGTATTGCCAGCATTCATTGTTGTTGCCGTTCTGAGTAACCAAAGCATAGTTCAGGTTTCCGTTTTGGGACTGCAGGGCGAAATTGAGTTGCCCGTTTTGGTAGATGTCAGCATCATTCTCGTTGCCGGTCTGTATCTGCGAACCGCTGTTCAGGTCACCACCTAATTGCCAAAGCTTGGCCAAGTTGTCATCGCCGGACTGAGTTTGTTGAGCAATGTTCTTAGCTTTCCACTGCTTAATCTCGGCCCAGTTGTAGCTACCGATCTGGAGCTGGGTGGCAATGTCCCAGTCATAATACTGGCCAATAAATGCATAGTTCTCGACGCCCGTCTGACTCTGAATAGCCTGGTTGTAGCTGCATCCTATATGGATCTCAGCGTAGTTCCTGTCGCCGAACTGAGTTTGGGAAGTAACGTTGTTTCCACCTATTTGTAAAGCCTTTGCTGTATTCTCCTCGCCGGTTTGCATCTGAGAAGCAACGTTCGTAGTACCAATCTGATTGATAGAAGCGTCATTGGTCAAGCCATTCTGCGATTGACTGGCGATGTTAAGACTGCCGTTTTGGCTAATCGTGGCTTTATGACCTTCACCGTACTGCTCTTGGGTAGCCTCGTTTTCGCTTCCTATCTGAACGATGAGAGCCTCGCCACTCACATTGGGATTTTGGGTCTGTATAGCCTTGTTGTCATCGCCGGTCTGTTCGATTGTAGCGATGTTATCGGAGCCACCTTGGTCGATTGTAGCCGAATTGCCATTGCCACTCTGGGTTACTGTAGCTTCGTTGTTTGAGCCGCTCTGAGTGACGTTAGCAGTGTTGCCACCTTGAGCCAGAATTAATCCTGGGACAGAGACAACTATCGCTAAAACTAACAATAATCTTAAAAATCTTTTCTGCATAATCTAACCTCCTCATCCATGTGTTGTTTTTAACTTTCTCTGAAGCAGCGCCCCGCAGGAGATTGCCTCTCCTGCGGGGTTTTGTGCTCTGGGTAAACAACGACTCAAATTATGGACCTTGGTTAATCGCAACTGCATTCCAATCGCCTGTCTGGTTAACAGTGCTTAACAGGCCCGAACCAATCTGTTGCTGTTGACAAGAGTTATTATCGCCTGTCTGCGTGCAAATAGCAGAATTGGCGTCACCGTCAACCTGAGACTGCGTAGCGTTATTGTAATTGCCATTTTGGTTAATCTCAGCGTAGGTTAAACCATGGTCTTGGTATTGCGAAGCGGTGTTGTAATCTCCCAACTGTGTGATCCAAGCTTCATTGCCGGGTCCGCCTATCTGCTCCTGAGAAGCATCGTTGCCCTCACCATTTTGCAAGATGGAGACGTATCCCTGCAAATCAGTTTGGCCGGGGTCTGTTCCCTGGTGTTGCATAGCGATGTTACCCGGGCCTGTTTGGTTGATATGGGCTTCGTTTTCATTACCCCACTGCTCCTGAATAGCTGTACAGTCATCGCTAAGCATCTGGCTAAGCATAGCTATATTGTTATTACCCATCTGGATCTGAGAAGCGGTGTTCCTGTTACCAATCTGGACAATGTCGGATACGCTGTTACCAACACCCTCTTGGTATTGCGTGGCCGCGTTGTCGTCTCCCTCTTGGTAGATGCTATTATCATAGTTATCACCGATCTGGGTCTTGGTAGCAGTGTTATTATTACCAGTCTGGTCAATATCGGCATTGTTGTCATCGCCGGTCTGCGTCACCGTAGCATCGTTGTTACTCCCTACTTGGTCGATCGTAGCGGCGTTGTCACTTCCTGTCTGAGTGATATTGGTGGTATTGGCCAAAGCCAATCCGGATACAGCTAAAATAATCGCTGCAATTTTTAATGTTTTCTTACACATAATTCACCTTCCCTTCATTTCTTTCTTACTTTTGCGATACATTTGTCCGCAGGAGCTTCGGTCTCCTGCAGGATTTGTTGCTCCAGGTAGTATCAACTGAAATTACGGACCCTGGACGACGGTAGCGGTATTGCTGTCTCCAGTTATGGAAATCGTAGAACTGTAACCGTTCCCTGTCTGCGTCTGTGAGGCAATATTGGAATTGCCCACTATAGTTATGTCAGCAGCGTTCAAGTTGCCCAACTGGGTTTGAGTAGTGATGTTGAGATCGCCCCAGATATCTGTATCAGCCCAGTTGTCGTCGCCAGTCTGTGTTTGATCGGTTGTGTTTCCGTCGCCGTTTGTTATGCCGAGGCGGGCCGTGTTGTCTGAGCCGTCCTGGTTCTGCGTAGCAATGTTGTCGTTGCCTTCCTGGTAGATTTCAGCGGCGTTGTTGGTCCCAGTCTGCGATACTGTCGCAGAGTTGGTATTGCCGGCTTGGACAAGATTAACACCAAGACTCTCGCCATGTTGATCTACATTGGCCGTGTTGTCGTTGCCTGCCTGCTGAATCTCGGCAGCGAGTAGATTCCACCATATAGCAAGCACGCCGGGATCCTGCACTATACCCGCAGTGTTTCTATTACCGAGTTGAACAACTCTTTGGTGATTTACGTGGCCGGTCGAGTCTATAGTGACTATGTTCTCGTCACCTTGCTGCAATATCCCTTTCGCTCCGTACTTAAAGGCCCCGTGGTCCTTGAAAGTATGCCAGTAGTTAGCCTGATTGGCATTGATTTCGTCTCCCACCTGCGACACGGTTGCAGAGTTGTTGTTGCCCTGCTGTTCTATCAAAACGTCATGGCCTTTAGGAGCCGGCCCAAGATCTCCTGTCATGTTTTGTGTAACGTCGGCGGTATTTCCACTGCCAGCCTGCTGAATATCGGCGTTGTTGCCCTCACCAGTCTGGGTGACATTGGCGGTATTGGCCAAAGCCAATCCTGAAAATACCATCAGCGCAATTGCTATTGTTAATAGCTTTTTCATTTTTTTCTCCTTGCGATTTGAGTAGAATCTTGATATAATTTTTGATAGAGATTCTACCCTGAAATAGATGCGGCCGAGATCCCCGCGAAAGCGGGTTTTTCCTTGCTCCGGCTCAGACGGTATCGGCCGCTTTGGCTCACGCCTGGGCCGGGGGCTTTTTATTTTCGATTCTTAATTCGCTCCTTCAGCGCTGAAGGCTTCGCCCTATCCTTCAGGCAGAAGCTAAAATACTTCTTTCTGCTTTTGATTCATCACCTCCTTTTTTTCGTATATCGTATATCGTTCCGCTGAGGGTGGAAGCACTAAAAACTATTAACTCTATGCCCTTCATAACCTGAAACTTTAGTTCAAAATTATAGGCGCCCGATCCCAGAGGACCGGTTAAGCTCACCGGCCTATCGAGGGGGCATATTCGTCCGCCCTTAGTATTTTATGTAAACTCCGGGCAGCGGAACGGAACCGAGATCGATATGCGGCCTAACAGATATGCTGACATAGAGGTGTTCTGGGAGCAAAATCCCATCACGTGATGTTAACGCGATGTTACGTCCGACAACGCTGAACAGTATGTCTCCTACCTCCCACACCGTAAAGATTATTCCTTTTCTCACCGCACCGATCCTCCTGTACTCGGCTATCACTTGCAGCAAACTCAACGAAGTATTGTGCTTCCTACACAGGTGAACTTTTCTTTTCGGCGTAATCCTTTACAGAATGGTTTTTTGGTAAGCCATTCCTTGGCTTATCCTCCTTTTACAGTTTCTTTTTTATTAAATTCAAGATTAAAGTCAATTGGGGAAAGTGGGTAATTCTTCAAAAACCCTTCTTGTTTTCTGGGGAAGAAATAGACTGGAGTTTATATTGGCAGTTTTTCTTTCTGAAATAGAGTTGAACACTTATTAGTTTGCCTGCATACCGACTCATGGCTGCTTACATGCCAACTACCTAAGGTTTTGTTTAGACTTTACATTCCTTATGTTTTAAGTCAAGTTTTGTGCCGGTTTTTACCGCCCCCTGACCTACAATACGTATACCTGCCAAATTGGCACAGGGATAGATGTAGAAAAAGGTCGTAACTACTTATTGTGGCTGTTATTATAATTTAAAACAGTTTGGGCACGGATTTTGCAGATAAATATAGTATGATGTTTTAGCATTTGTATTTGAAGGAACTTAAATTATGAAATTCGATAAATTTACATTGAAAGCCCAGGAAGCATTGGCGACCGCTCAACAAACCGCGATGGCCAAATCGCATACCGTGCTGTCGCCGCTGCACCTGTTAAGCGCTATTTGCGGCGATGACAGTGGCATCGCTGTTTTAATCTTGAAAAAGATCGGCATTAATGTCTCGCGTCTCAAAGATATGATAGAAAGCGAGCTTAGGCGCCTGCCGCAGGGCCAAAGCAGCGGCCAGATTATGCCCGATCCTGCCATAAATCAGGTAGTATTAGACGCCCAAAATAGAGCCGATGCTATGGGAGACGAATATCTCAGTGTTGAGCATCTGCTTATCTCGCTTGCTTCGATAGACAGCGATGCTAAAGAGATTTTAAGCCTTAATTCCATTACGCCGGAGCGGATTGAAAATGCTCTTAAAGACGTTCGCGGCGGCGAAAAGATAACCGACCAAACTCCGGAAGAAAAATACAGAGCTTTAGAGCGTTATGGCATCGACCTTTTGGAGATGGCACGAAAGGGAAAGCTTGACCCTGTTATCGGCAGGGACGAAGAGATACGCAGATGTATGCAGGTTCTAAACCGCCGAACCAAAAACAATCCGGTATTGATCGGCGAACCGGGCGTGGGAAAGACCGCAATCGTCGAAGGTCTTGCTCAGCGGATAGTTACAGGGGATGTCCCTGCAGGTCTGAAAAATAAAAGAATCATCGCCCTGGATATGGGGGCACTGATAGCGGGGACTAAATTCAGAGGTGAATTTGAGGACCGGCTCAAAGCAGTGCTAAAAGAGGTTCTTGGAGCTTCCGGCCAAATTATTCTTTTCATCGACGAGCTGCATACCGTCGTTGGCGCCGGCAAAGCCGAAGGTTCCGTCGATGCAGGCAATTTATTGAAGCCATCGCTTGCACGGGGCGAGTTACGTTGTATTGGTGCCACTACAATCGACGAGTATCGAAAGCATGTTGAGAAGGACGCAGCTTTTGAGAGACGCTTTCAGCCGATCCTGATTAACCCGCCGAGCGTTGAGGAGACAATAGCTATTCTTCGCGGCTTAAAAGACCGATACGACACTCACCATAGCGTTCGTATCACGGACTCGGCTCTCGTCTCCGCTGCGACTTTGTCTAATCGCTACATAACAGACCGATGGCTGCCCGACAAAGCGATAGACCTGGTTGAC
>CAZQKO010000085.1:0-10859 GCA_964593945.1 uncultured Pirellulales bacterium | reverse complement strand
AGGATATTGCCGTTCAGTTTTTTGCCGTCAATAAGGATTTCCTTAATCCCTTTTGATACGTGCTTTGGATTCTGCACGGTTATTTTATAAATTGCGTTTCTGAACTTCCTTTGGACTGTGAAGCCGTCCCAATCCTTCGGAATACAAGGGTCGATTAGCAGTCCATCATATTCAGGCCTGATACCTAATATATATTGTGTTACAGCATAAAAGTTCCAGGCTGCAGTTCCGGTTAGCCACGAGTTTTTCGCTTCGCCAGGCTTAAATGCGTCTTTGCCTGCAATCATCTGCGAATAGACATAAGGCTCTGTCTTGTGCAGGTCACTGATATCTTCAAGGTAAGCCGGCGAGATCTTTTTATAATATTCAAAGGCTCTGTCACCATCTCCGAGTATTGTCTCGGCGGCCATAATCCATGGATTATTGTGACAGAAAACACCTGCATTCTCTTTATACCCCGCCGGATAAGTAGATATCTCACCTAAATTGATATGATATTTTGTAAAAGCCGGATTGTTCAATACAATTCCATATTTACAGTCGAGATATTTTTTAACAGATTCAAGGGCCGAACGAGCTTTGCCATCTTCCAACCCTATCCCTGCCATCACGCAGAAGCCCTGTGGCTCAATAAATATTTTACCTTCTTCGTTTTCTTTACTGCCAACTTTCTTTCCGAAATAATCGTATGCCCGAAGGAACCACTGGCCGTCCCATCCGTGTTTATTGATGCTCTCAATCATTTTCTCGATGTGTGCATTTGCAGCTTTTGCCTCTTTTTGTTTACCATATCGACGGCACAACTTGACAAACTCGGTACCGTAAAGAACAAACATTCCTGCAATCATCACGGATTCAGCGACGCCGCCTTTTTTATTTTCTGTTGTCTGAAACAATTCATCGGGATTTTTTGAAAAGCAGTTGAGATTCAAACAGTCATTCCAGTCGGCCCTGCCGATGAGAGGCAGGCCATGAGGCCCAAGGTTATTGACCACGTGGTAGAATGACCTTTTCAAATGTTCAAACAGGGATTCAGATTTCGTATCATCGCTATCAAACGGAACCGATTCGTCGAGTATCGACCAGTCTCCGGTCTCTTTAATGTAGCTGGATGTCGATAGAATCAGCCAAAGTGGATCGTCGTTAAAATTGCCGCCGATCTCGTTATTACCTTTTTTTGTTAGAGGCTGATATTGGTGATATGCGCCGCCATCTTCAAATTGCGTCGCGGCAATATCAAGGATTCTTTCTTTTGCCTTTTGTGGAATTTGATGAACGAACCCGATAAGGTCCTGGTTGGAATCTCTGAAACCAAGCCCCCGGCCGATACCCGACTCAAAGTACGATGCACTGCGTGACATATTGAAGGTGACCATGCACTGGTACTGATTCCAGATATTCACCATTCTATTCAGCTTTTTATCATGGCTTTTCAACTGATAGATTGAAAGAAGCTCCGACCAGTAATCTTTCAATCTTTCAAATGCTTTATTAACGGAGTCGGAGTTCTGATACTTCGCGATTAGCTTTTCTGCTTTTTGCTTGTTGATAACTCCCGGACTTTCCCATTTATCGCTCTCGTCATTTTCAATATAGCCAAGAATAAAAATCAGCTCCTTTTCTTGCTTCGGTTCCAGATTTATTTCCAGCATATGCGAGCCAATCGGCGACCATCCGTGAGCAATCGAATTGCAGCTTGCCCCTTCCATCACGGCATCAGGATTTGCGAATCCGTTATACAAGCCGATGAATGATTCTCTATCCGTGTCGAAGCCGTCTATGGGCTGATTGACAGAGTAAAAAGCGTAGTGGTTTCGCCTTTCTTTATATTCTGTCTTATGATAAATGACGGTCCCTTTAACTTCCACCTCGCCGGTTGACAAGTTCCGCTGAAAGTTTGTCATATCGTCCAGGGCGTTCCAGAGACAGAATTCAACAAAGGAAAAAAGCTTGAGCTTTTTTGTGGAGCTGCTTTTATTGGTAAGCTTGACTTTTTGGATTTCGCAATGGTCGCCAAGCGGCACAAAATATGTAACCTGTGCCTCCAGCTTGTTTTTTTTGCTTGTTATTATCGTATAACCCAGTCCATGTCTGCATTCATAACGGTCCAGGTCGGTCTTTACAGGCTTCCAGCCGGGCGACCACACAATTCCTGCATCATTGATATAAAAATATTTTCCGCCGTCATCGATTGGAACATTATTGTATCTGTACCTTGTGATTCTTCGAAGCCTTGCATCCTTGTAAAAGCTGTATCCTCCGGCTGTATTTGAGATGAGCGAAAAGAACTCTTCCGTTCCTAAATAATTTATCCAGGGATATGGCGTTTTGGGCTCGGTTATTACATATTCTTTATGTTGGTCGTCAAAATATCCAAACATCATAAGGCTGCAATCTCCGTAACCAAATATCATCTATCGGTATTTATTGTCTGTTTTAACGCTGCAAAATTACCAAGAAAAAGGCCTTGCGGCAAATATTTTTTATTTAACCCTATCTCTGTGGATGGGCTTAATTCTTTTAAGCTCCTTGATTTCATCGCAAATTCTTCTAAATTGCCTGTAAAAATGAATAAATATCATTCTGAAAGGTTATTCGAATGGCGAAGAAAGAGGATTTAATCGGCTACTGCGGCCTTTATTGCAGCGACTGCTTTGGCTATACGCAAACCGTTGCGAACCTGGCCAGAGATTTAAGAAAAGAGCTGAGGCACAATCGTTTCGATTTTATGGCGGATATGCTGGCTACTATCCCTTTCTTTAAGGAATTCAAGGATTATGACAAGTGCTATAATTTGCTTGGCACGATGATGAAGATGCGCTGCAAAAAGGTCTGCAAGGGCAATGGCGGCCCGCCTAACTGCAAGATAAGAAACTGCGCTAGAAAGAAAGGGCTGGATGGCTGCTGGCAGTGTGATGATTTCTCAACCTGCGAAAAGCTCAAAATTCTTGAACCACACCACGGCAAAGCACATCTAAAAAACCTGCGAAAGTTCAAAAGACAAGGCGTCGCCTCTTTTATCAAAGGTAAAAGGTACTGGTACGCAGCCAATTAGGTACCTTACCCTGACCATAGGGGACCCCGACCACAGGGGTCGGGGCTAAAAAGGTGTGTGTTTGTATACATAATCAATTCTGTGTTTCAGGTCATCCTCGGTGAAGCAAAAACGCTTATCAAAACCACGAGTCCATATTCGACCAATTTGGGCATTTTTACATAACGTGAACATGGCAACATTTTTGTACCTGCTTACAACTTGTGGTATTGATTCCTGACATGGACGTGCCACGATATGGACATGGTGTTCACAAATAGAAATGGCGTCGATTGTTTGACCTATTCTCTTAGCCTCATTTAAAATCGCCTGGTATACGATTGCTCTTTGCTCGGAGTTCAGTTTAATGTCTTCCGTTTTTTGAAGTTTTTTATTCGCGAGTTGGATTTGTTTATTTCCGGGCATGATTTTTCCGTCTTTTACATATCCGCGAGGGTCGCCCTGCAGCCAGCTTCCGTATGTCGTCCATGTCACCATATATGCAATCATATTTGACATGATTAAAATGGTAACACAAAAAACACTCACCGGCAAACCGTTTTTTAGCCCCCACCCCTGCGGTGGGGGTCTTCTTCCTTGACACCTTCATCATTAAAAAGTAACATATCGCCTCGTTAAATAATAGGAGTATAAAAAATGACTAATGTAACTTTGATTACAGGCGATGGGATTGGGCCGGAAATCGCGGAAGCGGCCCGCAGATGTATCGATGCTACGGGTGCAGAAATCAACTGGGAGCTGGCTGAGGCCGGCTCAGAAGTAATGGAACGACTGGGTACGCCTTTGCCGGAAGAGACCATCGATTCGGTTAAGAAAAACGGTGTTGCGTTAAAAGCTCCGGTTACTACGCCGGTGGGAACAGGTTTTCGTAGTATAAATGTGTTCCTGCGACAAAGCCTTGACTTGTATGTATGTCTTCGGCCATGCAAGAGCTATAAAGGCGTCCGCAGCAAATATGAGAATATCGACCTTGTAGTCGTGCGTGAAAATACCGAAGACCTCTACGCAGGTATCGAATTCCAAAAAGATAGTGATGATACTATCGAGCTTATCAACTGGTTAAATAAACATTCCAGCCGAAAGATAAGTACAGACTCCGGTATAAGCATCAAGCCGATTTCAGTAAAAGCTACTGAACGTATTGTGAATTTCGCGTTCGATTACGCCCGCAAGATGGGACGTAAAAAGGTCACCTCCGTCCATAAAGCTAATATTATGAAGTTCTCAGATGGCTTATGGCTTGAAGTCAGCCGAGAGGTCGCACAAAAATATCCGGATATAGAGTTTGAAGACCGCATCGTTGATAATATGTGTATGCAGTTAGTGCAGAAACCGGAGCTTTACGATGTTATTGTTTTACCAAATCTTTATGGCGATATAGTAAGCGATTTATGTGCGGGGCTTGTCGGCGGGCTTGGTGTGGCGCCCGGCGCAAACATCGGCGAAAAAGGAGCTATCTTTGAGGCGACTCACGGTAGCGCCCCAAAATATAAAGGCCAGAATAAGGTCAATCCAACAGCCTTGATACTTAGCGGCGTACTGATGCTAAGACATATAGGCAAATCATCCGAGGCGGACAAATTAGAGTCGGCGGTCGCTGCGGTTATAGCTGAAGGCAAAAACGTAACTTACGATTTAAAAGAAAACCGCAATGACCCAACCGCGGTCGGCACAAGCCAAATGGCCGATGCGATCATAAAAAAAATCAAAAAATGAACATTTACAATTCAAAATGCGTATGAAAATGCAGCATTTTGGCCGATATTAGTCAACGGAGGAAAAATGAAAAAACAAAAGGTAGCAAAATTCATTTCCAGGCTGTGGAAAGAATGGCGAATGACTATTTTTTTCGTAGTCTTTGTAGTAATACCTGTAAAATCAAGTTTGGCAGATTGGAATTGGGTACCCACCGGTTCTATGAATCCCACTATCCTCGAAGGCGACCTGATTTATGTAAACAAATTGGCCTACGGCTTAAGATTTCCTCTTACTTTCTATCGGCTTGCCAAATGGTCGGATCCCAAGCGAGGTGACATTATAGTCTGTTTTTCTCCTGAGGATGAAAGCCGATTAGTAAAGAGAATAGTGGCAATACCAGGCGATAAAATAGAAATGAGGAATAATGTGGTTTTTCTAAATGGAAAGCCGCTTACCTATACTAAAATCGATTTGAAATATGCGGAACAGCTTACATCCAAGTTGAAGAACCGTTCCATTTTGGCAACAGAAAATCTTGATGGAACCACCCATGTGGTAATGAGCATTCCTTCAATCTCGGCAATAAGAAATTTTGGGCCTATTACAGTACCTAAAGATAGCTACTTTGTTATGGGTGACAACAGAGACAATAGCAAAGATTCAAGATATTTTGGTTTTGTGGAAAGAAAGGCAATAATCGGAGAAGCTAAGGGAGTAATCCTATCTTTTGACATTACGGACAAATTCCAGCCACGATTCAAAAGGTTCTTTGCCTCTGTGGATTAACCAATTTAGGATTTATACCACTCGTCTTTCTCATTTGAACCAGGCCATTAATTTTTCGCTATTCATAAATCAACTTACTTTGTAGAAAAGATTCACTGTCATTTCGACCGAAGCCCCCGTGTTTTCTGACGAAGACAGAAACGGGGGCGAAGCGGAGAAATCTGCATGAAAAAGAATTGCTAATCCAGATTTCTCCACTCCGTTCGCTGCGCTCACTACGGTCGAAATGACATCTTTTCTACAGAGCAATCTGAGACGTCACATCTTTTCTTTTTTGTGGTAAATAGATAAAATTCAATGTAATCTGTATGGTTGAAAATGATATGTACAAAGAGGATCGGTAATTGAATCAAGAAGTTTATCGCAAATTGATTTCAGGCCAAAGCCGCGGATTAAGTGCGATATTTTTGTGTTTTTGCCTGGGTTTTGCTGCGGCTGGTTATTCACTTATTATTCGACTGCGCAACTTTCTATATTCCAAAGGTTGGCTGAAAACACATCATGTAAATGCTGTAGTCTTTAGCATCGGTAATATAACGACTGGCGGGACGGGTAAAACCCCACTTGTAATCTGGCTGTGCAATTTGCTTAGACAAAAAAATGTCCCTTGTGCAATACTAACCCGCGGTTACAAAACTCGTCGTGCGTCGTGCGTGATGCGTCGTGCGAAAAATGCACGCAATACGCAATACGCAATACGCAACACGGACATAGATGAACCTGCAATTATTGCTGAATGCTGTCCGCAAGCAAAAGTAATTGTAAATCCTGATCGCGTTGCAGGTGCGGTTGAAGCAATTGACAAATCTGGTGCAAAGGTCCTGATTATGGATGATGGCTTCCAGCACCGCCGACTGGCCAGAGACCTGGACATTGTAACAGTCGATGCGACACTGCCTTTCGGCTACGGCAGGCTCCTCCCAGCAGGGATGCTTAGAGAACCTGTTTTCGCACTTAAACGAGCTAACGCTGTTGTGGTCACCAGGTGCGACCAGGTTACAGAAGCTAAATTGGCTGGGCTTGAACGAAAGCTTCAGCATATAAATCTAAAAATGATTATTGCACGATCGATTCATGCTCCTGTCTGTGCGAAATCTGCAGAAGACAAAGAAATAGGTGTCGAGAAACTAAAGAATAAAAGGATATTTGCCTTTTGCGGTATTGGTAATCCGGATGCTTTTTTTGAGACAATCAAGGGGCTGGGTTGCGAGCTGATTGGCTCGAAGATTTATAACGACCATCATCATTATACGGAAAATGATATTACCGATATCTATAATCAGGCCAAGTGGTTAAAGGCTGATTTGATAGTTACAACGCAGAAAGACTGGACTAAAATTGCGATTCTTATACCAAAGGCTCAAAGCTTGGGATTTAACATTCAGTTTGCTTATCTGAAAATTGAGCTGAAATTCCTGACTGGAGTGGATAAATTAAAGGCCTTGATAGAAAATACACTGTCTGGTAAAATTACTGCAAAGTGAAAAGAGATCCCACGTAAAACGTGTGTGGGATGAACCCCCCAACAAACCCGTCCTGAGCCGGGTTGAAAGATTGGGGGGTTAAATATTTAATCCCGTAGCCCATCCTGAGCCGGGTCGAAGGATTTACCGCGGGATCGTGTTCCATTATAAAAGAGTTGTGAATGTACAAAAAATTACTCAAAGTGGTAACAAACCTCGGCTCGCCAAAAGTTCTGATTGTTGGCGACTTTATGCTTGATATTTATATTTATGGCGATGCCTTGAGGATAAGTCCAGAGGCACCGGTGCCGGTATTGAAGGTCTGCCGAACCGAATACTGCTGCGGTGGAGCAGGCTCTGTAGCTGCCGATGTGGCTGCTCTGGGAGCTTCTGCATTTTGCTTAGGAATCATCGGAGATGACCCGAACGGAAAAATCCTAAAAGGAAAACTAATAGAAAGCAAGGCCGACATCACAGGTCTTCTTACAGTAGCTGACCGCCCAACCATCTGCAAGCAAAGACTCATAGGTCTGGCGCAGCATCGGCACCCCCAGCAATTGATAAGAGTAGATGAAGAAAGCACAGAGTTGTTGTCTGATGAATTAAATGAGGCTGTTTTACAAGTCTATAAAGACCGGTTGGAAAAAGCTGATATCGTCTGCCTACAGGATTATAATAAGGGCTTGCTTAATCCATCACTTTGTTGTCAGATGATACAGTTAGCGACCCAGGCCAACAAAAAAACGCTCATAGATCCTGCCCTTACCAGCAATTATTCAAAATACAGCGGTGCCACTCTCATTACGCCTAACCGTAAAGAGGCTTCAACCGCGGTGGGTTTTGAGATAGAAACCTCCGAAGCGGCAGGGCGGGCGGCTAAGCAGCTTCGCCGGAATTTAATGCTCGAAGCCGTGGTAATCACATTGGATAAAGAAGGTGCGTATCTTGAAACAAAAAATGAAAGCCAAATCGTACCAACCAGGCCACGAAGCGTTTATGACGTCAGCGGAGCGGGCGATGTGGTATTGGCGACGCTCGCAGTAGCTTTAGCTGCTGGTTGTGATTACGAAACATCTGTCCAATTATCTAATATCACTGGCGGAATCGAAGTCGAAAAATTCGGCACCGCGACAGTAACCGTCGAAGAAATCATCAATGAGCTTGCCATTCAAAATCGGGACAAAATCGGCAAAGTCCATTCCGTTGAATCTTTGCTTGAGGAGCTCGAATGGCACCGAAAGCAGAAGCAGACCATAGTCTTTACAAACGGGTGCTTTGATGTAATACACAGAGGACATATTGAATTTCTGAAATTCTGTAGGTCACAAGGCGGCAAGGTTGTTCTCGGCCTAAATAGCGACAGCTCGGTAAAGATAATTAAAGGGCCGCAGCGACCTATAAATAACCAGGATGACCGAGCCGCTGTGCTGGCCGCATTGGAAACAGTGGATTATATTACGTTTTTTGATGAGCCGGATCCGCTAAACTTAATCGAAAAAGTAAAGCCGGATGTATTGGTAAAGGGACAAGACTGGGCGGAAAGAGGCGTTGTCGGTCGTGAGTTTGTCGAATCTTACGACGGCAAAGTCGTCCTTGCACCGCTTGTAGATGGCAAGAGCACAACTGCAATGATAAAAGAAATAAGGGTCCGTAAAGAGAATCTCCGCGGACGAGAATATGAAAAGGCAGATTTTAGAGACGATAGAAGCTCATAAGAAAATGATTGATGAGCTTGGCGAAAGCAGCATGGAAATAATTGCTGCCGTAGCTGAAGCAATCATAAAGGCCTTACGGCAAAATGGCACGGTTTATCTCTGCGGCAACGGCGGCTCAGCCGCGGACGCGCAACATATAGCAGGCGAGCTGGTAGGCAGATTCGAGAGAGAGCGAAAGGCTTTGCCTGCTGTAGCGCTTTCAACCGATACCTCTATACTTACGTCGATCGCCAATGATTATGCTTATGAAAATATTTTTGAACGTCAGGTCGAAGCGCTGATCAAAAAAGGCGATATCCTCTGGGCTCTCTCCACAAGTGGCGTCTCAGCAAATGTGATTGCGGCAGCAAAATTGGCTAAGAAAAAAGGAGCTTGCATACTGGCTTTTACCGGCCGGAGCGATAGTTTGCTTGAGAAAATCGCCGATATTTGTTTTTGCGCCGCCAATAAATCAACAGCACGCAGCCAGGAAGCTCATCAGTTGGCTTACCATATAATTTGTGACCTTGTAGAACAAAGTTTTTGCAAACCACAGGAAGATAAACTACGGAGGGCGCAGATACACATAGGAGAAATTAAGATTAATCCGCCAGGCGTTCGGCGGATTAAGCACACAGGTACCCGCGAGCTCCGAGGAAAAAAGTGAATTTGGATAGATATGTCGAGTCAGGCGGTATTTTTAGATCGTGATAACACTTTGATCGAGGATCCCGGCTACATTAATCACCCCGATCAAGTAAATCTACTTGATGGTGTCGCCGAAGCGATTATCGAGCTAAAAGAGCTTGGATATAAGCTGATTGTTGTTTCCAATCAGTCGGCTGTCGCCCGTGGGATTGTCACTGAAAAAGCTCTTGCTGAGATTCACGACCGTTTAAAGCAGCTGCTGGCCGAGAAAGGAGCGTATTTAGACCAGATTTACTATTGTCCCTATCATCCCGAAGGAGTTGTCCGTAAGTATCGTAAGGAAAGCGATTGGCGAAAACCGAATCCCGGGATGTTGCTTACAGCCGCTGAAGAAATGGATATCGACCTTAGTCAGTCCTGGATGATTGGTGACAGCAGCCTTGACACGGAAGCGGGCTTGCGAGCCGGTTGCAGAACTATATTTATAAAACACTCCTGGGATAAGTCTGCTCCTGGTGGACCGGAAGCTTCAAAACCCCATTACAATGCAGTGAATTTAAAAGAAGCTACGAATATTATAAAAAGGTATCATCGTTCAAACTTCGGCAAGCTCACCTCGACTTCGACGAGCACAACCGAGTCGAGAGCTTCGATAGAGTTCCCTTCGGATATGAGTCTCAATGTCGAAGACGACCGTGCCGAAGGCAATGTGGAATCTCAAATTCAGCCGGTTCCTGATGGTCAAACTGAGATAACCGTGCAGACTGAGCAAATTCAAAGAGAACTTCATCCACTGCAACCTGTAGAGCCAAACGCTTCAACGGACGATGGATCCCTGCTTTCGCGGGGACAGGCTTGCCCCCGTGCGGGCGGGGGGGCGATGGACGAAGAGCGAGGCGGTGACAGAATCGAACATGCCATTGGCGTACTAAACAGCATTCTGGAACAGCTTAAAGGTATGCAACGAACCAACATGTTCGATGAGTTTTCCACAATGAGGCTGATGGCAGGTATTGTACAGATTATTGCTTTATTTTGCCTGCTGATAACTGTATGGCTGCTTCTGAGTCCAAATAGGCAGGATAGCACCGTTTTGATTGCGCTCGGCTTTGCCACAGTTCTACAGCTTATGTCCCTGACCTTTTATAGGATGCAGAGTCGAAAATAGTGATATTGAAGTATATCTCGTTAATTGAGATATGCAGTATGAAATGCGAGATACAAGAGGTAAGATTTTAGTCTGGCTTCCTTCTCCTATAGGTGATGCTATTCTCTGCACACCGGCTTTGCGGATTATTAGCCAACATTTCAAATCCTGTAAAATCTCACTTTTAGCTGAACCTGTGGTTCGTGAGGTTTTATCACCGAATAGTTTTAATAACGAATGGCTGACGCCACGACATAAAAATCCATTCTCGATTGCAAAATTGCTCAACGAGCATAAATTTACTCATGCAATACTTTTTAAGAATTCTTTTGCCTCGGCATTGACGGTTTTTTTAGCGGGAATACCAT
>CAZQKO010000084.1:9666-10871 GCA_964593945.1 uncultured Pirellulales bacterium | reverse complement strand
TAGTTAGTTCCGTCCAGAGAGCCTCTTACCTCGACTACCAGATTATCTGTGGGGCTGGCGGGAAAATCCGCCTCAACCGTAACATGGGCACCCTCCATTCCATCAGTTTCAAGGTCGACATCGCTCGACCATGTGCCGGTGGTGACGCTGGCTGCATTTATGATAGTTTCTTCACTCTGCCAATTTTTCTTAATCGTTGCCATGTTTTGACTCCTTTTTCGTAGGATTCGCTATGCTCACCATCTCTTTGTTGGTGTGCAATGCACGCCCTATCGAAATGCTTAATCAAGTGACACATTCAAATCCCCTGCGGCGAATCTTGCCTTATCGCCGCTGACAATCGCTCTGGATTGGCTCAATGAGCCGTGACAAAGCATGTTACCACCGGTTGCAGTATCAAATAGAGCAAAGTGAGTTATCGTGCCCCAACCTCCGGTAGCCTCAGGGAAAATGAGCTCATTGGTGTTGTCAATAGAGCCAGCAGAAGCAGTACTCCAGTCGTCCGATTCTGTCTCGACACGTGCATAGCCGTTGCCGCTCGGCTCAGCCAGACCTGATGCGTCATCGAGCGGATCGGCAGTGGATAATCCCAAATAAATTGTTGGCGGCGTATAATCACCTTTGTTGAAGATATGTTCCAGGATTTTGTTCTCCCAGTAATTACTGAAACTGCCCATCATATAACTCCTTAATTGTAAGGAAGTTAATTATTTGATTAGCGAATTGGTTGATTGGTAACTCATTCGCTAATTCTCTAATTCATCCAGTTAACCCGGCATCCTTGTAATACTCGATTCATCTTCGCTTGGCGCCAGTGTCAAAAGAACCGTCTGGCCATCATCATCGTAATAATCAATCGCACCGGTTGATTTATTCTGGACGGCTTTATTGACAAGAATCTTGTCGACGGTCAATTCACCACTGCCGTGCCAGATTATTGCTCTTGTTCCGACAAGAGTGTCACCATCAGCCGGATTGTCACCGGCCTGCAAAAACGCCTGGATTGTATAACGACCGGCAGGGACATCGATATCAAAGCTACCGACATATCTGCTGCCGTTTTTGTCGGTAAGAGGCAGGTCGTAATAATCAGCATTATGACCGTCCGTCCCCCAGTCCTCAAACGTCTCTGCCAATGGATTCCAAACCTGCCCGGCAGTATTGCGAATAACAGCGTAAACCGTATTGCCGGAAACATAATCTAT
>CAZQKO010000084.1:0-9566 GCA_964593945.1 uncultured Pirellulales bacterium | reverse complement strand
GCCCGGCAGTATTGCGAATAACAGCGTAAACCGTATTGCCGGAAACATAATCTATATGTATTTCGTAAGCCATATTGATTCCTATTCTCCTAAAATCCCCTGATAAACCTGTCCTGAGCAAAGTCGAAGGATTTGGGGGCTATACAACTTTTACACATCCTTCGTGTTCCAGGTTTCGGTCCAGTTGGATGAGAGCACATCATACGTAGAAGTAGCAGTGTCATAAGACCAGTGTGTACCTTGTAGATGGTTGCCGTTCAGTACGCACAAACTTGATGTTGGCGAGTCCCAACGAAGACAAGCGCCGCTTCCGTTCGTGCAGCCGACGATGTGATTGTTAATTACGTGCATGTTGTTAACTGTTCCAGAGATTTCCAGACCCTTCCATCCATAGTTATTCAGAATATTAGCGGCGAAACGGATGTTGGTGAGGGTTCCGGAAAACAAAAATCCTTTCTCGTCATTGCTGGCATCCAGTGTGCAGTGGAAGACGTTATCGCTGATTATCGCCCTGGTATTGGAATTCGCCAATCGCCCGGCGCTAACTTGGTTATTTACCGTGTTACCAACAAAGACAACGTCCTCGGTATAAGCAGCCTGCAGCCCATAGAGAGTCGTATCGGTCGTTCCGATTATTGCATTATTGGCCACGGTAATGTTGATTTGCGGAGTGTTAGCCATACCTTTTACAAACACACCGCTCTCGCAATTGCGCACCGTGTTTGAATCAATAGATACATTAGTACAACCGTCTTTGCCGGTGTGGGTGGAGATCTGGATTCCGTCGGTATCGCAGTTTTCGATAACGTTCCCGCTGACCGTGACGTCACGGGCGCCATCCTGGACTTCGATGCCGTTTGGTGCACCGTAGCTTTTACCGCCCTTACCGGCGTCAGTGATGCGGTTGCCGTAACAGCTACAATTGTAAGTTTCTTCATTGATTCCGATGCCGTCATCGCCGGAATTGTGGATACGGTTGTTCGTAATCGTTACATACGTACAGAACTCAGTCCTGATGGCGACTGTCCAGCCGTTGACAATTGTTAGGTTCTCTATGGTCAAATTCTCAACGGTATTAAAACCGACCGTCCATATTGAATCTGCCCCGCTTCCACGATTATCCTTATCGCAGTCGATGTACATGTCCCTGACGGTAATGTTTTTATTTCCGGTTGGGTGACGCTGGGCAAATGTATAGTTACAGTCATTAGTAATCATAGTCTTATCGCCGACGGATGTGTCGAAAGCAAGCTTGGTGGCAGTGCCTTCACCTACGAGCATGACGTCCGACGGGATTTTGATGGTATCAGTGAGCATGTAATTGCCGGCTGACAGGAAGACCGTCCCTCCGCTGGCGGCCTTTACCTGTGATAGTGCTTCGTTTATCTCGACGTCATCTGCTGTGCCGTCACAGACGTAATCGGCCTGGAGCTTATGTCTATAGGATGAGTCGGCTGCCGCTACAATTACGCTGACGGTTCCGCCAGCAGCACCTGGAACCATAAAATTGTAACCGGCCCGATTGTCGGTAATCGATATGATGTCTCCGCCGGATGTTGTCACCACCGCAAGGCAAATATGAGGTGTTGTCGCTATATCAGGGAAGCTGTCATATTCGTCGGTGACGAGATTGCCGGCTGAATCCAGATAGACATAAATATTTTCCTTGTCGTCGGCTAAAGTATTACCGGTGGAGCCTTCATAGCTGATAAGTTGTGTGCCGAGCCAGAATTTGCCTGCCTTTACGCCTATATCGAGACCGCCCTCATCGAAGACCCGCAAATCGTTTGCCCGTCGCGTTGCCAGAAGCAACCGATACAGCAGTTTCCTGAAGTGAACATAATAAGGCGATGTTCCTGTTGGTATGTACTCAACGCCGGTCTCGCTGTCGGACTGAATATTCAATAATTCATTGTCTGACGGATATACCTCGGCCATAATGTTCTCCTTTTATGAACTCCGTGATAAATTGTGACGATTTTCACTACGTTATTTTCAACACCAGTTGATTTGTTTGTTTATTAAACGAGGCGATACTTAGATGCTCGGCAGGTTTCGCAAGTGGAGTCACCGTGACCTGCCTGGTTTCGCTGATGCTCACGCAGCCAGCAGGATCAGTAATCCTGACGGCGAATTTATAGATACCCGCCGGCAGCGACGGACTTATCCACTCAATCGTATCGGCGTCGAAGCCGAACATGCTGTTGCCGAAGCTTCCCTTTGCGAACCCAACCGCTGCTGCACCGTCGTATCCGAAATCATTCAAGCCAAAGCCAGCCATTGCAAAGCCCGCCTTATCCAACCAACTCGGCCAGATTCTTAAAGGCATTTTGTTGAGTGTGCTGCCGTAGTCGATTTCGCCGGTACCGTTGTCGAAAAATATGTCGGCCGTTGCTCCGATCAGCAGATTCTGTTCGCGCAGCAGAATTATCTTTACTCGGTTGCTTGGGGCATAAGGGATGTTGATGTCACTACTAAAATCAATGTGTGCATATTTTGGCTCAACAGCAAAGACCTCGATACGGACAGGCGACTCAAGAGAAGCAGGAATTTGAACAATCTCCTGCCTTTGCCGGCTATCGACGGTCGCACCTGCGTATCGCCCATTAACATAAATCTGATGGTGCTTATCGCTGTGGTTAGAGTGCCACTTTACAAGTGCTATTCTTGGTTCTGCGACGTATCTGCCATCGGCCCAGATACCGCAGGGAAGCTCAAATGCTCTTACCGATTCTATGCCTGTGCTTGTAAGTGACATTACATTTTCTCTTGTTTAATCCCCCAATAAACCTGTCCTGAGCAGAGTCGAAGGATTGGGGGGCTAAATATCTCATGTTAATTGCGTATAAACAATTTCATAATCGACGGCGACACCGACTCCAGTAGTGCGCTCGTTGCTTATCTTGAAAACATCCATCCTCAGATTATTTAACTGACGGCCGATGTTGGTTACGAGCTTATGAGTGTCACCATCCATAAAGGCTGATATATTGGCAATTCTCTTATCCAGAGAAGTCCTGCTTTTGGTCTGCAGAACACCCTTTTGCGTTATTACTCTATTGCGTTGACCAAGGTCAATATTTAGTACGCCATCCAGTCCTGGCACAGCCTTTTCCATTGAAGCCCTGCTGAAACTGCCCTGTTGGATTTGAAAATCCTGCTCATCAAATAGAATCTGTCCATCTAAAGTGATGCTCATTTGTTTTACCCTTGTAAGTTAATCCCGCACCAATCTTGTGGATCCGCCAATTCTGGTGACATCGGCTATGCCGTCATAATCAGCATCGATACTCAGCCGAGCCCGTTGCTTTGCCTTCTCGAAAAGCCTTTGATAGTGCTGGCTTTTTTTCCAGAAGTTCTCATCATCGGCCTTGTTAGCTAACATCGCGTACACACTTGAGATAACAGCAAAGGCCGACGCCCTTTTTAAGACATTGATGTCCAAAATATCCTGTATCTCTATACTGCTGGCAGGATTGCCTGGCCTGATACCGAAGTGTTCTGTCAGTTGAAAAGCAACCTCGTTGGCCTGTGGATTAAATGTGCTGATGCGATAGGTTATATCGGTAGCTGCCGGTGGTGCTATCGGTTCACCGTCCGAATCTGCTCTGATAACGGAAATTGTAAGCTGCGTAGTTGAGTCCACAGAAACAATCTCATAAGCCCCATCCAGGATTCCATCAGAAGATTGAAGATATATGGCTCCACCTGCCGAGACTTGAGCGCTTACAAAGTCCGCGTTGCTTGCGGTAAATGTCGTGCTGGCAAGTGTTCCAGACGTACCTGCCGCCAGAACCTGTCCCGGTAGATGCAATTCTCCAAACAGTATCGGCTCGTATCTCAGGATATCAACATCGCTTGAGAAAGTGACCATTTGTCTTCTCCTTAGTTATTGGTAACTGGTAATTGGTAATTAAGATTTGTCTATAACATTTAACCAATCACCAGTTACCATTTAGCCAGTTTTCAACCCGTTGAGATAGAAATCTTACGGGCATAAAAAATCTGTGTGTATTTATCTCACGGGTTTAACTTGTGCTCAGGTCACGAATAAGGCCGTGTGCCGCCTCATTCTTTAGCTCTAGTGTGTACTCGCCAATCAGTTCGCCAGACTCATAATCACCGCCGCTGGCCAGAGGTTTGAAGTGAAAGTTGCGGCCGGCTAACGGCAGCACACTAATGCGTGACGAATCCAAAAGCAGTACCGCATCCTGTGGCATCCAACGCGTGGTTATAATCCTGCAAACGCCAAAATCGCTTTCGTAAATGCTCACCATATTAGTGAAAGTAGTGTCGTTGGCTGCGTAGCTTCGGCTGTTGGCACAGAAAGCGTTAATCCTTCGCTTTTGAAAGCCACCAACCACAATCAGATCAATATTGCCGTTACTGTTTTCCCAGATTGCCCGCAGAACATAATTAATCATGGCTTCATCGAGGTCAGTTCCAGTGGGAAAGCCGCTGTCCCCAGTGTGGAAGACGTTGGTCGCTAAGTGTTGAATTATGCTTTTCATCGAGCGCCTAACGCTGGCGCTTCCCTGTGGATTAGTAGCTGGCTGGCCACCGTTAATCACGGTGTTCTCTAAGTCACGGAGCAGCTCGCGCAGCCGTTCCTGCTTTTGGTAATCCATCTCGTCGGCAAGGCCCAGTTGACTTGCGGCCATGTCGGTACCGCTGACCTCCACCGCGGCGGTAAATATCTGCGTATAGTTGCCGCACCTGATACGGTTGGTGAACCGTACGCTGGGCTTATCCGCCCCTTCCATAGCGGCGTTTCCAAGGATGTTGATTACCTGGTTGTCGGCCAGATTTTCAGGCGTTGTCCCCGCATAGCTGCGAACCACTGTCAGCGTGTCGTTGTCAACGCCCGTCACTAACATCAATTCCTCTGAGGCTTCGACCTGGATCTGGTCGCCGATGCGGAAACGGCTTCCATGATCTACATCAAACTCAGTATCACCGGCCGGATCGGTCCAGCTACTGTCGTTGATGGCGTCTTTATTGGGCAGAAGCTCATCCTCCAGCCACTCGTGATGTGTGCTGGTCGCCTCTCTCATCGGGTCTCCCAGAGCGTCCAACAGCGGCATCTCGTAAGGCGAAATTATTCCTATCAAATCCGATACGTCCTCGGCCAACTCCGGCAGAGTCGTACCCGCTGAATAGGTTGCTTTTCCTGTAAAGGACATGATATATCTCCTTTTCTTTGGTGATCCCCCCAGTAAACTGTAGGGCTAAACTGTTTTTCACTTACAAATAATTTCTTCGAAGTTTCAGATACTCTTGTAAATCCGTTCTGTTGCCGGTCATTGCGGCTTTCTTAGCCGCTCTTTCAAGAACCGTATGGCTGTTTTGCACTCGCTCTTTTGCGCCTGCGGTCTTTTTAATCGCTGGCGCATAAGTGTCTTTCTGATGAAACAGATATTGCTTTTCCTTCTTCAGTTGCTCTATGACATCATCGATGTCCGCTCCGTTGTCACTTTCAATTCTTGCTTTGACAGTCAATACCGCCGTCTCCAAATCCACGGTACCGGCAGCAGTTAATTTGCGTATCAGGTTCTGCTCAAGCTGAATCTCGTTTAGCTGTTCTGATATCCGGGCAGCCTCAGACTTAGCCTGTGAAAGCTGCTCACTTAAATCTTCGACCTGCTTCTCGGCACTCTGCGCCCTTCTTCGATAACGGATAGACTCCGCTACCGGAACAAGTTTTGTGTTGTCAGTTGATTGCTCTGTGTTATCCGACACAAATTCTTGCGAATCAGTCGCTTTCATAAAGAACTCCTTGTTTTATAACTCCACCAGTAAACTTAGAGGCTAAATAATTAATTTTCGTATCCTAATTCTCGCAGCACCTGCTCGGTCGGAACGCCTAATTCTTTTTTGATTTTGGCTTCGTTGAGCTTTTCGGTCATATTCTCCGGCAGCGGGCTCGGAAAAAGAACATCGACCTCTCTGTCGGCTCTGTCGGTGGCATAGATGCTGGCCGTATCGAGTATCGAAAGAACCATTCGACAGATGCGTTTCAGGCCTTCGCTGTAGGTAAACCTTTTTCGCTCATTCTTCGAAAGCATTCCCATAAGCGTCAGCCTCAGGGCCACAGCGCTTGTAAGGTTGCCGATTTTGTCCTTCAGAACACCCGCCACCACCGGCGTGACACCGCTGACCTTATCCATTGCCTCTCTGATTTCAGCGATGTGCATGTTTTCGCTGGGCACCTCCGCCTCCCCGCCGAACTCCTCAATAGTTGCGTCCGGATTGTCGGTGTACCACATCCGACCTGGTGAGATGGGCCTATCCTCAAAGCCTTCTATGCCTTTGCCTAAATACATTTTGAATGACTGAAAAGTAATCCTATTGGCTCTGTCACTGAGGCGGGTATTCAGTTCATCCTGCAGAGGTATCAAAGGTTCAACGTCACTTAGTCCCTCGTAATAATATGGTTGAGCGATGTTCTGAATGTGGACGACCGGCAGAAATCCCCACTTAATCTCACCCTGAGCGGCAAGGTTTCCATCCTCATATCTTTGCCAGGCTGAGTTTGAAATGATCTCTGTCACCGCTACGACCTGGCGTGTATCACCGCCGGTGCTGCCCCACGAGAAGATCCTCGAAAGAAAAGAGCTGCTTTTGTTCAGATCGTTTTTCTTTTGATAGAAGTGCTGGACGTAATATTTTATCTTTTTGTAGTCGTCTTCATCCAGGACAGGCAGTGCCCTCGGCGCCTCAATCAGCTCCAGTTCAATTGTTTGTGCCGATTGCAGTACGTCTTCGAAGGAGTCCGCTGTGAGCGGATTTGAGGTGGAGGAGGTTTGCTGTAGAATTTGGTCGCCAGGCCTGACGAGACAATCGACAAAGCCATAGACGCTTCCGAGCACCGCCATATCCTGGAAAAAGCCGATAGCGCCGTTAGCCGCAAACACAGCCTTTAAGATGGTTTCAATTTCTGCACGTTTACGGCTGTCCGGCGATTTGGAAATGAAACTGACCGGTTTTCCAAACAGAAAATCCACGCCGGCATTTATTCGCCAGGCGATGTCGTTTTCGATGACGACCTCTTTTCGCTGCACATCCTTGACGGCTTTTGCGCCGAATATGTCACCATTTGCGGTATGTACAAATCCCGTTATTCTGGCGGGTAGGCCGTATTCCTGTGCCTGTACATAACATCGGCCCGTTTCGCTGACCTTTCTGTCGTAGGCACTTAGGCCGGTTACCTCATACGTGGGATTTGCGTAGTACTGCCAGAGTTTGCTGAACTGTGTCTGAATATTCGGCGATTGTTCATCAATAAGCCACTCGATGTAATCAGCCTTTATTTGTTGGTCGTTGAAGATTCGCAGGTCAAAACTCATTCGTTTTTCTCCTGTTTTTGAACTCGTGCTACGTAGCGAAGCTTCCAGCCTTCGTAGCCGTGGGCTACTACGGCGGAGTAGGCACTTCGCAGAATAGCAATGTTTTTTTCAACCGTGGCGATTTCAATCGCCTTCTATAAATGGGACGAACCTGCTCATTTGGTGCGAAAAAAATGGTTTTTTTCGAAATGGGTTCCGAGCTAAGTAGTTGCGGGTAAGGGAATAAAAAATTTTTTCAAAAAGGAGATTTTTGTTTTAAACTACCTGCTCATTTGGTTGAAAACTTGGGGTGGAGAACATATATTTCGACGTTTATTGAAACTTGTAAAATCAATGTTACAGAAGATTGTCTCGATTTGTCATTCCTGCGCAAGGTTGTCACCCCCGCGCAGACGGGGGCAGGAGTCCAGAAAACGCCAATAAAATGGCTGTATTCCCGCTCCCCGCTTATGCGGGGACAAGTTTACCCCTGCGAAAGCAGGGGCGGGAATGACATCGTTACTCTATACTTCTCGTGTTTTATCATTATTTATACAGGGATCAATAAACATAATGTTTAGGTCACTTTTTCTTCGAGATGGAAAACATCGAACTGCGGACCATACTGGCGTATGTAGTATAGAGAATAAGAACGCTCGAAAACATACACGGGCAAAAGTATGACAGTACCGATATAAGGTATGAACAAAAGTAAACTTACACAGCAACAACAAAAGCCGATACAAAAACCGAGAAAAGTAATAAAACCAATAGCAATTGCTATTACAATTCTGAAAAGGGCATAGAGTACAAAACGGGCCTTGTTTATCGAGAGCAAGTTGAGAAATTCGCGCCAGGCGGTGGTGCAGCTCGTTGTTTGCAAAAACATAATCGGTACTACAAAGTCCATCGTGAACCTATGAACCAGCCAAAATACAATCCCCAGCAGGATAAAGACAAGCGCTGCTGCAACAATACCCGGTACTGCCAGGACAAACGTCGGCCCGGCCAACATTGCAACTAAAGAAAAGGCGACAATAAGAAATGGTAAACCAAATATTGCAAAAGCCACCAGTCCCACTACAATCCTGAAAAGAAACAGACTGTCAGCGTGTTTGCGGAACTTCGTCCATGGAATTTTAACTTCAGCTTTATTCTCAGCCACGCAATGCAGGAACATGAATCGTCCCCGGCTGCTAAGCCAGGTAAACAGAATCCAGAAACATAATATTACCAGCATAACGATTATGCCAACAGGAATAATCCAGGACAGGTTGTCGAGGAAAAACTCTTTTGCTTCTTGTGCTGTGTGATGGATACCCTCGCCTGAATGCCATTGTGCTTTGTTGCCCCCACCACCTCCGCCGCCTCCTGTGCCGAGGTAAGCCAGCCAGGCGCAAAAGCCTATAACAAACCATTTGCCCAGGTCGAACGGCTTAAAAAGAATTATTTTAACCCTATCAAAGGCTGGGCCGATAGGGTCGATCACGCTTATCCTACGACTACGTTCAGGACGAGTTCTTGTAAGCTGCTCGGTAGTCACAATAAACCTCCAAGATTAAAACGCTCAACAGATACAGCTAATATACACCGAATCTATTTGTTGATTATGACTTACGTTTTGGATTTTTCCAACTGTTGTTTTAGTTTTCGCACTTCTTTGCAAATCGGCCAGTCGGCAAATGCAAGGAAAAAGGCCATAATTATGTTCGCTATTGGCACGAGCATCAACAATCCAAGTGCCCAGCTATAGCCCGCTTTGGAAAATATTTTACAGAAGACAAGGATTTTTATGGCAGTCACTACGAAGAGAACAAACGAGGCGAACAAGATTAAAAGCACTATGAATATCGGGGTCATCTCCGGGCAGCTGTGACAAACTAAAACAGGTTCCACCATCTTATTTCCCTTTCAATTCGAGGTTACCTTATGATGAAATTGCTATGAACAGCAGGTTTGTAATATAATGGATAATCTCCCTCATACAAGTAAAATTTTATTTTTGCTTTATCGAAAACACTCATCCGATAGCCTGACCATTGTAATCGGGGTTGTTTTTCCCCAGCTAAATACATACGCAGAGCGCACCACAAAAAAAAGGCTGTGAGCTAATGTTGCTCACAGCCTTTTTGCTTTCAAATCAAATGCCCGGAATTTCTATTTTATGCACTGCGCGATCCACTGTCGCACGAGCAGCGAAAGGTCCTGATAGTTAATTTGACCATCGCCGTTCAAATCCTG
>CAZQKO010000083.1:0-10946 GCA_964593945.1 uncultured Pirellulales bacterium | reverse complement strand
TATCTGAAAAGGAACTGTCCGGGATAATATACGAAAGATTATCCGATGAAAAATCCTTTGCACGTATTCGAAGCAAGGGAGATACGGCTTTATTCGGCGGAAAGACCACTGAACAGATGAAGCAAAAACTGAATATTCCCAAATCGAGGGCTTTGGCTGACTTTTTGCCGACAATTACAATCAAGGCAAAAGACTTCGCCAATGAAATAACCAATTTTAATATTAAACGGGACTATCTGAGAACAGAAGCGGGTATTACCAGGGAACATGTAAAAAACAATCAGGAAGTTCGTAAACTTCTTATCAGGCGAAATATCAAACCCGAGGCACTGCCTCCGGCAGAAGATGCTAAAAAGCTGGAAAGAAAGCTTGCTTCTGAGCAGAAGAAATTGATAGCCAAAGCAGAACCGCTGGATACAGCAGAGGATAAATCGCAAAATAATTAATGAGACTTCAATTTGACGCTAAGTAATTACTGCTAATTCATATTTCACATACTATTGTCTTCTAAGAGCAAGTCACGTGTTTTGAGGAATAAGAATGGCAAATGAATTAATACCCACAACGAAAATAGCTGTTTTCAGGAAGAAAGAAATAAGAAAAACCATTCACAACAACGAATGGTGGTTCTCGATAACGGATATTATCGAAGCTCTGACCGGCAACGAAAGACCACGCAAATACTGGAACGACCTCAAGAAAAAACTAATAAAAGAGGGTTATTTTGAAGTGTCCGAGAAAATCGGACAGTTGAAATTGCAGGCGCCAGACGGTAAGTTGCGCCTGACCGATTGTGCTAACACCGAAACGGTCTTTCGTATTATCCAAACAATCCCTTCACCAAAGGCGGAACCCTTCAAACGCTGGCTGGCAAGGGTCGGCTACGAACGCGTCCAGGAAATCGAAGACCCCGAACTTGCCACCAAAAGAACCCGCGCACTCTATAAGGCCAAGGGCTACTCCGACAACTGGATTGAAAAACGTATGCGGGGTATAGCTATCAGAGAAGAGCTTACCGATGAGTGGGAAAAACGCGATGTAAAAGAAGAAGCTGAATACACCATTCTCACCTCCGAAATATCAAAGGCGGCCTTTGGCCTGACGCCTTCCCAATACAAACGGCTTAAAGGATTGAAACGTGAAAACCTCCGCGACCATATGGACGACCTCGAACTCATCTTTAATATGCTCGGCGAAGCCGCTACCACTGAAATCACACGCACAAAAAACGCCCAGGGCTTCATCGAGTCAAAAGATGCTGCAAAACAAGGAGGCGGAGTCGCCGGAAAGGCCAGAAAAGACCTCGAATCAAAAACCGGCAAACGAGTCGTCTCAAAACAAAATTATCTCCAACAACCGGAAAATAAGAAATTGCTCAAGGGCAACAAATGAAATACTCATTCAAAGAACATGGAAAGAATTTCGTCGAGTGGTTCAAACAGGGCTATGCCATCGCCTTGAGTGAGCCGCAGAAACTCAAGGTCAGGGATTTCCTGAAAAATATCGACGACCCGAATTTTGTCTGAACAAACTACGGCGAGCAAGAATCGCGATCGTGAAAGGACATGATAAAATAAATTGACAAGATGATTACCGCCCGCTGTTCCTGAAATTTTGCTTGAAAATTAAGCCGTTTTGAAAAAGGTATCCAACAATACCCACATCGACAGACCAATGTGTAATTATTCGTTTGATTGAGAGCAAGTAACAATGATTCAATTTTTTGTAGATTTTTGATTCTTAAAGTAGTCTATAAGTATATACGCATATACTTATATACTATTGTAAGCAAATACACATAATCTCTGTAATTTGTGGCATAGCTACCCGTCAATAAGGTCAAATCATTGCCCACGTCGGCTGACCAATGAAATCATTCATTGGATTGAGAGCAAATAACAAAGTAGCACAACCATCTTGGTTGTGATTACATTTTCACAAGCTGGAAGCTTGTACTACATGATAATCGAGCATCCAGTATCGAACATCGAGAAAGATTTCACTTGAAAATTAACACTTAATATTGTATAATGTGACATCGTAACGCGTATAGCGCATCGCGGATATTAAAACAGATGACAGAGAACGGAAGACGGCTTGTCCTTCGTAGCCCGCCTGCCCAGAGTGTACGGCGGGCAGGCTTTAGCGAAGATGGAAGGACAGAATAGGTAAACCAGGAAAACAGGGAACGAATATCCGGTTGCGGTTGCTACCAACGTAAAACGTTGAACGGTTGCGCAGGGCTTCGACTGAGCTCAGCCGAATGTCCTCGTCACGTCAGACGTCCAACGTTAATCGAAACCAGTTGCGCAACCGATAAACGTATAACGAAACTAACCAACTTGTTCTACAATTGTCGAAAGTATTCGACAAATCGACCATGTTTTTGTCAAAACAAAGCCAATTTTTGTAAGGCTATAATTTACGTAAGCTCTTTGATATAAAAAGAATATGAGAAATTTGTCGTTTCCAGGGGCATGGAAAAACAAAGCCAATTCAAAGCCAATCCGCCATAGGCGGACAAGTTTCGGAAAACAGAGGTTTACCCGCCTCCGGCGGGACGGATGACAGAGAACGGAAAACAGACGACAGAAGCTTGCCCGCCATCAGTGTGGCGGGAAGGAAAGACCAAGCTCATTTTCTGTCAACTGTTTCGCCAACAGCATTTTTCAGTATTTCAACAGCCCTCGAATCCGGCAGCTTCTGATAAGCTGCATCTATCAGCCTTTTAGCTGTGTCGAGTCTGTCCAGCTCGCCTTCTATAGTGCCATCACGGAGGAAGGACTGGTAATAGACATGGCCAAGCAGGAATTGCAGCTCAGCTGCACCACTTATCTTGAGGCGCTGCTCAACGTCAGCTATTCTGTTGGCAAATTTATCTTGATTACCTGAAATATCATCAAGGTCAACCTTGAGCTTGGCATATTCAGGGAGAACTTCAATTGCTCTTGAAAGAAACAGGGCGCTTGTCATATATTCGCCGGCGGCCAATAAGGCGTAACTTTTGCCGGCATAAGCTAGTCCGACGGATGGCTGATCAGGCTTATAAATAGATGCCATAGTGTAAGAGTCAGCTGCCCTGTAGTATCTACCCTGTTTCAAATAGAGCTGCGCAGCCTGCATATACCAATTAAACTTATCCTCGGTGTAGGATGGGGCTTGTTTTACCAATCCCCTTTGAGATATTGAAGGTGTGATATCTGCTTTTGTATAATCAGAACTCGTCGCCGTTCCATCGACGGCTAAACTTGAATCTTGAGCTTTAGTCCTGGCTTCTATGTTGGCAATTAACCGGTCGATATCTCGAATGTTAGCCTGTCCTGAGCCGGATTGAGAAGAAGGAAATACCCCTACATTTGATTCGGAGCTTTTCGTTCCTAATGACCTCCATCTATTCATCTCTCGCTGCGAAGTTGTGTATATTTCGCCCCTTAAACTTCGTAGATTATCTAATTGAGGCAGATTTGCGCCAAGCTCATCAGAGATAAGCTTGTCCATTTCTTGTGGCGTCCTCGACAAGACCGGTAAAGCCAGACTTCCATCGACAGCGATACTTCTTTTAGAATCTGCAAGACTGTTCACAGGGATCTGCCGCCCGGCTTCTGTGGTTGCGACTGTTCCTGATTGCGAAAAAAATGGTCTATATTGCCCCGGAGTTGAAGAATAAGATGAACCAGCGCTAATCCATGGATGATGGTCCAGGTCAGCAGGGCCGCCGATCGCGTCAGGAGTCGAATATCTCAAAAAAGAATCAAGCGATGCGGAGCCAAGCGAGGCCCGAAAATTTGTAGTCGAGCCATAAGGTATCTGAGCACGAAAGTGCTTACCGCCGGTAACGTTGCCGGTGATCACCAGGTTACTACTGCTGTCTATCGGGTTCGGAGTTGAAATCAGTCCGCTGGAAATGCTGCTCGGAGGTACCGTGCCTGAAACGATAGGACTACGAACCGAAGTATTCTCAATCGCCAAGCTAGGTTCCGATAAAATGATAAATATTATTACAATAATGATTGATGACACATTATTCATACGTTTTTATCCATCGTATATTGTGTTTCGTATATCGTCCGTCCTCTGTCTTTTGTTTTACTATCTTTTTTTATATTTCGGCGTTTCGGCCCAGCCTAATTTAGCAGCTAATGTATCCCAGCGGGTCCGCAAAGGATTATTAACCACTAAAAAATCGCTGTCGGCCCTATCAAGCTTAATCACATCACCAACCGACAACACTAACGAATCCTGCCCGTCAATAGAAATAGTTGTTCCTTCGCTAAGCCGGACACAGAACACTTCAACCTTGCTATCAGCACTGATAACGATGGGGCGAAAACTTAGGGAATGTGGGCAAATCGGAGTAATAACCATTGCCTGCATAGAGCTATCCAATATCGGCCCGCCTGCCGATAGATTATATGCGGTTGAGCCGGTAGGCGTAGAGATTATCAGACCATCACCTACACAAGCTGCGATTGGCTGACCATCGACAGCCATCTTCAGCTCGATCATTCGATGAAGCTGACCGGAAGTAATAAAGACATCATTAATGGCTGCTGAACTAAATTTTTGCCGGCTCCTGTTAGAGCTGTCATAAACCTTGCATCTGAGCATCATCCTTTTTTCGATGGTTGTTTTGCCACTGATTATATCAGAAAAATATTTTTCGAGTTCACTGATACTAAATTCCGCCAAAAATCCAAGTTTGCCCAGATTCACGCCTATCATAGGTACGCCGGTTTTGCTAAGGTTTCTTGCAGCCGAGATAATACTACCGTCACCACCGAGAACAATTGCAAAATCACAGCTCTTCAACACGTCAGGAGAACAATCCTCAATGCCACAGCTGATTATTATCTCAGCTTTACCCTTAGCAAAATCCCTGAATTCCTCAACGACCTCTGAGACTTTTTGCCTTTTCAGATGGCCGAATATTGCTAATCTGGGTAATTTTTTCCTCTGCATACTGAACCTTGATACTCGATTCTCGATACTCAATGAGCTACGAGTATTGAGCCCGTCCCGAACTGGGTCGAAGGACATCAAGCATCGAATGCGCCATTTCTTTCGCTGTTTCTACTATCTTTTCGGCATTAATACCTGCTTCCATAAGCTGGAAGCTGCGATAGTTGTGTCCGATAAATCTGCTCGGCACACCAAGCGTTCGAATATTAGCTGATTTGTTATTTGTAGTCTTGGCTGCTACCATTTCGAGCACTGCTGAGCCAAATCCGCAGGCTAAATGGTGGTCCTCAACCGTTATTATACTTTTACCCGTCTCCGAGAGAGCGATTATCGCCTCATCAACGGGCGCAGCGAACCGGGCATTTATTACATCAACCGCAATTCCCTCTTTGGCCAGCAGGTTGGCAGCCCTCAGCGCCTCCGTTAAGACACTGCCATAACTGACAACAGCGATAGCTGAATCTTTTGTCTTTTTAACAACCACGCTTTTACCTAATTTAAAGGGTCTGGCGCATGCAGCTCTGGAAAACTGCGACTGTGGAACAAGGTCTTTTGGATACCTAATAACGATTGGCTTATCTTCAGCCAGTGCAAACTCCAGGGCCAGCTTCATTTCAATCTCGTTCGCAGGTGCCGTCAGCACTAAGTTAGGCAGCATTCTCAGAAAGCCGATATCCATCAATCCGTGATGCGTGGGGCCGTCTGAACCGACAAAACCAGCCCTATCAATACAGAAAACAACGGGCAGATTCTGTAGAGCCACCTCCTGAAATATTTGGTCGAAGCTACGCTGCAAAAAGGTTGAATAGATGCAAACTACCGGCTTTAGGCCGGTTTTTGCCAGCCCTGCTGCGATATCGACAGCGGCACCTTCCGCTATGCCCACGTCGTAAAACCTGTCTTTGAACTTTTTGCGGAACTCCAGCAGTCCTGTTCCGTCACACATAGCCGAGGTTATGGTAACGATCCGGTGGTCTTTTTCAGCCAGCTCCGTCAAGAACCTGCCGAAAACGCTTGTAAAGCTTGGCCTTTTCACATCGGTTATCGGTTCAATCGCATCACCGTTTATCTTAAAGGGGCCTGTTGAATGGAATTTGCTGGGCTGAGTATCAGCCGGCTTAAAGCCTTTACCTTTCTCCGTATAAACGTGTAAAACAGCCGGATGATTCAACTCAGCCATTGCCCTGAACAGCCGTATAAGCGAATCTACATCATGGCCGTCAACGGGGCCAAAATAGGGAATATTCAGACTCTCAAACATCTGGCTGGCCGGCAGAACCATACGTATACTTTTCTTAATCCTTTCAATCGCCTCCTCAACGGTCTTTCCGATACCGGGCATGTGCTCAAGTATGTTTTTTGTGGTCTTGCGGAGGTCTTCGTATGTCTGGCTCAGGCGAACCTTTGAGAGATATTTTGCCATAGCCCCGACGGTTACATCTATCGCCATAGAGTTATCATTGAGCACAATCAGCAACTGCCTTTTGACCAATCCGAGATTATTGAGCGCCTCGAAAGAAACGCCGTTGACGATACTGGCATCGCCGATAACTGCCACGATCTTATCTTCTCGATTCTCGTCGGTTATCGAGTATCGAGCATCAAGCATTGAGCCAAGTGCCATTCCGATAGCCGTAGCAATGGAGGTTCCTGCGTGGCCAACTGTGAACTGGTCGTAGACGCTCTCAGCGGGATTGGGAAAGCCGCTTATGCCGCCGGGTTGCCTCAGACGGTGGAATTGTTCTTTTCTACCGGTGATGATTTTGTGTGTGTAGCATTGATGGCCGACATCCCAAAGCAGCTTATCCTCTTTGAAATCAAAGACATAGTGCAGAGCCAGTGTCAGTTCAACGATGCCGAGATTGCTGGCTAAGTGCCCGCCGGTTTTGCTGATCGAGTTTAGAATAAACTGACGTATTTGGTCAGCCAGAGTCCTCAACTGCGGAATCGACAACTTCTTCAAATCACTGGTATTATTAATCTGCTCTAACAATTTACTCATCGAAATTCCAAAATATCAACCCAATGAGCGGGTAGTTTGGGGGAAAATAGTGATTTATAAAATATTTTTACTACTTTTATAATAACAGGTTACCTCAGCAGCTCATGTTTGTAAAGCCATTTTTTTCGCACCAAATTAATAGGTTCGTCCAAATAAATATGAAGTCATTGTTTGTGTCAATGGTACAGCGATGGCTAAACACCATAAATAAAAAAGGCCTTAAGCAAAGTGCTTAGGGCCTGTTAATGGGTAACCAAAATGTATTTTAACACAATAAAGTTCTGAAACACCTCGAGAATAGAGGCGGCGGCCTCACCTGGAAAGGCCAATATTGCTTATGTAAAAAGCTATTTGCATTTATCCCGCTTTTAGCGGGCTCAAGTCCATGTGCTTGCAGCACCACAAGAAGCTGGATATGTGCAGCCATGATGCAAAGTATTAGCCCGATTGGACAGAGAATCCTTTCTTCCATGGCTTATCCCCTAATTAACATTTAAAGTATCGGCTCACATCCAATTTCTTCGTTAATCATTCCCGGTGCACGTTTTGCACTCGCTGATACTTGGAAAGTAATCGGCAACCCGATTCAAAATCTCAGAGATTTCGTTATCAATACTGATAATCGGCTTGCTCAGGATATATATGAATGCGTGGGTGGGAAAATGGGTGATATATAGATTCTAAAGGAGTTTTAAATTTTTTTGAAATTTTTTATTTTGTTCTTTTCGGCAGAGTTGATGCTAACTGACGAAGAGTATCAGCCTTTTCGCCGAACGGCTTCAACACCGCCACCGCCTCATCAGCTAATTTCTTGGCCAGTTGTATTGATTTTTCCATTCCTACCACAGCGGGATAAGTTGCCTTACCGGCCTTCTCGTCTTTGCCGGCGGTTTTGCCCAACTGTTTACTGGAAGCGCTTACGTCGAGAATGTCGTCAGCTATCTGGAATCCTAAACCAATTTTCACTCCATATTCACATAGACTGCTCAACTGCTGCTGGTTCGCTCCGCCGCAGATAGCTCCCATAGCAGCAGCGCACCGGAACATCTTCGCGGTTTTGTTTTTATGAATATATTCCAGGATTTCTTTAGTACCGGCGGTATTCTCAGCCTTCAGGTCGGCCAATTGGCCGGCAATCATGCCGGCTGGCCCTGCAGCATCAGCCAATTCTCTGATCAGCCTTACAGCAACAGCCGGCTCATCAATCTCGTTAGCCAAAATCTCGAACGCCAATGTTAATAGGGCATCGCCTGCCAGAATAGCCGTGGCTTCATCAAAGGCCTTATGGCATGTAAGCCTGCCTCGCCGAAGGTCATCGTCATCCATTGCCGGCAGATCATCGTGTACAAGCGAATAGGTATGCACCATTTCAATTGCCGCAGCGGCGATCTCTGCATTGCGATTTATCTGCCCGCCGACCAGCTCACAGCATAAAAGCACCAGCACGGAGCGAACTCGCTTTCCCGGTGATTGAAGCGTGTAACTTAGCACCTCTTTCATCTCATGATCCATCGGCAGGCTGGCTAAAAGCTGATTTATGGTATTGTTTACCAGTTCACGCTTTTGGTGCAGTTGGGTGTCGAAATCTGAATTGAGCTTATTGGAAGATGACATCAGTTCTTTCCTTTTGCCGTCAGGTATGGTATGCTTTGCATACCGGAAAGGATACCCAAAAACCACAGTAAAGACGAGGGGCTAAATATTTTTATTACATTTTTTTCGCCTTTTTAACAACAAAATATGAATCCTGCAAAGATTTTAATTCTTGGCGTTACCGCATCCGGTAAAGGCAGGGTGGCTTTTGAGCTGGCTAAAAATATGGGTGCGGAAATAGTCAGTATCGACTCAATGAAGGTCTATAGGCGAATGGATATCGGTACAGCCAAGCCTCCTAAAGAGGCTCGCCAGCGGATTAGGTATCATTTAATCGACGTGGTCGAGCCGAGCGAATCCTTCAGCGTCGGCAAATTTCTGGATTTAAGCTATGACGCAATACAGCAGATAACAAGCCGCAATAAACACATTATCGCGGTCGGCGGAACCGCACTGTACATAAAGGCTTTTTTATACGGCTTGTTTGAAGGCCCGGCAGCAGACCAGCAGATACGCATAGAACTGAAAAGGCGAGCGGAAACCGAAGGACTAAAACATCTATATCAGGAATTAACACAGGTTGACCCTGTAGCAGCAGAACGCATAAGTCCAAAAGACGCAAAACGCATCATACGTGCTCTGGAAGTTTATCAGCTCACAGGTAAGCCCATCTCAAGTTTTCAGAAACAATGGGATAGTTTAGCCGTTACCGGCACGGCGACGAACGACAGAGGTCAGAATTCTGGTTGGACGATAATCGGCCTGGGAAGAGAAAAGGCCGAGGAGAGCAGAAGAATAAACGCAAGAGTCAAAAAGATGATCGCTGATGGCCTGGTCGATGAGGTCAATTCTCTGCTGGCCGGGGAAAAACCGTTGAGTCCACAGGCTCGAAGTGCTATCGGTTATGCGGAGATAATAGATTACCTTAACGGCCGTCACAGCCTGGAAGAAGCGGTTGAGCTTATAAAAAGGAATACACGCCGATTAGCCAAGCACCAGCGGACTTGGTTTAAGACCTTCAAAAACATCAACTGGATAGACATTGAACCGGATGAATCAGCCGAGAAAATACTCGGCCGTGTTGCAACGCTCGCAAAAATTTTATAGATGAATTCCTGTTCAAATCAGTTGTTGTGGTTTTTGTAGCTGGTCTATAATGAAACTTAAAAACTTGGCTGCACAGACCTCGTCCGAGACAATCCGGTCAACGCTTAGAGACAGGCTCAGCATCTTACGCACGGCCATTTGACTGTCTTGCGGAGTTACCATCCTGATGACGTTGCCGACAGCCAAAATTGTGCTGGTTACAGGAGCGGGGATCGCAAAAAAAGAATCAATACCATAAACACCGAGATTGCTTAATCCTATCGTCTGTCCCTCCATCTCCTCAAGGGTCAATGTATTGCTTCGGGCTTTTTCGGTAAGCATTTTCTCTATTCGAGCTATCTGGGCCAACGTTTTTTGAGGAGCGTCCTTTATCACAGGCACTACAAGACCCTGTGAAGCATGTACCGGAAAACCAACATTAATTGCATCAGCTATCCTGATCTGCGGCTCGCAGCTTGTATTCCCTGGCTCAAATAATCCGACCATAATGGGATATTTCTCTGCAGCCAACGCCAACGCGCGGATCAAAAAAGCATTGCTTGTGATCTTGATACCGAGCGATTTCCCAAGCTTTGGCCGAAGCGCCATCAATTCGGTTACATCCGCTTTTGACTCAAGGTAAAAACAGGGCTTGCCCAGCTTGGCTTTGGCCATCCTTTCGCCGATTAGCTTTTGAATTCTGGTCAGCGGGATTATCATATTTATCACCGTCTACTTGCAACTTGCATCTATGGTAACCAGGTATGACCCTTATCTGTCGTCTGTCTTCCGGCCTCTGCCCCTTCGGCTTCGCTCAGGGCAGGCAACTGCGGGGCATTATAATGGGATTAATCTTGTTCGCAAGAGCAGAATATTTTCACCGTATCCATATTTTTTAGCTTTAGTATTGCAGAAAATTCTGACTTGATATATAATAAATTAACAGCTAAACTACTCGGAGATGCAAATTTTATCAAACAGAAAGCTAATTTTGCGCATCTGATATTTAAATAGACGTTAATTTAGTGCAAAACAACTTTTCTTTAGGGACGAAATTGTTTACAATATAAATTAACTTTAATTGTTAAAAAACGCCAAGACACACAAAATAATCAAATAAAAGACTTTTTAAAACATTTTGAAAGGTTGAGGTTCTTAATCATGGTTAAGCAAAGAGGTTTTACGCTAATAGAACTGTTAGTAGTAATTGCCATCATAGCGATTTTGATGGCAATCCTTATGCCGGCGCTGCAGCGGGTAAAGGAGCAGGCAAGGGAAATGACTTGCAGAGCCAACCTTCGTCAAT
>CAZQKO010000082.1:0-11111 GCA_964593945.1 uncultured Pirellulales bacterium | reverse complement strand
TTTACATCCATTTGACTTTTTCGAAAATTGGCTTTGTTTTGCATAAAATAGGGCCGATTTGTAGAACATTCTCGACAATTGTAGAGCAAGTTTGCTCCGTCCTTCCTTCTTGGTTCGACCTTGCTCACCACAGGTCGCTAAGAGCCTGCCCGCCGTAAACTCTGGGCAGGCGGGCTACGAAGGACAAGCCGTCTTCTGCTTACGGGCCCAACGGTATCTCTTTCATTATTCTCTCCTATGTCGGAGCATAGCGTAGATCCGGCTGCGGAGCGCGACGGACTTGAATTCTCCTGTCTCCATCGAAAAAAGTACCCCCTATGGGGCAGGCGGACACCTTTAATTTCTTCTGTTTGCTCTAACAGCAAGTTCGGGTCACGTTACATTGACTTCCTTTTCTTAGCTTTCTTCTGTTTCCATTTCGCTTCCCACCATTCATGATATGATGGTAAGTCCAAATATACTTGTTGAGTTAGATCTGCTAAAACCCGCAAATTGTCCTCTCGGATATAAGCTGGTTCTATTAATTGAGCACGCTTGCCGCCTTTTTGTTTCCAAAGATGCCTAAGCCCCAAAGTTGACTGTGAAAATAACTCTGTAGCAGTAAGTACGATAAGAGGTGCTCTCGTTGTACCTATAGGTGCACTTGCTCGACCCCAAACAGCTGTCTTTGCTATTCTTTTTTTCTCATCAGCATCAAGCTTGTCTTTCATTGTAGCACAGACTAAAATTGAGCCAGGAAATTTTTGTGCAAGGTTTCGTAAGTTCTTTAAATCTTTTTCCCCAAATGAATCCTTTGCGAAACTTTTGGATTCACCAAAAACAAGTTCAACTCCATAATTGTTTTCTCTAATACGTTTTCTTTGATACCATAACAGAAAATCTGCTTCACTCTTCTGGCCTGATTCTAATGTTAATTCCAAGCTTGTACACCAGCTTAATGAACTTGACAATCCTCTATCTAAATCATTGAAAAAACGCAGAGCTAAAACAGATGCATATGCACCTTGAGCATAATCGGGTTTAGCAAATGGTCCAATAACTCTATAACACCAGTTTATTTCTCGATTAGAAGGGCTATCCTGCGGAAAAGAAAATGTTTTTAAACAGTTTTCGCAAACTAACTCGTATTTTAACGAATTCAGAGAATACCAGTTTCGGTGGTTACATAAACTACATTTGACTTCTAAACCAAGCTTGATAACATTGTATTTTATTAAAGATTCAATAACTTTCTTTTTCCAGAACTCTGTTGTGATATCATCCTCGTTGATTTTATGTATTTCTTCTTTTAAGGCATCAAATTTTACAGTTCTTCCTAAATATTCTTTCTGTTGACCCTCAATTGTTTCTGTTCTTTTACTTAGCTTGCATGCCATCGAATTTAATCGTTCAATTATCTTGGGATGCGATATATAGCGTATGCCCCAAAATCCTTGAAGTGACTTCATTACTTGTAGTAAAGTTTTTCCGGCAGCTGAAATTTCAGTATTTACATTTTGAGTTTCAAACCATTTTATAAAAGCTGATGTACCATTTAAAACATTCCAATATTCATGCCAATTTTTATGATCCTGGTAAGTTATCAGGCCTTCTGTGTTTGAAAGGATTCGCTTATTATCAAAACTTAGGTTTGGAAACGATGGATTTCTCAGGGAAGCTGGAAAAACAGTAGCGATTTCATTTTTATCTATTTCTTCTCTCAAATGAATTACATTCGCCCAACAAGAGGAACTTGCGTATCTATCTACAAAATCTGGAGACAGATTGTTGAACTTGAAGCTTACATTATCATCTATCGTTATTTCTTGTTTGCTTTCACTAACTGTCAGAACTGCTCTGTTAGGACTCCAAATTATATCAGATTTTTTCTCCCAAAAATCTGGATACCACTTTTGCAAGCATATAGCGCCCTTTTTCTTAACGCGCAAATATTGTATGATATTCTCAATTTGTTCATCTACAAGAGAACGAGAGAAAAGAAATGTTGGATGAATCATAACTCCATGTGGATTCCCAGGTAGTGGCACGTAATTCTTAATTGCAAAATCTTTACAAAATTCAGACAAAGATTCAATCCATTGAACTGGAATCGCCAAGATTCTCCTTTTATAAGTTCGTAAATTCCAAAAATCTATTAGGTCTTTGGGTTGAGTTACGTCCAAAATAAATACCATTGGGTCTGTATGATCCGAATGATAAATATCAATATTCTCGCAGCCAATATCTAAGGGGGAACCATACGGCTTGTTGTAAATTTTTTTAATTTGATCTGGTTCTAAAGTAATTTCTTCTGGATCGAAGGCTTCTTGGTAACCTTTTTCTATATATGATAGAGATTTCTCTTGAGGGAAAGTACCAAAAATACAAGACACAAACAATCTAAACCTTTGTTCTTTAGGTTGTACCAAAATAATGCCATGTTTATGTCGCCGGACAAATTTAAATTCCTTTTGATATAATTCTTTATAAATTCCAAAAACATTTAATCCACGGATCTCTTTGTAACCGGGGTAAGATTCATCAAAACGAAAGCTGTTAATATTGACAACAACATCATCAGACAGATTTAATCTCTTGCCTAATCCTTTTTCTGCTTCTACTATAAAGTCAGGCTCGAAAAAATTAAGATATCCCTCAATGATTTTACGTGGTTTTTGAAAGTGACGTCTATCTCTTGACCACCAATTTGGTGTCCGTTCGAAATATGGAATGATTGGATTATACATCCCGCCCCAGAGACACGTATTAATTTCAAAAATACGCTGAACTTTGGTTTTATCATTTGGCCGCACTAAAAAAGCAAATCGAATAGGTCTTAAACATACGGAAACATCCATTTTCTTCATATTGACCACCATGGAAAAAATCCAAATAGAGAATTCGGGCTACCTTTCTTATTTCTCCCTTTCATTGAGGTTTTTTCGTATGCTACTCTGCGTAGTATCTACTCCGCCGTAGTAGCCTATGGCTACGAAGGCCGGAAGCCCCGCTTTTGGCGGGACGCTACGTAGCACGAGTCTCGCATAGAGTTCTTCAAACAAATGCGTCAAGGCTGCCTCGCTTGGAATCCGTGAGCTATAAACTATCACGTCTTAACCTGTTTGTCACCAAGAAAAATTGGTGGGGCATCCATCCTCCCCCCTAAGGGGTGCGAAGGATGAAAGCCACCACCCTACGCTTATGTAACTCCAATCTCTAATTCGCTTGCCGTTAGGCATCCCCAAGCGGACTTTGGCAGATGTAAGTTTATGATTTGCTATCGACTCCGTTCAAGGAGGGCCGAATCTTTAATATCCGCAATACGCAATACGATAATACTTGTTAGATATATATTATACAATATTATTTGTTAAGTGTAAAGTAAAATTTCTAACCACGGATTGCACAGATTAACACGGATTTAGCCGGTGAGATGGCGGCTGCGCCTATCTCACGGGTGAATGTTCGATACTTGATGCTCGATGCTCGCTTTAAATAAAAACCCGCTGGATAAACCCGCCTTCGCTAAAGCCTGTCCGCCGGATAAGTTCATCCTTCGCAGTGCTATGGAGAATGGACCTCTGGGTAGGCGGGCTACGTCGGGCAAGCCAGCGAGCTAAAAATTACGAATTCTGTCCCGCCACGGCTCGACTGAGCTCGCCGAAGTCAGGCGGGTAAACCTCTGTCCTTTTCGAAGCGAGTTGAAAACACACAATGCTAAAAATGAGCGGGACCCATACTGAATCTTGAATCAATCAGTATAGGCCCCGAATTAATCCACCTTTGGCAAAGCAGTTGCTCAGTCTACATTAGGCCAGCAACTATTATTCCGCAAGCATAGGAATATACAGCCATATATCATCAATGTACAGCGTACCTTCGCCGCCGGGCTGTGTATTGGCTCTGTCGCCGACACCAATAGCCATACTCTTGACAGCCTGCAGATTCACACCGGCAAAGTCTGTCAGTGGAATAGACCACTGCGTCCAGCTTCCTATAGTCGTTGCAGCCGGGTCTGAATGCGTGACCACCGAACTGTTGCCGGCACTGTCCTCCAGAACGACATACATCGGCTCTGCAACGTTACTTTCAATGCCGATATCCTGCGACTGCCAATCGCCTGTGACAGTAGTGCTCGTGTTAATATCCGAGAATTCGGCTGTGCACGTTTCATCGACGTTATGGCTTGTCAAGCATAAGCCTATATAGATATCCAGAAGCATGGGAATTTCCACAGAGTCCATTATTGTCCAGTTGCTTCCATCAGCAGAATACTCTCCGGTAAAGGTGTTGCCGCTGCGGGACATTCTCACCCATTGTGGAGCGGCGATGCCCTCTTGTGTAGTTGATAAGGTTTCGGCACCTGCTGTATTACGGTTCTGGAAGGTAACTCCACTAGTAGACGTGATGGCCACCATAACATTCGCGGAACCGGGTTCCAGCGTCTGGCGAATCATCACGCCTGCCTTGGCCCATGGATCGGTGTTAGTGATGCTGACCACCTTCGCTGTCATGCTCCCTTCGCCGGAGAGCCGCTTGTAGGCAAAGTGGAATTCGTCAGCCGTACCCCAGATGTCCGTGCCACCAGCAGTCATCTGAATAGGTGGCCCTGCTGTGAAGCTGCCAACAGACGCTGGTATGCCTCTTAACCACAGCGTCAATGGAGTAACATCCCTTCTGGTCCAATCCTGAGGGGCTTCCCACGAACGTTGAGCTTCAGAATAAAACAATGTCCCGGTCTGTTCAAAGTCGGTACCTTCATTCACGGTACCATCGTTGTCGTAGCGCATGTACATTGATTGACGGCCAATGTGCACTATATCTTGCTCAGCGAACGGAGTATCAAGGTGCCCCACAGTCATGCCGGTGTTATTCGCGTAGTAGTCTTCCCAGGCACTGTATATCCTGTTATCGACGTCGTCATAGCCTTCAAAGTCATCCACAATAAGATAATCAGCTATGGTAAAGCCCCAGATTCTGCCCTTACTGATTGTTGCGTCGGTATTGTACTCATCGATCCGCCAGTAGTAGGTCTGGCCGATTTCAAGAGCTTCCGGCGGGGTATACGTGTTAGGATCCTGCCGGCCTCGATATATACCTGTAGCGTCAGAAGTATCAGCAGCCTCGACGGCAGCCTTATCAATGCCAAAATACACATCGTGCTGCACCGCCTCATCTCCCGGCGACCAGCTAAGGGGCTGAGTGTGTTCAATGTCCATTATCTTTCCGTTTGTTGGACTTGGATTCCAGGTAATTAGCGGCTCACCTCTCATAGCCTGCTTAATTTCTTCCTCTGTTAGCACCCGGTTATAAATCCGGACGTCATCTATTACACCGTCGTAATAAAAGCGATTTCCTACAGACTCTCTGCCTATATTGACATTGTAGACACTTTCGGCTATCGCTTCTGTAGAAACTGTGGTACTTCGCGATTCGCCATCAACATATAGGATAAGCAGACTTCCATCATAAGTTCCAGCCAAATGGTGCCAGATGTCATTAAATGAACTCTGCACAGGGGTTCCAGCGACGGCTGTTTCTGAGATGCGGAACTGTAAATTATTATCGCCACTATGCCTTAACGCATAACTGTCGTTACCTTTCGTTATATAGGATTGGTCTGCGCTATTACTCGCAGCACCTGTTTTTATCCATGCTAAAAGCGAAATCTGATCAATGATGTTAAGGCTATTAGGATCCCCGACATCAACGCAATCATCAAATCCATCGAGGTCCAGTGCACTACCTAACTGGCCTTGTACCCAGTTTGGGTCTCCTAAAACCGTGCCGTGATTGCCGAGGCTGGACCAGTCAAGAACTAAATTGCCCTGGCCGTCATCAAGCTTCCACCAGCCGACGAGATTGGGCTCGGTAAGTAATATTTCGGGTACTGTCCCGAATCTCCACACATCGCCATTGGAAACCGTCATATCGTCATTTTGCTCATCGATCCGCCAAAAATAAAGTGTGTCGTGTGCAAGAGCCGCAGGTTTGTATGTCAGAGCAGTCTGGTTGCCCTTAAACTCGGCTGAAGAGTTGTCCGCATTAGCCACAGTAGTTTCATTGGTGCCTAAATACACATCATGCGACAGTGCTTTGAAACCCGGACTCCAGGCAAGGTCGGTATTGGGGTCAACATATCCGGCTCCATCAGAAGGTTGAGGACTATAAGCATTAAGTGGCTGAACTGTAAAGCTCCAGACCTCCCCTGTGTGTACAGTAGTGCCATCGGTCTCGACCTCATCGACCCGCCAGTAGTAAGTCGTGCCTAAATCGAGCGATAAGGGACCGTGGCTGGTCTGGCTCACGGTGGTAACAGGTGCAGTACCCTCTATTACAGCCTGTTCGTTGTCGCTAAAGTACACGTTATGCGAAGCTGCGTTGATTCCTGCTTCCCACTGAAGGGTTACTTCAGGGTGGCTAATTACACCGCTATCAGCCGGTACGGGAGCTGAGGCCCTTTCAGGACTTGCCAGTTTTTTTATCTCTACCGACGACAGCGCACGATTGTAGATCCGGACATCGTCTATTAAACCATTGTAATACCACCTTGTACCATCTCTTGTCCCTATCCTAACAGGGTCAGCATTGGTGGCTATTGGCCCCGTCTGGTTTGTAGTAGCTTGTAACACACCATCGACGTATAACTTAATTTGACTTCCATCATAAGTTCCAGCCAAATAGTGCCAGACATCATTATATGAACTATCCAAAGGAAGCGTAGCCACCTTCCAACCACCAATATAGATGACAACCTCTATGTTGTTCCAGGAGTTCTGTTTGATACAATAACTATTGTTACCTTTGCCCACATAATGCTGGTGTGCGTTATCACCTGCAGCACGTGCTTTTATCCACACCGCAAGCGTAATCTGCCCGGTGATATCAAATGAGGCGTCAGTGCCGCAATTAACGTAGTCATTGGTTCCATCAAGGTCCAACGCACCGCCGATACGGCCTTGTACCCAAAGTGGGCCACCGCTCAAGGTGCCATCGTTCCAGTAGTCGGTTGAGTCATAAGCGATGTTGCCGGAATCCTCATCAAGCGTCCACCAGCCGACAAGATTGGGGTCAATATCCTGGGCTTCACCTGCTCCGGCAAAACCCAGCACCAACACAACAGACATTAGATAAATCAACTTTCTACACATAATGTTCCTCCTTCCACTAAAGAATAATATGAATTGCTAACTAAAGTGTGAAAACCCTGATTCCATGTTAGAAACCACAAGTTACATACAAAAACAACGAAGTTTTACACCTCATAGAGCAAAAATCTATAGACTTCCATAATACATTTATAACAGATAAGCCACCTCAATATCAAGTAGAATTTTTGGACTTTTCGCCTCCAAACATAACAAGCCCTTCAGTGCTCGGCCAAACGAAGGGCCTCTTATATAGACAAATGTATGCAGTTTCTCCCTTGTTATTCCTCCTCTGTCCTCCGTCTTCCGTCCTCTGCCCTTTGCCCTCAGTCGTCCGTATTCTGTCCTCCGTCCCTCCATCTACCGACGTCATTGCGAGCAGGCCATTTACTGGCCGACGTGGCAATCTCTCTATATCTTCTTTTTAGTCGTGGGCTTTTCAAACATCCCCGATAGGCAAGGTTCATTCATTAACCGGATCGTCTCTCCTATTGCTACTACTACCTTCTGATAATGCTTAACATCATCATACGATAGCTCTCTGCCGCGCCGATCCTTCAGCCATTTTTCGCAAAGCTGATAACCACCGATATGAAATTCCCAAACATCAGGCCGAACACCCTCAAAGTACTGGTCTTTGTTTATATAGACCTTTGCTTTCTCCGGTTTCTCAGCCGTGGCAACGTATTTAGGATAACCTTTTTCTACAACCCGGCTGCCTTCTTTTGGAAAGCTCGGCCACTTTTTCTCGTCTTCTAAAATCTCCGCCTCCATCAAATGCAGCTTTACCAATTGCCCTCCAACCTTACAGACCTTCCGGAAAATCCTCCTATCTTTCGGCCAAGGAATTCGTGGAAAATCTATCTTCAAAAACTCAGCATATCTGCTGCGATATTCAGGCGAATATAGCACCCCATAAATGTAATCAAACACATCCTCCGGCCCAAACGTCTCCTTCAAATCGCCGTGCCCGTCACTTACAAACTCCAAATTGACCCGCTTAGCTAAATCATCCACAAACACCCGTGATAAATTCGGAAAGCGACCACTCTTACCTCTTGTCCAATTCTCGTAATCCATATCCACCTGTACATTCTCAAACGAATTAGGATACAGGTACAAGGGCATATTAAAGCTGCTCCCCCTATAAAAGAGATTGTGGTCGCACATTTCTCTTACGCAAAAGGCCAAATCCCACTCCGCACTTACAACCAACCCAGCCCTTCCTGCACAGAGAGCAAGATTGTCCTTTCGCAAATGTCGCATTACATCCTCTCGCAGCCAGTCGACCATCACAGTGCTATACAGTATGAACCTATTATCAAAAGGTCGGTAAGTATATCCTGTTATATCGTTCTCCCAAGCGGAGTCCTTTTGTAATGCGGCTCTAGCTTCTCCTAATTTCCAACCGCGCGTGTCTCCTGCCATATATTTTGTATTTCCTTTACCTGAAAAAAACTCATCACGAACCTCGTTGTCACTTAACCTGATATCTCTAAACCTATTGATCTTATCTTCAAGGTCGTCCTTATCTATCGCAACAATAAGTTGGTCGCGTGAAGTCTGAACACCGTTACTGCCAACGTGAAAAACTTCAGTTACCTTCCACCCTCGTTCGTACTCCTCTTTTCGATGTCCATCTATAGGTACGAATTCATAGAATGGTGCCTTCGGCTCGATCTGTCGCCACTCGATTGACTTTGCATTGTTTGCTTCAAGAAATGTGTATTTAGGCTTGCGCTTGCCCCATAAATCCGCGTAAAATATCCGGCTCCGATCTTCTACTACAGAACTTTTCACAAAAAGACCAATTGCAGTTCCCTGGATTATATCAAATACATTTTCATCTTTGCCTCCATCCGGTGCGGTTTCCTTTCGCTTTGCGTTTCCATGCAAATTCAATATGTAAATCTCGTTGAAACAATTCATCAGGTTTTTCCGCATCCCTCGGAATGTTGGGCTATCAAGATAACTATGATCCGTAATAAAACCTAATACACCTCGACCCGTCCGCTCTATGCGCCATTGTCCAAACCTAATAAATTTAACATAATCGTTCTTAACCCAAACTTTTCTCTCACCGAGCGGCTCGCCATCTATTTCCCTGTATGGAGCTAAAAGACTGTTTATCCAGTCTCCCTGATTCGCGGATATCCCAGCGTAAGGTGGATTTCCAATCACTACCATAATCGGTAAATCTTTTTTAACCTTGTTGGCCGCACGCGCCTCGTCGCTTAGCCACTGAGCAAAGAGCGTACGCGATGTCTCCTCAGCCTCTTCAAGTGTATTTGTAAGATATATACCCAACCGCTCGTCACTTTCAAAGTCATAACCTGTTTCCGCCAACTGCAAACCCAATTTCATGTGTGCTACAGCGTATGGCGCCATTTGAAGCTCAAACCCAAACAGCCTCGGCAGCAGGTGCTGCCTAACGTATGCTGACCACATCCCTTTCTGGCGTTTGAATTTCCTACAAACCTGATCTATCACCTCAAACAAAAATGTCCCTGTCCCCACAGCCGGGTCAAGTATCAAGACCTTATGGGTATCTTTGCCATTGACATGGATTTTCGATTCATCCGCCAAACCGCGCTTTAGCCCAAACTTTTCCTTCAAAAGCCAATCGACGCTCCTAATGATATAGGAAACAACCTCATCAGGAGTATAATAGACACCGCGTTTTTTGCGCATCTTTGGATCGTATTCAGCCAGAAACGTCTCGTAGAAATGAACGACTGGGTCTCTGCGTCCTTTTCGCCGTGCAAAGTCTCTCAGTATCACCCCCATATCTGACTGCCGCAAAAGAGCAACCACATCATCTACAAACCATGCTATTCGGTCATCCAGATCAGGTCCTGCAATATGATTGAAAAGCCTCCGGAGGAAAGGATTCGTTTTCGGCAAAAGATATGCCGCATCCTTCCGCGTGAATTCCTGCGGTTTTCCATTCATTCCATGAAAAGCAGCGAATTTGTCCGGCCCAAATATTGTCATATCTTCGATATGACACCGGGCCGTAAATAAACCATAGCATATTGTCTGCGCATACATATTCGCAAATTGCTCCGGCGTCAAATCGTGTATAAGCACTTCCCGAAACGCCTCAAACTGGCTGTGCAGTGTCCCCTCCTCTTGTTCTTGCCCGAATGTTCTTTTTGTAACATCACGCAGCATCTGGGCCATGTGTCCCATACGCACCGCCAGTTCTTTTGCACTTGTTACCTTCTCCGGCTCATATTCTAAGAAACCACGCAGAAGTTCTTTTATCTCAGCCTTAGACGCCTCCGTTGCCTTGAATACTCCGCCTTCTCTCTCAAACGCCAGTGTTGCTGTTAGTCGCAATTCTCCCTTGGTGTACCACCGGAAATCGATGTAGTTGGTGAGAATGAAATTATGCAGGCTCGGCAAGTACCGTTTCTTTACTTGTTCGGTTTTTTCTTCTTGCTTCAAATTTGCCCTGATATCTTTGCATTCGATGTAGCCGACTCTGAAATCAAGTTTTCTTTTTCTCCGCGATACAAGCATATCCGGCGCACCGCAGTCCGTCCGCCGTTTTGGCTCGTTCGTTGCTGTGATATTATCTCCAAGTGCCTCAATAAATTTCTTTAGAGCTGGCCGATGTGTATGCTCTGTCGAATCACCTCGTAGATATGCTTCGTTTATCTCTGTTATATAACTCTGGAAAAAATCCCTTTGCATTATCACGTCCCGATATTTAGAACTCTACCAGACTACGAACCAAAACTCTAACCATACTCTTAATTCATTTTATTTGCTAAATCAATCAAAGAAAAGCTGAATTTACACTCGTTTGCCTTATTACTTGTGCACTTATGCTCATATCTTTCCTTTGGCTTTGCTCGAGACAGGGATCTCATACCCAATAGTTGGTATTTTATCGTCGCGCGTATATCGTATTGCATCAACCGGCACCACGGGTGTGCCGGCTAACCATCCTCTGTATTCCGATTTCTGTCGTCCGTC
>CAZQKO010000081.1:0-11135 GCA_964593945.1 uncultured Pirellulales bacterium | reverse complement strand
AGGAAACAAGCTCTCACCCCCGCCTTTACAGGCGGGGAACTCCCGCGAAATTAGAAATCCATCGCTCAGCGATACCACAACTTTACACTTTACACTTTGAACTTTTAACTTTTAACTTTTCCCCTTGGATTTTTATTGAAAAACAGGCAGAATTTGGTATAATATTACTAGATTATAGATGCTAGATTCTGGATACTCGATATTGAATGATAGATAGCAAATCGTAAACAAGGAGGGCCTTCCAATAGCGTGCGAAACCAACATCCGTATTTCTCACGGCAGTCAACGACCAATAACCAGTAACCAATTACCATTTAACCAATTATCTAATCTATGCTGAAATATACTACATACTATATACGAGATACGCTTCACGAGATACGAAATATGAGCGATCAATTATGTCAAATTATGCAAAACAAAGCCAATTTCAAAACAGTAGACAGCTTGTCCGGCGTAGCCTCGGCGAAGACGGAAAGACGGAGGGCATATCATAGCTCATACGGAAGATAAAATAGGGAAACCAGAGAATCAGGATAACAGGGAATGGTTATTCGGTTGCGCTACTCGTTTCGTCGTGCGTCGTGCGTGATGCGTCGTGCGAAAAATGCAATACGCGATACGCAATACCCAATACGATACACTCTGCTCTACCATTGTCGAGAATCCTCTACAAATCGGCCTATTTTTATGCAAAACAAAGCCAATTTTTGAAAAAGTCAAATGGATGTAAAGTTAAACATACTAAGGGATTATGAGAAAAAAATTGCACTGGACACTTGGTGAAAACAAACCCAATTCAAAGCCAATTTCAAATCAGAGGACAGAGGGCAGAAGACAGATGGCAGAACTTGACAACGGTTCAAAAAACTGGGCTGCTCTGCGTAGTGCCTACAAAAAAACACTGCTTTTTGCGATTAATCTGGTAAAATGGACACTTGGTGATATGCAACAAAGGCAATTCGGGATGCTCGATACTCGATGCTGGATACTCGATTTAATTCTATTGACAACAACGAGCATCGAGAATCGTGTATCGAGAATCAAGTTTCAATTATGCATCGAATCAAGAATCAAAACTTGGCTCAATTGTTGCTGCAGCTTCGATTTACACCTGTGAAGAAACGCCGAAAACAATTAGACGCCGCAGAAAAACTCTTTGCGATTATCGAGCCTGATAAAGAATATCCTTTCGACTTCGTACACTTTAGGATTACTGGTTTTGCGCCTAAGAGCAGGCCGGAGCAGCAGCTCATAAAAGGCGACCAGCTTTTAGAGGACCTGCGGATTTTCATCTCTAAATTAAGCGGCCGGCTTGCCGAGCCTGTCGCCGAGCAAAAAGAAAAAATCTATACCATCGAGGAGCTCTCGTCGGTTTTCGGAGTCTGCCAAAAAACTATCTACCGCTGGCGCAAACAAGGCTTAATAGCGAGAAAATATATATTCGATGATGGCCAAAGACGCCTCGGCTTTCTGCAATCAGCCGTCGATAAATTTGCCCAACAAAATCCAAGTCTTATTTCCAAAGCCAAAAGTTTTCAGAGGCTGACGACAAAACAAAAGCAGCAGATTATAAAACAGGCCCGTACTCTCGCGGCCAAGACTTCATTGTCCCGTTATCAGATTATAGAGCAAATAGCCGGCAAAATCGGCAAAACCCACGAAACCGTCAGGTACACACTATTAGAGTATGAAAAGTCTTATCCTGAAAGGGCTGTTTTTAAAAAGCCCGGTAGCATAATGAGTCCGGCTCAGACGGCTGAGCTGTACAAAATGTATAAACAAGGTACGAGCATCGCAGAATTGATGAAGCGCGCCAGCCGCAGTAGAAGCTCAATACATCGAATCATAAATCAACAAAGAGCAAAGGTAATTTTAGCCAAAAAAATCGAGTTTATCCCCAGCGATGAATTCCTCGAAGAAGAAGCTAAGGAAAAAATTCTCGCAATTGGTAATTGGAAACTGGAAACTGGTAATTTGTTAAATGGTAACTGGCTGAATGGCAAACTCGATAACCAATCACCAATTACCAATTACCAGACGCCATTCGGTGAACATCTTTTACCAGAATACCTGCAGACTCTGAAAGATACTCCGGTGCTCAATAGAGAACGTGAGCTGGAGCTTTTCCGCAGATACAACTACTTAAAATATCTCGCCTGCAAAAGCAGAGCCGACATAAAGCTTTCCAGCGTCTCGGGCACTCGGTTAGCAGAGATAGAGAATTATTTAGCCGAGGCCGAAACCATCAAAAAAATAATAGTCGAGGCAAATCTTCGACTTGTCGTCAGCATTGCAAGCAAGCATACTACCAGTGGAACAGGATTTTTAGAGCTGGTGAGCAAGGGCAATTTTGCGTTGATTAAGGCATTAGAGGAGTTTGATTATACCAAGGGATTTCGATTCGGCAAACTTGCCTCGCTGAACATAGCCAAAGAGTATGCAAAGGTATCCGGCAAAAGTACGGAGCTGAGCAGAAAAAGAGCAGCTTCACTGGCAAATATCCAGAGGGGTTTTGAAGGTGCATCAGCGGACATCGCAGCTATCGAACGGGCACGCCAAAGTCTGACACAGGTTATAAAAAATGAGCTTGATGAACGTGAGCAATATATAATTCTCAATCATTTCGGCCTGGTAGGTTCGCCGGTTAAAAAACAGACTAAAAGCTTAAAACAAATCGGTGAAAACCTCTTCCTGACTAAGGAAAGGGTTCGACAAATCGAACTAACTGCCCTGCAAAAGCTGCGGCAGTCCCTCAGTAGCGAAGAGTTTGAGTTACTGACCGGCTGAGTCATTCCTTCGACAAGCTCAGTCCTAAGGACTCCTTACGGAGGACAGGTCTAAGCCCTTCGCTTCGCTCAAGGCCTGTCCTGAGCAAAGTCGAAGGGGTAAACTCCACGAAGTAAAGTGAAGAATCTGGCCAGAGAAAAAAAGGGGGGATTCTGCTTATTTTGCAAAATTTCTATGTTTAACAAAACCAGCTCATCCGGATTTTCAAACCAATAAAACTGATTTTGGAACCATCCGAATCGGGCGGATTCATCCCCTCCTTCTTCAGTTTTTTTAGGATGTTCCGCCCAATATCGTTAACAAAAGGTTGAAGAAAATAATATTGCAAAAGATGTGCCAATAATAAAAAACATAAAGGATTAATACCCCTATAGCCCTGCTAACAATTGAAAATAAAATCGCTTATGCTAATATATGCAGTTACGGATTCAAGGTAGCCATTTCTCATATTTTAACGACGTGTTGCTTTTTATCAACGCTGCATGCGATCGTCCAATCACTACTTATAACTTAAATAGCCATAAGTTGTTCTTCAACAAGAAGATTTGCCAAATGTCCACAAAAAGCAACATAAACAGCCAATTGCTTATCGGCTTTGAATGGTCGCACTAACCTGCTCGTTTCACATGCACCTTCAGATGGATTGTTTAGTTTGAGTTTTGGTATTTAACAGAGGAAACCCGCCTGGTCCAGCTACAAAGCCATAAATCGTAGAGCACTTTTTTACCGGTTCGTTGTTGATTGATTCGAAAGATGTTGTTTTTTCTCCATGCAATAATCTCATCGGCAATTTTCTTAGCCTGCTGTTCAGGTACCTCTATCCTAACCGATTCGAATGGGTCGCTGGCCAGGTCATAGATATAGACACTTTTATTCGCTGGAGCGTATGTGACTTTTTGGTTCCCTCTGATAAAACCAGCCGGACCCTGTTGCATCCAGCCCGAGAAGTACACTTTACGGTCGCTCGGCACATCTCCAAGTATGTTGACACCATCAAAATCAATGCTGCTGATATCCAGCCCCAATAGACTCAGCAGAGTCGGCGTTAAGTCAACGGAGCTGACGGGTTCAGTAATTCTGGTGGCCGGTTCCACTAAGAACGGGGCCCGCATTACCCACGGTATGCGTAAAACTTCTTCAAAAGCTATTCTCTCATGACCGAGCAACCCATGTTCACCGAACGCTTCACCGTGGTCTCCAATGACACAAAAAATTGTATTATCATTAATGTTGAGCTTGGCCAGCTCTACATCGAGTGCAGCTAAAAACTTATCAGTGTAAGAAATCGCCTGCTGATAACAATCTATTGGTTCCTTGGCAGACTTGGCAAACCACTCTGGAACTTCATACGGATCGTGTGTAACCGAACAAAGAACCGTCATCATAAAGGGTCTTTCATCAGCCTCTATCCATTCTGTAATCGGTTTCAGCATTGAAAACTCATCACAGCCCAGATAACCCACAAAACTGTTAGGATCATTCAGGTCGTCTCTGGCCCAGAATTTATCGAACCCGAGGTTATGGACTAATCCCGGCCGAGATTCAAAATTACCCTTGGCCGATTGAAAAAAAGCGGTCCGGAAATTCAGTTGGCTCCTAAGAAGCGTAGCAATACTGGCATAAGGCTTTTCGACAGGGACCGTTTCTGCGATATCCTGGGACGCCGATGGAAATCGGCCGGTAAGAAGAGCGAATAACGCCTTGGTAGTATGAGTGACCGTGGAACGAGCATTTGCAAACTCAACGCCCTGCCGGGCCAAGTCGGAAAGATAAGGCGTTAGGTTATGTCCTCTGTGACTTAATGAAGTGTAACCATACTGAATTCCTTCCAGGACAACAATAACTATATTATGGTTTATATGTTGTGGTTTTAATGCAATCTTGACCTGGTCAAAAGCGGGTATTTGCCGTTTTGCTTTATCGAAATCTGCTTTAACCAAACGGCTGGAATCTCGAAATACTAAACTCGTTATTGCTCGTAATTGGCTATTATAATGCAATCCGGTTGAGGCTATTTGTGGTGAGCCGTGTTTGACCACCAATGCACCGGCTGAAATGGATATCGCGATAATAATAATAGAAATAACGATTCTGCCAACAAATAGTTTGCGATTGTAATTCGGCTGCATGGGCTTTGCCAAAACGGAGAAGAAAAAAGCAAGAGCAACGGCGCTGGGCCCAAGTAAGATAACGGCTGCTTTCGGCATTTTTATCAAATTAACACCAATAATCCACGATATGTTGATGGGATCACGGATTAGCGGTAAGAGCTCTGCTGGCAGTATCTGCGTGCCTGTTCTTATCAGCCACGCCGCATTCATAACCGACCAGGTGCATACTACAGCAGCGATAACAGTAGCTAATCGAATAACCCATCTGCGTGGCCAGCCAAAACATACCAGCGCAAGGATAACCTCAATTCCAAGCAGAACGGAAATATCAGCGAGAATCCAGCTAAGGTATTCATTAAGTAAATTGTAGCGCCAGGAATGAAAGAATTTTACAGCCAGTGTGCAAAATAGCGCGCCGAATACGATAATGCTATAAGCGCGCGGAGCCATAAGGCTATAAAAGCGGCGAATCGGCGAAGTTTTTTTACTGTGAGACTTACTTTCTGAACGCTTTGTATTCATAACGTCAGGATACTACAAGTTCCAGCAATTGACAAGCTGGTTCATATCGATTTACGATTTACGATTTGCAATTTTCAATAGTCATTCGGCAATCGAAAATCGGCAATTTAATCGGGTATTATTCAAGAAAGTTACTTTAAGTAGCCGAAAATACTTACTGTTATCAATAAGACTATTTGCAGGATATAAAAGATGGCACCAAAGCCAAACGAGGTTATTCTGGAAGAAATAAAGCCGCTTTTACAACTGAAAAGGCCACTTTTATCAATCGACAAATACGCTGCTCGCGAGGGAGTTACCAGGAGAGTAGTCGAGGAATATGGAAGGTTAGGCGTCATCCAGTTAAGAAGATATAAAGGCAAAACGTATGTTGTCGATGTACCTCTTAGCCCATATAATCCGGCCCTTGAAGAGCTTCAGATTCTGCAGGAAAATTCCAGAATGGCAAGTTCAAACACCGAAAAACGCAGCCAACCGGTTAACAGAACCAGCCAAGCCAGGATGATTTCTGAATTGACCCCTCCGAATCCGCCGAGGCCGGCCCAAAAAACAATCAGAGATTCACAAAAAATAGCTGCCAAGCCGACGAAGCCAAACATCGAGACCGCAAGAGCTAAAACAAATCCCGGACTGGCTAAAAACCTGTTATGCAAAGCTTCAAAGTTTTCAAACAAGCTCGTCGGAAAAAATCAACATGAATCTACTCACAGCAGACCCGCTTCTGCGCCGGCCCCGAATCGCCAAGATGAGCGACGCCAATTCGATAATAAAACAAAACAAGCTCGACCCCAACGCATAAGGCAAATTGCAACAGTTTCATTGATAGTATGTCTTTTTACAGCTTTTATCATTTGTCTATGGCTCTATACGAATCAAAATGTCCACCGCGGCAGACTTGACCAAACATCCGCTAACATTCAGAATGTATATGATGACGTCGTCCGAACCAACCAACAGCTCGCAACTCTCCAAGGCAAGCTTGTCGAATATACAGCAGAAATCGGATGGATCAAAAATGAGCTTAACAATTCCAAGGTCGAATCAGAAAGTATGCGAAACGATCTCGCCGGGTTTAAGCGAAATCTCGATACCATCCAGCAATATAATAACGCCGCGTTAGGGCAGCTCAGAGAGCAGCTTCAACAAATCACAACTCAGTTAGGTAAGGTTATCAAAAATACCGAGACCTCACCTGGCTCAAATGCCTCAGGCACATAGAAACAAAATACCAACAGTTTTTTCAGTTCTTTGATACCCAGTCTGTGTTTTGCCGATAAATAACTTAGGGCCGCCGAAGGCGGCCTTAATTTAGTCCAGGGTTTCGCCCTGGTCTCGAACTGTTAAATATCAAAGGGAAATAAGCAAATGAAAATGAGAAGAAATCTAATAATTGCGGCAGCAACCATCGTGTGCTGCATAGTGGCGGTTTGGTTTTCTGCGTCAATTCAGGGCAGCCAGAAAAATTATGAGGTTCAACCTCATATTACCATACCTGAATACAAAACCGATGCCGCACGCGCCATAGATGCCTATGAGCGTTTGATGGACCGGTACATGAACCTGACCGAAAAGAATTCAGGATCGATACGGACATCCAAGAAGTTGCAAAGAAATTAGATTCCATCGATAATAAGCTGACAAAGCTTTCTACAAGAATATCTGGAATCGAAAAGGCCCTTGGTATCAAGCAAACCGACGCGGATATTAAGAATGATAGTACAAATGAGCCGCAGGCTGCACCTGTAAATAAGAAAACTTCATACTCGAGCGAAGGTTGAGCTTTACGAAGCTATCCTGTTTATAGAACTTTTCAACATAACTTGAGCATGTTACCATCTGACAAACAGAGTTTTGGTCCTCCAGCAAAAATTGTTGATTAAATATGGCTTGCAATATGTATATTTATATGGTAAATTATACGTATTGAAGGAACTATAATGTCTAAGGTTAGCTTCGAATGGGATGTAAGAAAAGACAGAGTAAACCAGACAAAACATAATGTGTCATTTAGCTTGGCCCAGTATGCGTTTTTGGATCCTAATCGTGTTATTGCAATAGACCTCAAGCACAGTAAAAAAGAGCCACGATATTTCTGCATAGGTCGTGTTGGTGATGGAATAATCACTGTTAGGTTTACTTATAGAGACAATGTAATCAGAATTATTGACGCTGGCTACTGGAGAAAGGGAAAGTTGGCTTATGAAAGAAGAAATAAGATACAGTGATGAACCTATCGAATTCAAAGTAGTTGATGATTTCCTACCACCGCCGGAGAAGCTCGCCTTGAAAGAGGAAAATATCAAAGTGACGATCACTCTGAGCAGGGAAAGTGTCAACTTCTTCAAGAAGGCTGCTCGAAAGTTTCATTACCCATACCAAAAAATGATTAGAAAGGTGCTTGATTACTACGTAACCCATTATAAAAGTGCTTGATGCCTGCGATGCCACTAAAGTCAAAGATATACAGGCTGAGATATTTTTGAGGCTTTTGTAATTGTTGCAGTTTCATTAATTCTATTTTAACCACAAATTGCACAGATTTTTTAGCACAACAAATTTCTAAAAAATTTAGTATCGTAACAACTTATTCTCTGCCGGTTCTATTAAAGCCAATAGCTGAAGTCTATCCCAAATTTCAAGTATAACAACGCCGCATTTTGCAAAGCTATCGTATGCAGATATTATGTGTAAGCCATAAATAAACTTATCAATCAAAGGAAATTTTTTAATTTCTCCAATAACGATAGGAAAACTATAACGCTCGCCATTTATCGAAATTTCCACTTCATGAGTTCTTTCGACATATTGATTATGTAATGAATAGATTGCACCGCGTGTCAATTTTTCACCAAACGACCTAATATCATCGGCACCAACAAGTACCCTTATATTTTTATCAGACACTCCACAATTACTTGGACCAAAATTGGGCAAAACAGACTCCATTGGAATTTTATCTTTATCGAAAACCAAACAGGTTTTTTTAAGATCTTCTAAATTAGCTTGACGACATTTTTTATCCTTGTCGTCTCGCCCGCAACTTGACATTAAAGACCGACATGTCTTCTCTGCAATTGATTTAAATTGCTCTTTGTTAGGATTAACACAAAGCCCGAAATATGTTCGGAGTTTTCCTTCCAACTTGCTGAAGTTGCTATTACATTTTTAAATGCAGGCACTTTCCTCGAAGAAATACTTTGGTCTGTCGCTAAATACCATGATTTCGGGAAAAAATGATCATCCGTAATATCTTCAGACCCAAAATCTTCAAGACAATAAATACATCTAATCTTTTCAAATTTAATCCCTCTTATATTAGGTTTATCCAATCTTCAATCGGACGAACCGGCGTTTTCCGACCTGAATGACCATACCATCTTCGGGTGTAATCTGGGCGTTGGGGTCGGTTGCCTTTTGAGCAGCAATAGTCACTGCTGACTGTTTTATCATTCGTTTGGCCTCGCTGCTACTTGATACAAGCTTACAATACACCAGCAGCTTGCTCGCCGCGATTGGTTCAGCAGCTATCTCAACTTCTGGCATTTCGTCGGGTAGCTGGCCCTGGGCAAAGACCTTATCAAATTCGGCAGCAGCTGCTTCGGCGGCGGCTTCATCATAAAATTGAGACACAATCGTTTTGCCTAAAAGAACTTTCGCTTCTTTCGGATGCGTTTTATTAGAATCTACAAAATCAGCTATTTTTTCGCTCGGAAGGTCAGTTAAGAGCGTAAAGTAATTTTCCACCATTTCATCTGATATGCTCATTACTTTGCCGAACATATCGTTTGGCCCATCGGTTACGCCGATATAGTTGCCTTTGGACTTGCTCATTTTTTCTTTGCCGTCCAGGCCAACAAGTATCGGCGTGGTAATTACAATCTGCGGCTTCTGGCTGTATGCTTTCTGGATGTCCCTGCCGACAAGGTTGTTGAAAGTCTGGTCTGTACCTCCCAGCTCAACATCGCTTTTGACCATAACAGAATCGTAGCCCTGCATAAGGGGGTACAGGAACTCGTGTGTATAGACATCTTCTTCTGCTTTTAGACGCAGCTTAAAGCTGTCCCGCTGGAGCATTTGAGCGACTGTTTTTTTAGCTGCTATTTGAATAAGCTCCATCAGGGTCAGCTTCTCAAGCCATTCGCTGTTGTACCTTACTTCCAGCTTCTCTTTGGATATATCCAGGATTTTGCCTGCCTGCTGAAAGTAAGTCTTTGCGTTTTGCTCGATTTGCTGTGGTTCGAGCATCGGCCTTGTGGCACTTTGGCCGGTCGGATCGCCTATTCGAGCTGTGTAGTCACCGATGATTAGTACCGCTTTATGGCCGAGGTCCTGGAACTGCCGCATCTTTCGCAGAACCACCGTATGGCCAAGGTGAATATCGGGGCTGGTCGGGTCCAAGCCGAGTTTTATACGTAGTTGCCTGCCGGTCTTAGCCGCCTCAGCTAACTTTTCGGCTAACTCGGCCTCGGTAAAGATTTCGACCGTGCCTCGTCTCAAAGACTGAATCTGTTCTGTGATATTTTCAGCCATATACTTTCTTTCCTTGCGAAACAAAGCGCTTCAAGGGCGACATTATAAGAAAACGCTGCCGAGTAAGCAAGAAGCTGACGGTTAAATACGAAAAACAATTGCCAATAAGGTTATTAAGTCGCCTGTCGTACGGACTCGCGATTCTTGGTCTTCCTGAAACGATAGTGAATTATGAATATATACATGAAAATGGCCGGAACGAATGAAATTATACACAACAGATAAACTGTTTTTACTGTCATCAGATTGAGAAATGGATTAGCGTGAAATGGCCAAAATGGTTGGATGTCCGACCAGCACAAACTGTCGAGCAAGATGTGCAGCCAAACACCCAGTACGGCGGAGAGAAGCATCTTGGATAAATATGTCTGGTACGATAGGGCAAAAAGACGCATCAGCCAACTGAAAATGGACCTTGCTGGATATGCAAGAGCTCCCCATATAAGGCCTACAACCGTGCCAAATAGAAATGTATGGCAAAAACCGTGCTCTGGATAGTTCAGACCAAAAAGTAAAACAATTCCAGGTTCGAGGTCAACAGCCACATTCGCTAACAAAAATACGGGGATGTCGATCCACTTTCTAAATACTAAGCCGATAAATCCACTCGGTCCAAAATGATATGGCGTAAATGGCATTAAGACCTCACTTCGACAGACAGCAATAGCTAAAAGGCACTCAGGTAAGCACATTGTTGCAGGTAGTTCTGGACGTAGTCTTTGATTGCATCTTCGAGGGAGGTTATTTGTTTATTGTAGCCGGCTTTGCGGAGCTTGGTCATATCGGCCTGTGTGAAATATTGGTATTGGTTTCGGATGGATTCGGGCATATCGATATACTCGATGCTCGGTTTTTTGCTCATAGCAGCAAAGACAGCTTTCACAAGGTCGTTCCAAGTGCGAGCCTTTCCTGAGCCAATATTAAAAAGGCCGGCTATTTTTGGATTATCCAGAAAAAATAGCGTCATATCCACCGCGTCTTTGACGTAAATAAAATCCCGCAACTGCTCGCCGTCGGCGTACTCAGGCTTATATGATTTGAACAGGCGCACTTTACCCGTGGCGTTTATCTGCTCAAAGGCCTTTAAACAGAAGCTTCGCATATCGTCTTTGTGATATTCATTCGGCCCAAAGACATTGAAATATTTCAGGCCTACAATTTTTTTCAGCAAGCCTGCCCTGC
>CAZQKO010000080.1:0-11135 GCA_964593945.1 uncultured Pirellulales bacterium | reverse complement strand
AAATCTTGTCTATAGAGACTATTCAACGCTCGATTTGTTATATTTCTTCGCCACGGAATCTGGTGAAACTACTTGTTGTATGGCTGATGATTTTTGGATTATTGTTTAATATCTTTTAAATCTCCCGACGTGGCTAAAGCGATGACTCGGCCCTGGTCGCCGACAGCGCAATAAAAGTGGTAAACCACTCCATCTTGCTTGAGCACCCAGGGTTTATGGGCGTATGTCTGGTCAAATGGCTCGCTTGGCTCAACTAAATGCGGCCCTTCCCACTTCGTCCATCGCACCAAATCGTAGGAGCACGCGAAGGTGTCGAAAGCTTTGGGCTTCCAGCCGGCTCCGAAGTAGAACATAACCCAGACATCGCCGATTTTAACGATCTGGGGATCCCCACTGATGCCACGTTTCTTATCTTGGCCGTTAGCAACGACAGGCTCATTGCCATAGCGATACCAGCGGATCATATCTTTGGATACGGCCATGCCGATCCTCTCGTAGCCATTCTTGATCTTTCCGTTGTAAAACATGACGAATGGAAAGCCCAGGGTCTGGGCCTTGTCCCAAATAATATTGCTTTTATAGAGGGTCATCTTCTCAAAGTCACGAACGTCGGATTGCTCACGTGAGAGAACAGGATTCTCAGAAAGACGGCTCCACTCAACGGGCTGAGTAGGGTCTTTAGTCCAGGCAATACCGATGGCCAGCGGGTCTGGCTCATAACCTTGCAAGGCACCGCCGATGTAGGACATCCAATACTTTCCATCAAATTGCTGAATTGTATTAGTGCCGTCCCAGGTGTAGTCAAAAAGCGCAATACCGCCATCGGCCTGCCATTTATCCCAGCCTTCCTTGCGAAACGAGAGAACCTTGCCGAGGGTTTCCCAGCTAAGCAAGTCCTGACTTTCCGCCAGATGGGTTTCGTAGCCAACCTCGTTCATGCAGACGTAAAGCATGAACCATTTAGCTCTGCCACAGGCATCGTTCATGCGAAAGACATTGGGGCAATCGACCTTTTTACCCTCTTGCCCACGAAGTACCACGCCGTATTTAAAGGGTGTTTTTACCTCGTCATAAATTCGCTGCATAGTCGCTTGATCTACTGCTTCACCCTGCGTTTTTGCCGTGATGATAGTTCTGGTGGCATCTTCAGCCCCAAAGCAAAAGGGACAGGCCATTGCCCACGCGAAGATTATACATGAAACCAATAGTAAAGTTTTTGTTCGATATGCAATTCTGCCTATCACTAAACGTATTTTCCTGATGTTTCCTGGTTAATGTTATGTAGATATTACTACTTTATAAAGGAATCCTGAATGTTTTTTGGGAAGCAGAAATCTTTGACTGATTGTCTATACTGGCTGATTTTTAATCTCTCGACTTACTCAGATTTATCAATTCCTCTATGTTGTCTTTTATTAAAGCTAATTTCTTGGATTTACTCCAGCGTTTGATTTGCTGCTCTCGGGTTTTTGCTTCTGATAGATTTTTGAATCCCTCCTTATATAAAACTCTCCTGGGCCTGTTATAACTTGTGTAATGACCCCCATTGCCTGCTTGATGGTCCTCGAACCGGTGTTCTATGTTATTGGTTACGCTTGTGTAGAGGGCTTTATTCCGGCATTCCAAAATATAAACATACCACATCATTATCCCTCGACGCGTTCGCCCTTCGGGCTCACTTGCTCGGGATGGTTCGACACATGGTGAGCAAGGCAGATGGCTAAAAAACCATCTGCCGCGTCGAACCACTGGGGAACAAGGATTCGAACCTTGACTAAATGATCCAGAGTCATTTGTGCTACCATTACACTATTCCCCAATAATTTGCTTTATGAAACATTCATTTCAGCAAATTCCCGCTTACTCTACACAAAACATAACCATTTTGCAAGATTATTACTCCAAGTAGAACATGTGTTTGAAAATATTCGAAGTGCTTAAAGCGGAGCCGATTTTCCAAGGAATTGAAAAAAGATTTCGGCTTTAGCAGAAAACGGACGATTTTAAACATATTGGCAATCTCCTTTCGATAATTTGTTTTGCAAAAATTTTTGTCGCAGAGATTACCCGTTTTTATCAAGATATCGTTCAGATTCATCGAAATCCATAAAAAAAGTTTGACAAGCCGAGTAAAATATAAAAACTTTAGTCACTCTAAATTTTAGTCACTTCTGTAAAACGGCCTGAGCTTATGCACATTGATTCATACCAGTTCGGCGAAATTGTCATAGATGGCATAACGTACGACAGCGATTGCCTAATTATTTTGGGTAGTACCAGGTCAAATTGGTGGCGAAAGCAGGGACATTTGGTGTCGGCGGAAGACTTAAAGGATATTATTGCAGCTAAGCCTTCGATCCTTGTGGCAGGCTGTGGTGCATCGGCAATGATGAAAGTATCAGAAATGGCTCGCGGCGTCCTTCAAGCCAACAATATAAAACTTGAAGCTTACGACACCTATAAAGCGGTCGAACAATTCAATGAATTATCTGCACAAGGTGCCAATATCGCAGCCGCATTACACTTGACCTGCTGAGAGCCAAGCGGAACTGTAGTGTTTAGATTGAGTTTGCGAGCCGCACTGTCTTAGAAAGACGTTGAGACTTGTCACTTCTCAGATTTCGCGTCTGAGCATGTGGTCTATCGCAGCCGCAGATTCGCGACCACTTTTAATTGCAGTTACTACCAATGAAGACCCATTGACGATATCACCTGCAGCAAAAATCCCCGGCTCGCTTGCCTGAAAGTCATTTACTGCCACGTTGCCTCGATTGTCGAACTGCAAGCCAAGGTTCTCGATCAAACCTTTGTGAACCACGTGCAAAAATCCCATTGCTAAAATCACAAGGTCCACCTTGAGTACAAAATCAGTTCCCGCAACTTCCTGCACCTGCCAATTGCCGTTTTCCTTTTTCCATTCTACTTTGCAGCCGTGTAGTTCTCCGACGCGTGTCTCGCCTGCCGCGGATGGAAGGAACCTTTTCGTCATTACGGACCACATCCTTTGGATTCCCGCAAAGCGTGGACCCTCACAGCCTTCTTCGTGAGAAGAGCTTGTTCGCATTATCCGAGGCCACATTGGCCATGGTGTATCTGGTGGGCGAGTATCCGGAGGCTTGGGGAGAATTTCAAGCTGGTATATCTTTTGGGCACCCTGACGACGAGCAGTGCCTACACAATCACTGCCAGTGTCACCTCCACCTATCACGACCACGACTTTATCTCTGGCCCGCCATGGCTGATTCTGGGCCGTTAAAAAATCCATCGCATATACAACGTTTTGCAAATCCGCGCCCGTAACATTGAGGGACCGTGGCTGCCTTGACCCCATTGCCAGCAAAACGCAATCAAACATCTTGAGCAAATACTGCACGGAAATATCATCTCCCACACTCACACCAGTTTGAAACTCAATACCTTCAGCGACCAACTGTTCCAGTCTTCGGTCGATGACCCACTTTCCCAGTTTAAAATCCGGTATACCGTATCGAAGCATACCGCCGGGACGTTCGTCTTTTTCAAAAACCACGACGGAGTGACCGGCCCTTGCAAGCTGCTGGGCAGCAGCAAGACCCGCGGGACCGGAGCCTACTATCGCCATACGCTTGTCGGTTTTCTTTTCGGCAGCTAAAGGTCTTATCCATTCCTCCTCGAAACCTCGCTCAACAATCGCCTGCTCAATCTGCCTGATAGCCACAGGCTCATCGTTGATCGCAAGAGTACACGCAGCTTCACAGGGAGCAGGACAGACCCTACCGGTGATCTCAGGAAAGTTGTTAGTAGCGTGAAGCAGCCGGCAGGCGCGTTCCCACCGGCCTTTGTAAACCAACTCATTGAAATCGGGAACAGAGTTTCCCAGGGGACAGCCGGCACCATGACAGAACGGTATTCCACAGTCCATACATCTGGCTGCCTGCTGGCGGATTTCGTCCGGCGTAAGCGGTAAGTCCAACTCCCGGAAGTCGTGTATCCGCTCCTCAACCGGACGGTGACCGACATTCTGTCTTTTATACTTTATAAAACCTTTTATTTCACCCATAACTGTTAAGTTTATTAGTGAATTAGCTGATTAGTTAATTGGCAAATTGGAATTTTAGATTCTCTAATCTCTAATTCTCTCAATGAAAAACTTCCTCTGTAGCCGGTGTGGTTTCTGTGTCACGCTGCTCGGCTGCCCGCATCTTCTCCAAAGACAGCCGATAATCTATGGGCATAACTTTCACAAACTTTCCCACCATATCCGGCCAAGCATTCAAAATATATTTTGCACGCTGACTATTAGTCCACTTCAGATGTTGCTTAACCAAATCATACAGTAACTCTTTATCATCGTTCTGCCAGACACTCTCCAGCTCCACCATATCCAGATTACAAAGCGTATCAAACAATTGCATCTCATCAAGGACATACGCTATACCACCACTCATGCCGGCGGCAAAATTACAACCGGTCTGCCCCAGTACCACGACCACACCGCCGGTCATATACTCACAGCCATGGTCGCCGAGGCCTTCAACAACCGCTGTTGCGCCGCTGCTGCGTACGGCAAATCGTTCACCCGCCATACCGTTGATGAAGACTTCACCAGCAGTTGCACCATAAAGAAGAGTATTTCCGACAATGATATTCTCATGGGCTATAAACGGGCTATTTTGCGGCGTCTGGACAACGATTCGTCCGCCGGAAAGACCTTTGCCGAGATAATCATTGCTTTCGCCGATAAGTCTCAGTGTCACGCCTGGAGCCAAAAAGGCACCGAAGCTCTGCCCAGCCGAACCGTAAAATATAATTTCCAGCGTCTCATCAGGCAAACCCTTTGGGCCATATTTGCGAACTATATGATTACTGAGAATCGCACCTACAGTTCGATTAACATTGGCAATTGCCATTTCGAACACAGTCTTTTTTTTGTTCTCAATTGCATCTTTTGCTCTTTCCAGAATCTGCCAATCAAGATTGTCGTTGATTTTGACCGGCTGGGCACTGGTTAATCGTATCGCCCTACCATCGCAAGTATCCGGCCTATGGAAAATGGCAGAAAAATCCAAGCCTTTGGCCTTATAGTGGTCAATCGCCTTGCGGACGCTCAATCTGTGAACCGCCCCGACTATATCCTCAAATCTTCTGTAGCCCAGCTCAGCCATAATCTGGCGGACTTCCTCAGCCACAAAGTGCATGAATCTTTCAATATACTCCGGCTTGCCTGCGAATCGTTTTCGTAGTTCCGGGTCCTGCGTACCGATCCCAAACGGACAGGCACCTTCATGGCATTTGCGTAAGAGTGTGCAGCCAATCGTGACCAGAGCCGCGGTTCCGAAACCGAACTGCTCGGCTCCCAGCATTGCCGCCACGACCACATCTCTGCCGGTCTTCATCTGACCATCAGCCTGCACTCTGATTCGATCGCGCAATCCATTCATCACAAGAACCTGTTGTGTCTCAGCAAGACCGAGCTCCCAGGGACAACCAGTGTGCTTGATTGAAGAAAGCGGGCTTGCACCGGTTCCACCATCGTGGCCGCTAATAAGAACTTCGTCGGCATTACCTTTGGCAACGCCGGCTGCAATCGTGCCTACACCAACTTCCGCCACAAGCTTGACCGATACTTTTACGCCGGGATTACTGCATTTAAGGTCATATATAAGCTGCGCCAAATCCTCGATAGAATATATATCGTGATGCGGCGGCGGTGATATAAGTGTCACGCCAGGAGTAGAGTACCGCAGCTTTGCAATTCCCTCTGTCACCTTATGCCCCGGCAGTTGACCTCCTTCACCCGGCTTAGCACCCTGAGCCATTTTGATCTGCAGCTCTTTGGCATGCGCAAGGTAGTTGATGGTGACACCAAATCTGCCGCTGGCTACCTGTTTGACGGCACAATTTTTCGAATCTCCATTAGGTTCAGGCGTATAACGTGATGGATCTTCGCCACCTTCGCCGGTATTACTCATAGCACCCAGGCGATTCATCGCAATAGCAAGGCACTCATGTGCCTCTTTGCTTATCGAGCCGTGGCTCATCGCACCTGTACAGAATCTCTTTATAATCTCGCTGGCTGGCTCTACCTCATTGATATTGATCGGCTCACCTGGGGTAAATTCAAATAGTCCGCGCAGCGTGCAAAGCTTCGTTGATTGATCGTTGACTGCTTTAGCGTAATCAGCGTAAGCGTTTGCATCGTTATTCATTACGGCATGCTGCAGCCGAGATACCGTAGTAGGATTCCATAGATGGTGTTCTGCGGTGCGTCTATAATGGTATTCGCCTCCGAAATCCAATTCAAGCGCCCCTTCCGGGCGCTGTTCAAATGCCGAGACATGGCGGGCAAGGACTTCCGCAGCGATTTCATTCAATCCGATTCCACCGATTCGCGAGCTGGTACCGGTAAAATATTTATCAACAACCTCACTGTTCAATCCAATAGCTTCAAACAACTGGGCACCCGTATAGCTTCGCAGCGTAGAGATACCCATCTTGCTCATAGTCTTGAGGATGCCTTTTTTCAAAGCTGCTATATAATTATCTGCTATCTGTGTCGGTTCCATATCAGTTGGTAGATCATCTCGGCGGTGTAATTCATCGAGACATTCAAACGCCAGGTATGGATTGACTGCATTGGCGCCGTACCCACACAAGATGCAGAAGTGCATAACCTCTCTTGGCTCTCCGCTCTCGACGATCAGGCCCGCTTCGCCCCGAAGGCCGCGATTAAGCAAGCCATGATGAACTGCCGCGGTCGCCAATAGTGACGGTATCGGTATCATCGTTTCAGAGGTGCTACTATCACTAATAATAATAAGTGACGACCCGTCTGCAATTGCCTGCACCGCAGCATCGACCAATACATCCAGCGCGCGAGCAAGACCGGCACCGGCATTGGTAGTATCAGGCTGGAAAACAGCGTTGATTGCAGCGACCTTGAAATCGTCTCGGTTGATTGTCTTCAGCCGCTCAATATCCTCATTAGTCAAAATCGGATGTGGCAGCTTAAGCTGTCTGCAATGCTGTGGCGTCTCGTCCAGGATGTTCCTTTTTTTGCCCATAAACGTCATCAGGCTCATCACGAGCCCTTCCCGCAGTGGGTCAATCGGAGGATTGGTCACCTGTGCGAATAGCTGTTTGAAATAATTAAATAATAGCTTTGGCTTATCAGAAAGCACCGCAAGCGGTGTATCGTTACCCATCGACCCAACGGGTTCCTGACCATGCAGGGCCATGGGCGTTAAAATCATCTTGAGCTCTTCGCTGGTATAGCCGAATAGCCGCATCCTTTGGCTCAGGGTTTGTGGATCGCTTGTGACAAGTTTGGGCGCATCAAATAATCCTCTAAGCTCAATCCTATTCTCCGTCAGCCATCTGCGATAAGGTTTTTGCCGGGCGATCTTGCTTTTTATCTCGTTATCGGTAATTATCCTTCCCTCAACAGTATCCACAAGAAACATTCGACCCGGCTGAAGACACCCCTTTCGTTGTATCTTTTCGGATGGAAATTGCACCACTCCCGCTTCACTGGCAATAACGGCTAAGCCATCGGTTGTAACCAAATACCGGCAGGGTCTTAAGCCATTGCGGTCCAGCGTTCCGCCGATTATCCGACCATCTGTAAATACCATCGCCGCTGGCCCGTCCCAAGGCTCCATTACTGAGGAGTGATACTCATAGAAAGCGCGTTTATCAGTACTAATATGATATTTCGAGCCGAATGCTTCGGGAATCATCATCATCATTGCATGGGGCATACTTCTGCCGGCCTGAACGAGAAGCTCAAGCGTACTGTCAAAACATGCGGAGTCACTCATCTCAGGCGTTAGAACCGGAAACAAATCGCTAATGTTATCCCCGAATAACTCACTGGTCATTTGCTTCTGGCGGGCCCGCATCCAGTTGCGGTTGCCACTGAGCGTGTTTATCTCGCCGTTATGAGCTATGCAGCGAAACGGCTGAGCAAGACGCCAGTTCGGAAACGTATTTGTACTGTAGCGCTGATGGACTATTGCCAAAGCCGATTTAACGAGCTCATCAGACAAATCCGGATAATAAGAGAACAATTGCCAGGCCATAAACATGCCTTTGTAACAAATTGTTCTACACGACAGCGAAGCTATATAAAAATCCTGGCCCTGCTCACCGAACTTCTTCTTCACCAACATCTCCATCCGTCTGCGTGCCAAGTACAGGCGCCGCTCGAGATTCTCCTCTCCAAAACCTGCCCCATCTATGAAAATCTGTTTGATAGAAGGTTCAGCCGACAATGCTATTTGCCCAAGACAATCGTTGGTCGTGGACACCTCTCGCCAGCCAAGCACAGCCAATCCATAGTATGCAATTACAGACTCCAGGATTTTGTCACACTGCTCGCGAAGTTTGGTCTCCTGCGAGCCGAACACCATACCTACGCCGTACTGCCCGGGCTGCGGCAGGGAAAAGCCCAGTTTTTCTTCACATTCAACAAAGAAAAACTCATGTGGTATCTGGAAAAGGATCCCCGCCCCATCGCCTGTAATCCCATCAGCTCCAGCCGCTCCACGATGATGCATGTTCACCAGGATCTGCTTGCCGCATTCAATAATTGAATGGCCGCGTTTCCCCAAAATATCTACGACAGCACCAATCCCGCATGAATCATGTTCATATCGAGATTCATATAAACCCTGCCTCTGTGGCAGCAGGTCTGCATATTTGTCGATTTCCTTGTTCGGGTGCATCATAATACTGGTTTATGCCATAAAAGCGCCCCCAATATAGGGGCTAATAATTCAACCGCTTCAAAAGATAAAGCTTTACTATAAATATTATACTCTGACTCTCAGACCTTAGAGAGCAAATTGCTTTAATAAACAGTATTAGAATAATAAATAATCTAAGTAGACATTCTAATAATGAAAAGCTGGCGTAAAAAAAGCATCTTCCGATGCTCCTCAACAAAATCCGGAGGTATTAAAGAATATGCAAAATCACACTTTTTCTATATTTGATTTCTGTTATATTATGATCAATGCTTAAGAACCATATTTGGGCAAGGCTTGCCCCGCTACGGCCCGGCCTACGCCGAGACGAGCTCTTTCAGCCGATCTTGCCAATGCGGCATACTTTGGGCAAGCCTCGCCCGCAACCCAATTCTTAAAGTAATTAAAAATGGTTAAATGGTGATTGGTTAAATGGTTAAATCCACCACAGGGGATTAATTACCAGTCACCAATTACCAATTAATAGTTCCTAACTATCATAATACAGATGAAACTCATACGGGTGCGGTCTCAGGGCCATCTCATTAAGCTCTTTTTCCTTTTTCCATTTAATCCATGTCTCTATTAAATCCTCGGTGAATACTCCACCCGCCAATAGGAACTTATGGTCTTTTTCCAGAGCATCAATTGCTTCAGCCAGTGAGCCGGGAGTTTTGGGATATTTGGCCAATTCTTCCGGCGTCATTTCGTAGATATCCCGATCCAGCGGCTCGCCTGGATCGATTTTATTTTGAACTCCATCTATCGCCGCCATAAGCATAGCCGTCCAGGTTATATAGCCGTTGCAGCTTGGGTCGGGACAGCGAAACTCAAGGCGTTTTGCCTTTGGGCGGTCTGAATACATCGGGATGCGAACACCTGCTGAGCGATTCCGGGCGCTCATAACAAGATTCACCGGAGCCTCAAAGCCCGGAACCAGCCGACGATAAGAGTTCGTCGTCGGTGCCGCAAATGCCAGGATCGCAGGTGCGTGCTTCAACAAACCGCCACATGAAAACAATCCAATATCGCTCAATCCTGCATACCCGTTGCCTGCAAACAACGGCTTGCCGCCTTTCCATAGCGAGAAGTGTGAGTGCATTCCGCTGCCATTATCCTGGAAGATGGGTTTGGCCATGAAAGTAACGGTTTTTCCATTTCGCCTGGCAATGTTCTTGATGATGTACTTATACCACATAAACTGATCTGCCATTTTTACAAGCTCAGCAAACTGCATATCGATCTCGCTTTGACCGGCTGTTGCCACTTCATGGTGGTGTGCTTCAACGACAATCCCGACCTTTCGCATTCCATAGACCATCTCGCCGCGCAGGTCGTGGTACGTATCGGTGGGGCTGACCGGGAAGTAACCGCCTTTAAAGCTCGGCTTATATCCGAGGTTCGGCTCCTCAAAACGAGCGGTATTCCAGGCTCCTTCGACCGAATCTATCCTGTACATACCCGTGTACTGATTTTGCTCGTAGCGCACCTCGTCAAATATAAAGAACTCCGGCTCAGGCCCAATATAGCAGGTATCCGCGATTCCGGTTTTCTTTAAATACTCTGCTCCTTTGCGCGCCACGTGACGCGGGTCGCGGCTATAGTCCTTTCTTGTGACCGGGTCAACAATATTAGCAATAATACTCACCGTTGGTTTGGCAAAAAATGGGTCGATGACCGTAGTATCAGGATCAGGTATAGCCAGCATGTCAGAGACGTGTATTCCCTGCCAGCCGCGGATGGACGAACCATCAAATCCGACGCCATCCTTGAATGTCGATTCATCCCATGTATCGATAGGGAAGCTGCAGTGCTGCCATGTGCCCAGCAGATCCGTGAATTTCAAATCAACCATTTCTGCGCTGTGTTTTTTGGCAAAGTCAAAAAAGTCTTTTGGAGTCATTATTTGGTTCCTTTCAGAGAGAAATTTTATTTTCACATTTAAATCCGGATAAACCTTACTACAGATACAATATCATTGTCTATTACTTTTTATTTTCAGCCTATTGCCGCACCTCCTCTTTCGCCGGTCCGAATGCGGATGCACTCTTGCAGGTCCAGAACAAATATCTTGCCATCGCCAATCCGGCCTGTCTTTGCACCTTCAACAATTGCTTCGACAGTCTTTTCGACGAAGCCCTCGTTGACCGTTATTTCGAGCCTGACTTTTTTAAGCAGATTGACCTCGAATTTTATACCTCGATAGCTTTCGGTATAACCCTGCTGTTCACCACAGCCAAGAGCGTTAGTCACGGACATTTTAAAGACTTCATTTTTATACAAGGCCTTTTTGACATCCTGTAATTTGTGTGGTTGAATATATGCGATTATCAGCTTCATTTTAGCTTTCCTTTATCAAGAGTTAGCTTGTACTGAATATCTGGAAGCCACCGTACGCTTCCATCCCAT